>NZ_JARWPM010000392.1 GCF_029869215.1 Nocardia carnea
AACCGCCGCCCATCACCCGCGCCACGGCTATCCGTAATTCCCTAAGGGGCCGGCGGGCGCGGCCGGCCATCCTCACCGGGCGGGGGCTCGGGGTGCCCGCGTGCCGCTGCCACCGGCCGGTCAGCCGACGCTGACGACCGGTTCACCGGTTCCGGCGTCCGCACCCATCTCCTCGGCGATCCGCATGGCTTCCTCGATCAGGGTTTCCACGATCTGCGCCTCGGGCACGGTCTTGATGACCTCACCCTTGACGAAGATCTGTCCCTTACCGTTCCCCGAGGCGACACCCAGGTCGGCTTCGCGGGCCTCGCCCGGGCCGTTGACCACACAACCCATGACCGCGACCCGCAGCGGCACCTCCAGCCCGTCGAGACCGGCGGTGACCTCGTTGGCCAGCGTGTACACATCGACCTGCGCGCGCCCGCACGACGGGCAGGACACGATCTCCAGTTTGCGGGGCCGCAGGTTCAGCGACTGCAGGATCTGCCCGCCGACCTTGACCTCCTCGGCCGGCGGCGCCGACAACGAGACCCGGATCGTATCGCCGATCCCTTCGCTCAGCAGGGCGCCGAACGCGACGGCGGATTTCACGGTGCCCTGGAAAGCGGGACCGGCCTCGGTGACCCCGAGATGCAGCGGATAGTCGCACTGCGCGGCGAGCTGCCGGTACGCCTCGACCATCACGACCGGGTCGTTGTGCTTGACCGAGATCTTGATATCGCCGAACCCGTGCTCTTCGAACAGGCTCGCCTCCCACAGCGCCGACTCCACCAGCGCTTCCGGGGTGGCCTTGCCGTACTTGTCCATCATCCGCTTGTCGAGGGAGCCGGCGTTCACCCCGATCCGGATCGGGATACCCGCGTCCCCGGCCGCCTTGGCGACCTCCTTGACGCGCCCGTCGAACTCCTTGATGTTGCCCGGGTTCACCCGTACCGCCGCACAGCCCGCGTCGATCGCGGCGAAGATATAGCGCGGCTGGAAATGGATATCGGCGATCACGGGGATCTGGGATTTCTTCGCGATGATGGGCAGCGCGTCGGCATCTTCCTGCCGCGGGCAGGCCACGCGCACGATATCGCAGCCCGACGCCGTGAGTTCGGCGATCTGCTGCAGCGTCGCGTTCACATCGTGCGTTTTGGTCGTCGTCATCGACTGCACGGAGATCGGGTGGTCGCTGCCCACACCGACACCACCCACCATCAGCTGACGGGTTTTGCGCCGCGGCGCGAGCACCGCCGCCGGTGCGGTCGGCATCCCCAATCCGACTGTGCTGGTCACTTTCGGCTGCCTACTTTCGTCCTGGTCCGGCCGGTCGGTGCCGAGTGTAGTCCCGCCGCGGCGGGGCGCCGCCGAGACATGGACTACACCGGCGACCGGCACCGGGACGTCACCCGGGTGTAACCCCGGCGATGCCCAGCACGGTCGGCTCAGATGGCGAAAGTGCAGGTCAGCGCGGTTTACGGCGATAGATGACGTCGTAGACGAGAATTCCGGCGAGCGTGGCCGCGAAACCGATCAGGTACAGGTTCTCGACCTGGCCGGAATGGTTGCCGATCAGCATGCCGAGCAGCGCGATGATCACCACCACCGCGGCCACCCGGAAGGTGGTGCGCGATTCGCCGCTCCAACCCCAGGCCGCCGACGGCACCTCCGCGGGGTCCACCTTGGTGACATGCTGGTCAGTGGCGGGTTCGACGTCCGTGGCGGCCACGATCGCTCCTCCTCGAGAGAACGGATACTGCCCGATATCGTGGCATACGACCGCCCGTCGTAGCCAGTAGGGTCGCGGTCGGTGACAATGGGCGGGTGTCAGATCTCCGCAGAGTTCTCCTGCTCGGCAGCACCGGTTCCATCGGCACCCAGGCACTGGAGGTGATCGCCGCCAATCCCGACCGATTCGAGATCGTCGGATTGGCCGCGGGCGGCGGGAACACCGACCTGCTGGCGGCGCAGATGGCCGCCACCGGCACCACCAACGTCGCGGTGGCCGATCCGGCGGCCGCGGCCGGACTCGGGGTACCGTTCGCGGGCCCGGCGGCGGCGACCGAACTGGTGCGCAGTACCGAAGCGGATGTGGTGCTCAACGCGCTCGTCGGTTCGCTCGGCCTGGAGCCGACCCTGGCCGCCCTGGAATCGGGCGCCACACTGGCGCTGGCGAACAAGGAGTCTCTGGTGGCCGGCGGTTCGCTGGTGACGCGGGCGGCCCGGCCGGGACAACTCGTCCCCGTCGATTCGGAGCATTCGGCGCTCGCGCAATGCCTGCGCGGCGGGCGGGCCGAGGAGGTCGACACGCTGATCCTGACGGCGTCCGGCGGGCCGTTCCGGGGCTGGACCACCGAAATGCTGGACGGGGTCAACCCCGCCGAGGCGAAAACCCACCCCACCTGGTCCATGGGTCCGATGAACACGCTCAACTCGGCCTCCCTGGTGAACAAGGGCCTCGAGCTCATCGAAACGCATCTGCTGTTCGGAATCCCCTACGACCGGATCGAGGTCACCGTGCATCCGCAGTCGATCGTGCATTCCATGGTGACCTTCACCGACGGGTCCACGCTGGCCCAGGCGAGCCCGCCGGATATGAAACTGCCCATCGCATTGGCCCTGGGCTGGCCCGACCGGGTTCCCGGCGCCGCCACGCCGTGCGATTTCCGGGCAGCCGCCACCTGGACCTTCGAACCCGTCGACGACACGGTGTTCCCGGCGGTGCAACTCGCCCGGGCGGCCGGGGAGGCCGGCGGCTGCGTCACCGCGGTGTACAACGCGGCGAACGAGGTCGCGGTGCAGGCCTTTCTCGACGGGCGGATCCGGTTCCCGGAGATCGTGCGGACGGTGGCGCAGGCGGTCCACGACGCGGATCAATGGCGCGCCGAACCCCGCGAGCTCGCCGAAGTCCTCGCCGCCGACGAATGGGCACGTGACCGCGCCCGCACCCTGGTCGCCCGGTAATCCGTGTCCCGGATAGTCGAGGCCCGCCGCGCGGGCGGTTACTGTGGATACGTGCTCGCGGCCGCTCCGGTCTCCGTGCGGGCCGGGAGAAACGATCTGCACATCGCAGGAGGGCTGTAAACCACATGCTGTTCGTGTTGGGGTTCGTGCTGTTCGCCCTCGGCATCACGATTTCGATCGCATTGCACGAATGCGGGCATATGTGGACCGCGCAGGCCACCGGTATGAAGGTGCGCCGGTACTACATCGGTTTCGGCCCGAAAATGTTCTCCTTCCGGCGCGGGGAAACCGAATACGGGGTCAAATGGCTCCCGCTCGGTGGTTTCTGCGATATCGCCGGGATGACCGCGCTCGACGAACTCGAACCCGAGGAAGTCGACCGGGCGATGTACCGGCAGGCCACCTGGAAACGCCTGGTCGTCATGTCCGGCGGGATCGCGATGAACTTCCTGCTCGGATTCCTGCTGATCGTGGTGCTGGCGGTCGGGTGGGGGCTGCCGAACCTGAATCAGCCCCCGGAAACCACCCTCGGCGCGATGACCTGTGTCGCGCCGCAGAACCCCGACGGCACTGTCGGCACCTGCACCGGAGAGGGCCCCGCCCAGCGCGCCGGATTGCAGCGCGGCGATGTGGTGACCGCGGTCGACGGTGAACCGGTCGATACCTGGAAAGAATTCCAGACCCTCACCCAGCAGCAGGACGGGCCGTTCACCTACACCGTCGAACGCGACGGCCGGACCCTGACTATCGAGGTCGTCCCGGAACAGGCGATGCGCTACCCGAGCGAGGGCGGTCCGGGCCGCGAGGTCGGCGTGGTCGGGGTCGGCCAGGAATTCTACGAACCCGTTCAGTACGACATTCTCGGCGCGATTCCCGCGTCGGCCGCGTTCACCGGCGATATGTTCATCCGCACCTTCCAATCGCTGGCCCAGATGCCGGCGAAGGTCGCCTCGCTCTGGGACGCGGTGACCGGCGGCGAACGCGACGCCGATACTCCGGTGAGCGTGTACGGCGCCAGCAAAATCGGCGGCGAAACCGCCGAACGCGGCTACTGGAATATGTTCATCCTCGTCCTGGCGAGCCTGAACTTCTTCCTCGGCGCCTTCAATATCCTCCCGCTGCTCCCCCTCGACGGCGGCCATATCGCGGTTGTGCTGTACGAGAAGATCCGCAACACCTTCCGCGGCTGGAAGGGCCTGGCCCCCGGCGCCCCCGTCGACTACCTCAAGCTGCTGCCGCTCACCTACGTAGCGGTCGTGATCGGCGGCGCGTACATGCTGCTCACTCTCGCCGCCGATATCGTCAACCCGATCAACCTCTTCCCTTGACCGCCGAGCCGCTCTCCGGGCTCGGTTAGCATCGCCGCATGCGGCGCGCACCCGGGGCCGGGCACTATCTCCAGGCCGTACGGCTCGGCTCCACTGCCGGTACAACCGGCTATCCGTACGATCTGCCCGCAGTGCGATACCTGACCCGGTCCGGGGGCCTCTCGTTACCTCCGGGCGTGACATTCCTGGTCGGCGAGAACGGCAGCGGCAAATCGACCTTGCTCGAGGCGATCGCGGTGGCCGCCGGTCTCAATCCCGAAGGCGGCAGCCAGAACTACCGGTTCGCCACTCGGGCCACCGAGTCCGAGCTCGGTGGGCACCTGGTCCTGCGCTGGGGCGTCCACAAACCCCGCAGCCGATTCTTCCTGCGCGCCGAATCCTTCTACAACGTGGCCACCGAAAGCGAACGCCTCGGACCATCGCAGCTCGCGGCGCTCGGCGGCTCACCGCACACCCGGTCACACGGGGAATCGTTCGTCGATCTGATGCGGCATCGCTTCTTTCCCGGCGGCCTTTACCTCATGGACGAGCCGGAAGCCGCGTTGTCCCCGCGCGGCTGTATGACCGCGCTCGCCCGGATCGCCGAGCTGGTATCCGAGGGATGTCAGTTCGTGGTGGCGACCCACTCCCCGATCCTGCTCGCCGTACCGGGCGCGACCATTTACCAGATCGACGAGGGCGGAACCATCGACTCCGTCGAATTCGACCAGGCCTCACCCGTCACGATAACCCGCGAGTTCCTCGCCCGGCCTCAGCACTACTTGCGTTACCTCGTCGAGGAGCAGTGAAGTCCGATTGAGGGGAACGCTCGTTCATCGATGGGGGCTCAGCGCGGCCGGGGCCTTGTCTTCGATCACATCGACGATGTATTCGGCGATCGCGAGCGAGGAAGTTGCCGCGGGTGAGGGTGCGTTGCGGACGGCGGTGATCGGGCCCAGCCGGTCGATCCGGAAATCGTCGACGAGTGAGCCGTCGGCGTCGAGGGCCTGGGCACGGACGCCCGCTCCCCCGCGCACCACATCCGCTGCACCGATCTCGGGAATGTAGCGCTGTGCCTTATGCATGTACGCACGGATCGATACCGAGCCGTACATTTCCGCGAGCCCGGTGCGCCAATGCTGCCGGGCCATCCGCCGGAAGCCGGGCCATCCCAGTGTTTTCGCCATATCCCGCGGTACGAACAGGCTACGGCGGTAACCTTCCCGCGCGAAGGCCAGGACCGCGTTCGGCCCCACCTCCACGGCGCCCGAGACCCGCCGCGTGAAATGCACACCCAGAAAGGGATACCGGGGATCCGGAACCGGGTACACCAGACCGCGTACCAATTCCCTCTTCTGCGCCACCACATCCATGTATTCACCGCGGAAAGGAACTATGCGCGGGCCGGGTTCGGCTCCGGCGAGCCCCGCAACGATATCGGCGTGCAATCCGGCACAGAGCACCACCTGGTCCGCACGCAACACCTCGTCGCCCGTACCGATTTCGACACCGGATGCGGTCCGGGTGATCCGATCGACCGGACACGACGTACGCACCGCACCGCCCATGGCCGCCAGATCCGCCGCGAACGCCTCGGCCACGCGGACGAAATCCGTGATCGCGGTATGCGGCGAATACACCGCCGCGATTCCTTCGGCGTGCGGTTCGATATCGCGGATACCCGCCGAATCCACCCGCCGCAGCCCCGGCACCGCATTCTGCGCTGCCCGTTTCTCCAAGTCCGCCAGGCGACCTGTCTCGTCGTCGTCCACGGCGATCACGAGCTTCCCGCACTCCTCGTACGGCAGATCCCGCTCGCGGCAGTAGTCGCGCAGCATCGCCCGCCCCCGGGCGCACAGGACGGCCTTCAAACTCCCCGGCTGGTAATAGATCCCGGCGTGCACGACCCCGGAGTTGTGTCCCGTCTGGTGCACCGCCACACGATCTTCCTTCTCCAGCACCACAATCCGGTCCCCCGGACGCCGGAGCCCGATCTCCCTGGCCACCGCCAGGCCCACGATTCCCGCACCGACCACGACGACCACCCGGTCGGCCATACCTTGCTCCTCTGTGCGATCAGCCCTCGGCGGCGAGCTGGCCGCAGGCGGCGGCGATCTCCTGGCCGCGGGTATCGCGGACCGTGCACGGCACGCCCTGGGCCTCGACCCGGCGGACGAATTCCCGTTCGACCGGTTTCGGGCTGGCGTCCCATTTGCTGCCCGGGGTGGGATTGAGCGGGATGACGTTCACGTGCACGCGGGAGCCGAGGGCCTTGTGCAGTTTCGCGCCCAGCATATCCGCCCGCCACGGCTGGTCGTTGATATCGCGGATCAGGGCGTATTCGATGGATACGCGGCGGCCGGATTTATCGGCGTAGTAGCGGGCGGCGTCGAGGACCTCGGCGACCGGCCAGCGGTTGTTCACCGGGACCAGTGTGTCGCGGAGTTCGTCGTCGGGGGTGTGCAGGGAGACGGCCAGCGTCACCGAGAGGTCCTCGTCGGCGAGTTTGCGGATCGCCGGGGCCAGCCCGACCGTGGACACCACCACATTGCGCTGCGAGATTCCCAGGCCGTCGGGGGCGGGCGAGGTGATCCGGCGGACCGCGTTCACCACCCGCTTGTAGTTGGCCAGCGGCTCCCCCATCCCCATGAACACGATGTTCGACAGGCGGCCTTCCCCACCCGGAACCACGCCGTCGCGAAGGTCGGCGGCGGCGGCGCGAACCTGGTCGACGATCTCGGCGGTGGACAGGTTGCGGTTCAGGCCGCCCTGGCCGGTGGCGCAGAACGGGCAGGCCATCCCGCACCCGGCCTGGCTGGAGATGCACAGAGTGGCGCGGTCGGGATAGCGCATGAGCACGCTTTCCAGCAGCGTTCCGTCGCCGGCCCGCCACAGCGTCTTACGGGTCTCCCCGGCATCGCAGGCGATATGCCGGACCGGGGTGAGCAGTGGCGGGAAGAGCGCCTCGGCGATGGTGTCGCGCACCGCGGCGGGGAGATCGGTCATGGCGGCGGGGTCGGCCTGTAGCCGGCCGTAGTACTGGCGGGCTATCTGATCGGCCCGGAACTTGGGCAGGCCGAGTTCCGCCATGGCGGCGCGACGCCCCTCGGCATCGAGGTCGGCGAGGTGGCGGGGCGGCATCCCGCGGCGGGGTGCGTCGAAAACCAGGGGCAAGGGGGCGGTCATAGTCCTACCAGTGTGGCATCCGGCCCGATGTGACCAGCGACAAGCCACCGGTGCAGGCGGCACGACCGACGGACTGACCGGAAATCCGTGCGCCGGCGATAGCTGTCGGCAATCATCGACGTATGGCGACCCCTGATGATCGAATCCCGGAGACCGGGCCGGTGCCCGGCACGCAGCCACCGATCGGGCAGCCGGGCGAACCCGCCGGCGGTAAACCGGCACCCCCTCCCACCGGCCGGAAAACCGCTCCACCGGGCCGCAAGCGCAAGGACGTGGGCAAATCGCGGGTCGGAATCACCTGGATCGCGCTGATCGTGGCCGCGATCCTCGGCATCATCCTGCTGATATTCATCATCCAGAATTCCGAGGACGCCAACGTCGAGCTGCTCTTCTGGAACTTCTCGCTGCCGCTGGGCGTGACCATCCTGCTCTCGGTGATCGCCGGAGCGCTGGTGATGGCCCTGGTCGGCGGTGTCCGCATCATGCAGCTGCGCCGCGCGGTGCACAAGAAGTAAGCCGGGCGGCGCCGCTCAGACCAGAGTGCTGAGCACCAGCCAGGAGACGAAGGCCGACGGCAGCATGGAATCGAGCCGGTCCATGATGCCTCCGTGGCCGGGCAGCATGGTGCCCATATCCTTGATGCCCAGCTCGCGTTTGATCTGCGATTCGATCAGATCGCCCAGGGTCGCGATCACCACCAGACCCACACCGAGCACCACCCCGATCATGGAGTTCGCTTCCAGCAACAGGGTCACGGTGAGCAGGCCGCCGATGATCGCGAACACCAGCGACCCGCAGAAACCCTCCCAGGATTTCTTGGGGCTGATCGAGGGCACCATGGGGTGGCGGCCGAAGAGAACACCGGCCACGTAGCCGCCCACATCGGAGCACACCACCAGGATCATGAAGGTGAGCACCCGCAGATTGCCGTCCGGATCCTCCAGCAACAGCAGAACCGCGAACGAGGCCAGCAGCGGAATCCAGGCCAATGTGAACACCGTGATCGCGGTATCGCGCAGGAAGTTGCGGGGGGCGGTGTGCAGGCCGTGGTCGAACAGCCGCCAGACCATACAGGCCAGCGCGGTCGCCGCGAACGATCCGGCCACCCCGCCCGGCCCGAACGGCCAGCCCAGCCAGAACACCGCCTGACCACCGAGGATCAGCGGGGTGCGGGGAACCAGCACATCCGCTTCCCGCAGCCGTTTGGCCACCTCCCAGGTGGCGATACCGACGGCCACACCGGCCACGCCGATGAACACCTTGGGGATGAACAACAGGATCGCGATGAGCGAGACCCCGAGGGTCAGGCCCACCGCGAGCGCCGCCGGGAGGTTCCGGCCGGCGCGCGACTTCCGTGGTGCCGGATCGGCGGGCGCACCGGTCGCCGCCACATCCGCGGGCGATCTCGACGGCGCAGCACCCGTGGGGACCCCGGCCGATCCAGCACCCGCGGGGGCAGCCGGCGGTACGGCCTTCCCGGCGGCGCCCGGCGGCACGGCCGCCGCAGCGATATCGTCCGGTGCGGAATTCCCGTGTGGACCGGCGGCCGCACCGCCCGCAGGCGTACCGGGCGACACCGCCTCCGCGGAGGTACCGGTCGATGGGTCGCCGGTGGGCGCACCGGCGGCTGCCGATGTCGGTTCGGATATGCCCTCGGCCGGCGGCTGCGGTCGGGCCGCACCGGTCGCGGCGGCTTTCTCGGCCACGATTGTCCCGTCGCTCAACTCGTCGTCGTTCCGTTCGTTCCCACCCGAAGCGGGCGTTGCTCCGCTGTTCTCATTGTGCGTCAATCCCCGGGCCGGTGGCCCGGGGGTGTGCGCCCTCCCGGCGTCGGCACGACACCGGATTCCGCCCGGCACCCACCGCTCGTGCCACTCACGGACCCTGCACTCGCACCGCACCCGATGCGAGAGCGCAACCTACCCCACCGCCTCGGCGGGGGGTACCACCCCGAGACCGGTCAGACCTCGAGTAGTTCGGATTCCTTGTGCTTCACCAGTTCGTCGACCTGGCCGACGTAACGGGCCGTGGTCTTGTCCAGTTCCTTCTCGGCCCGCCCGACCTCGTCCTCGCCGGCCTCACCGTCCTTCTGGATCCGGCCCAGCTCTTCCATCGCCTTACGGCGGACGTTGCGGATCGAAACCTTGGCGTCCTCGCCCTTCTGCTTGGCCTGTTTGACCAGTTCGCGGCGGCGCTCCTCGGTGAGCTGCGGGATGGTGATCCGCAGGATGTCACCGTTGTTCGTCGGGTTGACCCCCAGATCCGAATTACGGATCGCGGTCTCGATCGGCCCCAGCTGCGCCTGCTCGTACGGTTTGACCACCACCATCCGCGGTTCCGGCACGGTGATACTCGACATCTGGGTGATCGGGGTCGGCGAGCCGTAATAGTCCACCACGACCCGGGCGAACATCCCCGGGTTGGCACGCCCGGTCCGGATGCTGCCGAGATCGTCCTTCGCCACCGAGATAGCCTTTTCCATCTTCTCCTCGGCGTCGAAGAGCGCTTCTTCAATCACGACCGTTCCTCCACTGCGTCGTCATCGTCATGACCCGCGGGCCCGCGGTATCAGGATCGAACCAATGTGCCGATCTTCTCACCGGCCACCGCCCGGGCGATATTGCCCTTGGTCAACAAATTGAACACCAGGATCGGCATCTGGTTGTCCATGCACAAACTGAACGCCGTCGCATCGGCGACCTTCAGATCGCGTTCGATCGCTTCCTTGTGTGTGATCTCCTGGAACATGCTGGCGTTCGGGTTCAGCCGCGGATCGGCGTCGAACACCCCGTCCACCGCTTTGGCCATCAGCACCACATCCGCACCGATTTCCAGGGCACGCTGGGCGGCCGTGGTATCGGTCGAGAAGTACGGCATGCCCATCCCGGCGCCGAAGATCACGACGCGACCCTTCTCCAGATGCCGCTTGGCACGCAACGGCAGGTACGGTTCGGCCACCTGCCCCATGGTGATCGCGGTCTGCACGCGGGTGTCGATCCCCTGCTTCTGCAGGAAGTCCTGTAGCGCAAGGCTGTTCATGACAGTGCCGAGCATGCCCATGTAGTCCGAACGCGCACGCTCCATTCCGCGTTCCTCGAGTTCGGCGCCGCGGAAGAAGTTTCCGCCGCCGATCACCACCGCGACCTGTACCCCGGTGGCCACGACCTCGGCGATCTGCTCCGCCACGGTTTGCACCACATCGGGATCCAGCCCCACGGTACCGCCGCCGAACATCTCACCACCCAGCTTCAGCAGTACCCGGCGATATCCTGGGCGGTCGGTCCCGGGTTCCATCATCGGCTGGCGTCTCCTTCGGCGATCGGCGGTGCTCGGTGGGTCGTGCTCATGGTGCGGGCCGGGACTTCTTCGGTACCGCCCGCTTCCGACTGGCCCGGGCGCGGCACGCGGCTACCTGGCAGGGCCAACACAAGGCGGCCTCTATCCTGCCCTACTCCCCCACGGCGGCGGTACGAGGGGGCGGCCGACGTCGGAAAACACCCCTTCAGCACGAAACCCCCGCCGCAGCGCCTGCGACGGGGGTTTACGGGAACGGGTCAGGCCTGGCCGACCTCGAAGCGGGCGAACCGGGTGACAGTGACCCCGGCCTCGTCCAGCAGCGCCTTCACGGTCTTCTTGTTATCGGTGACCGACGGCTGCTCGAGCAGCACGACATCCTTGAAGAAACCGTTCACGCGGCCCTCGGTGATCTTGGGCAGCGCGGCCTCGGGCTTACCTTCTTCGCGGGCGGTCTGCTCCGCGATCCGGCGCTCGTTCTCGACGATATCCGCGGGCACCTCGTCACGGGTGACGTACTTGGCCTTGAGTGCGGCGATCTGCATGGCGGCACCGCGGGCGGCCTCGGCGGCGGCATCGCCGGAACCGGTGTACTCGACCAGCACACCGACGGCCGGCGGCAGATCCGACGCCCGCTTGTGCAGGTAGGTGGCAACCGGGCCGTCCAGGGAGACGACGCGGCGCAGTTCCAGTTTCTCGCCGATCTTGGCGGCCAGCGCCTGCAGCGCCTCGTCGACGGTCGAACCGTCGAGAGCCACGGCCTTGAGCGCGTCCACATCGGCCGGTTTGGCGGCCGCGGCGGCGGCGACGATCTTGTCGGCCAGCTCCTGGAACTCCGCGTTCTTGGCGACGAAGTCGGTTTCGGAGTTGATCTCGACCATCACGCCGTCCTTGGCGATGACCAGACCCTCGGCGGTGGTGCGCTCGGCCCGCTTGCCGACATCCTTGGCGCCCTTGATGCGCAGCAGCTCCACGGCCTTGTCGAAATCGCCGTCGGTTTCGGCCAGCGCGTTCTTGCAGTCCATCATTCCGGAGCCGGTGAGCTCCCGCAGCCGCTTCACGTCAGCGGCGGTGTAGTTCGCCATCGGGGGCGAGCCTCCTTCGAGAAAGTCAGGTACCGGTCAGCGGTGGTCACGACTCGTATGCCGCGACCACCGCTGTGGGAAATTCGGGTTCGGCGGCGCTCACCATGGCAGTGGCCGGTGAGCGGCGGCCGAACACGGGGTTACGACTCAGGCCTCGGCCGGAGTCTCGGCGGGCGCCTCGGCCGGGGCCTCGGCACCGGGCGCGGCCTGCGCCAGCAGTTCCTGCTCCCACTCGGGCAGCGGCTCGGCGCCGGCCTCGGGCTTGTCGTCGCCGCCGGAGCGGCCGGCCCGGGCCTGCACGCCCTCGGCCACCGCGGAGGCGACGACCTTGGTGAGCAGGGCGGCGGAACGGATCGCGTCGTCGTTACCCGGGATCGGGTAATCGACCAGATCGGGATCGCAGTTGGTGTCCAGGATCGCGATGACCGGGATGTTCAGCTTGCGAGCCTCGCCGACGGCGATGTGCTCCTTGTTGGTGTCGACGACCCAAATGGCCGAGGGCACCTTCTGCATATCCCGGATACCGCCGAGGGTGCGGTCCAGTTTGTTCATCTCACGCGTGAGCATGAGGATTTCCTTCTTGGTGCGACCCTCGAAACCACCGGTCTGCTCCATGGCCTCGAGTTCCTTGAGGCGCTGCAGGCGCTTGTGCACGGTGGAGAAGTTGGTGAGCATGCCACCCAGCCAGCGCTGGTTCACATACGGCATACCGACCCGGGTGGCCTCGGCCGCGATGGACTCCTGGGCCTGCTTCTTGGTGCCGACGAACAGGACGGTACCGCCGTGGGCGACGGTCTCCTTGACGAATTCGTAGGCCTTGTCGATGTAGGTCAGCGTCTGCTGCAGATCGATGATGTAGATACCGTTGCGGTCGGTGAAGATGAACCGCTTCATCTTCGGGTTCCAGCGACGGGTCTGGTGCCCGAAATGCGCGCCGCTGTCGAGCAGCTGCTTCATGGTTACGACAGCCATGGCTCTCGTACTCTCTTTCGTTGCCGGTTGTCGCAGCAAGCCGGCGGCCTGCTGCCCTGGCACCACAAAACGTTCGGACCCGATCGTCGATCAGGACCAGCCGAGACGTCCCCTGTTCCGGAATCGCGCCGCCGGCGGTGGCTCCGCGAGGAGCGCGTGGCGGGCAGCGCCGTGATGAACAAGCACGGTGGTGCGCGAAGTCGGTCGGTGCCACGCAGTTACCTGCGAACATAGACCGCTCGGCCAGTTTACGGCGTGGGCTGCGGGAATCGGAAATCGGCCGGTCGCGCGGACTTGGTGGTGGTGGCCGCGGCGGGTCGTTCGAAATGCGTTTTGTTCACAGCAGGCGAGTTATCCACAGGTGCCGGAATTGCGGGTTCCGGACGACATCCGTCGCGGGCAGGCTGGGAATATGACCGCTGACGACCTGATTACCGGCACGGATACCGGCCACCGTGGCCCGGCCGCGCTACCGCCCGCACCGCGCTGCTGGCCGCATATCGCCCGAAAAACCCGGGCACCGGCGCCACGGGCGAAACACCACGCACAGCTCCCGGCACCGTGGCCGCGAAGATCCCCGGCATCCGGAGCGCACAATTCCGCCGGACGCGACGAGCACCACCGGATTCCGTGCCGGTCCGGCACGCGCTACCGGCCCGGTGCGCGCAACCCGGCAATGCGGCCCGGCAGCGGCCCGCGGATCGTCGGCCACGGCTGGCGCGCCGAAACCTCGCATCGGGCGGGCGTTCACCGACCGGCCGGAGCGGGTGCATGGTCTGCCGGCGGCCAGGACTCGCGGCGGGCGGGGCCCGATTGTCCCGAGCAGGCCGCCGCCGGTCCCGGTGCTCTCGAGCGGCGCGCGCGGCGATACGACCGTCGGATGGCGCACGGTTCCGGCCGTACCGCGCGGCACACCGAGCCGTATCTCGCGCTCGGCGCGTCCGGGTCGCAACATCCGATCCCGGGGCGCACGACGCGCTACCCCGCGGTGCGGCCCGGCAGCACGGATCTGCCGTCGCCCACCACGGCCCCGTTCGCGCCCGGCCGCCGGGCCCGCCGCTCGGCGGTCCGCAACCCGATCCGCCGAACCGCACCCGAAGACCGGGCCCGGGGCACCGCTGGGCATCCGGAGCTGCGGACCGATCACTGGTCACGGCACGATCCGGCGCCGTTGGCCGACCCGCGAACAGGCCCACGAACGGCACGATTGCCGGTGACTCAGGCCTGCGCCGAGCACGCGAACTCGGCCGCCCTGCCGCCCGGCACGTACGACAGACGCGGACGTTGGAGCACACATTCGCGAAGGTGCAGCGTGGCCCCGACCCGGCCGACGCACGCGGGGGCAGATGCGCTCCGGCAACCGCCGGATTCCCGGCGAAAGATCGTGGGCTCGGTCGCCCCGCGGCACCGGCGGCATATGCCGAGGCCGCGCCGGCGTTCCGGTGCGCTGATCGGGGCCGCCCTCACGACAGTGATCGTCGCCTTTCCACTGGGCCCGGGGAGTACTGCCACGGCTCATTCCGGTGACCGATCCGGGGTCGCGCAGGCACGCACCGGAGTTTTCTCCGCCGCCCGGAACCCCTCGGATACCACCGGCGGCATCCTGCCGCGGTTACTGCTCCCGGCAGGCGGTGATCCGGCCGGCGGGACGGTGACGGCTCCCCCGCCCGACCTGCCGGCACCGGCGGCGCGAACCGGTTCGGGTTCTGCCCATCACCCGCCGCGCGGGGCTGCTCCGGCGGCGAAGTCACCTTCGGGGTCGGCAACGAGCCCACCCGCGGAATCGGGTCCGCGTTCGAGGCCCGCGGCCGGCTCGGCCGCCGGATCGGCGGCGGCTCTCGGATCGGCGTCCGCTGTCGTCCCGCTCATCGGGGAGGTGCTGCGCGCGCTGATCCGGCTGGCGCCGCTGCTGGGGCCACCGCTCTGCCCGTGCCCGCGTGACAGGCAGTAAGGGCGGCGGGGGGGGGGGGGGGGGGGGGGGGGGGGGGGCGCCCCCCCCCCCCCCCCCCGGCCCGGTCGCTCATGGGATTGCTGGTGCTGGCCGTGATGGTCCAGCCCGGTACCGCCGGGGCCACGCCGGATACGCCGTTCGGTTGGCCGCTGCGGCCGCGGCCGGCGGTCGAACGGCATTTCGATCCGCCCGAGCAGGATTGGCTGCCCGGGCATCGCGGTGTCGATCTCACCGGAACACCAGGACAGCCGGTGTACGCCGCGGGCCCCGGCGCAGTGATCTTCGCCGGTGACGTCGCCGGTAAACCGGTGGTGTCCATCAGGCACGACGGGGACTTGCGATCAACCTATGAACCAGTGGAAGCGGAGGTCACCGTAGGTAGCAGGGTCGCCCGGGGTACGCGGATCGGTGTGCTGGTCGCGGGACATGCGGGCTGCGCGGCGACCTGCCTGCACTGGGGCGTCCGCCGCGAAGGTTCGGGCCGGGCGAAACGTGAATATCTGGACCCGCTCGGCCTGCTCGATCTCGCCCCGATCAGGCTGAAACCGGTCCGAGCGCGGTGAGCGCACCCCGGCGCGACCACGGCCGTTGACCGGTCCGCTATCCGGCGCCCGGCGTGAACACAGTGAATATGGTGGTGATCACCACGGCGAACACCACCGCCAAGGCTGTCCCCAGCACGGTCCTCGCTCCGGGAGTGCGCCCACCTCGGTGCAAGCAGAGATTCCGCCGGTACCCCAGCGCCGCGACGGCCAGGAGCACCAGGCCGGCGAGACCGGGGACCAGCGCGGCGGTATCCCAGCCTGCTTCCAGAACCGCCCGAAGCAGCAGAAGCGCGACGGCCACCGTGCCCAGGCACGTGCGCCGCCACGACAGGGCGGTGCGTTCCGCGGCCAATCGGATCTCGGTGGGATCGGGCATGATCTCCCCAGCTCAGTGCAGCAGGATGGCCACGCAGGCCAGCACGGCCACGAATGCGGTTCCGGCGGAAAGTATCGGCACGAGCACCGTTCCGGGGAGTGGCCGGCCCTCGTCCATGGCAACCCGGATCCGCCGCCAGTGCAGGTACGCACCCACCGCCACCAGCAGCGACAACACCAGGCAACTCACCGCCAGCGCTGCCCGGAAATCGGTTTTCCAGTGCTCCACAACTACGGTGTGTACCGCGACCCCACCCGCGAGCAGGCCGAGCGACGTGCGGATCCATGCCAGGAAGGTCCGTTCGTTGGCCAAGGTGAACCGGTAGTCGATCGGCGCGGGACCGGGTTCGGCGACCTCACCACCGCCCGATTCGCGGACTCCACCCCGCAACGGGCTCATAGGACATCTGCGCAGGTCGTGGTTCGCACGCTCGCCTCCCGCTCCCTCGTTCGACCACAGCCGGATGGCTCCGTAGGCCAGCGTATAGCCGGCTGCCTCCCCGCCGGTATCGACTCCACATCGCCGGAGGTCTTCGTTCGCTGCGAGGGACAGACAAGGCAGCACGCCGACCGCCCGGCCGATGGGCGCCGTCATCGGCCACCCGTTACCGAGGCCGGGCGGGCCTGCCACTCCAGGCATCCACTCACCCGGCATATCCGGCATTCCTCGAACCGATGTCCCGCGGCGACGCTCGCTCGAGACCCCTGTTTCCCGGGCGTGCCCTAGGCCGGCGCGGAGACCGATTTCCCGATGCCGACGAGTTGAGGGTCCCCGCTTCCTTGGAGGGCCCGCTGTTCCCCTGAGCCTGGCCTGCCTCCGAAATCGCACTGTGAGCGCCGCAACGCCCGGCGTAGGCCGGGAATCTTCAGCCATGCTGCCGTGAACCCGAGCACGCAGACGACACAGCGGTCCACGACCATGACTGCTCTCGCCGTTCGGCACCCAAATACAGCGCCGACCGCCGGTAGACGGGCGGACGGGATCATATGGTGTTGCGCTCGCCGGATGGTTCGTGTCGGTATCGGTCGGCGCAGGGATCCCGTGCTCGGCGTTACGCCCGGGGATGGGCCTGGTCGTGGGCCCTGCGGAGGCGGTCGATGGACACGTGCGTGTAGAGCTGGGTGGTGGCGAGGCTGGCGTGACCCAGAAGCTCCTGCACCACCCGTAGGTCGGCACCGCCTTCGAGAAGATGGGTGGCCGCCGTATGCCGGAGACCGTGCGGGCCCATATCCGCCGTACCCGGGACCGCGGCTACCGCGGCGTGCACCACAGACCGGGCCTGCCGCTGGTCGAGGCGCCGGCCGCGCCGGCCGAGAAGCAGGGCACGGCCCGATTCCGGGGTGGCCAGCAAGGGCCGGCCGTGGTGCAGCCATCGGTGTACCGCGTCGTCGGCGGGCAGGCCGAAGGGCACCGAACGTTCCTTACGGCCCTTGCCGAGTACCCGCACGACCCGGCGTTCGCGGTCCACATCGTCGATATCGAGTCCGCACAGTTCACCGACCCGGATACCCGTGGCGTAGAGCAATTCGACGATCAGCCTGTCTCGTAAGGCCATCGGGTCATGCTGCGCCGCACCGGATTCCACTGCCGACATGATCCGCCCCGCCTGTTCCTGCCCCAGTACCGCGGGCAGGCTGCGATGCGCTTTGGGCGCCGCCAAGCGCAGACCCGGGTCGCGTTCGAGCCGGCCGGTATGGGTGAGCCAGGCGGTGAATGCCCGGGCAGCGGAGGCACGCCGGGCCATACTGGTGCGGGCAGCGCCTTGTTGGGCATGCACGGCCAGCCACGAACGCAAGGTGGTCAGATCCAGTTCACGCAGCGAGGCATCGGCGGTCTGCCCGACCAGATGCCGCAGCAGTGACCGAGTATCCCCGAGATAGGCACGTACGGTGTGCGCCGACCGATTCCGGCCGAGCTCCAGATATCTGCCGTATTCGGTCAGTAGCGCTTCCAGGTCCTCGGGCAGTTCCACCCCCCAACCGTCGCCCGCGGGTCCGTACCGCGCAAGCCCACGCGCCGCCACAGCGCCGGTATCCGGACTCGTCTCGGAGCACCCACCCCACACGTCACGGCGCCCATATCCGCACCGACCGCACCCTTGGACTTCGCCCACGGCCCAGCCACACCGTCTCCATCGCCGTTCGCAGACATGGTGCCGCGCACCGAGAATCCGACGCAATGCCGCAGGTTCGAAGCGATCCCACAATCGCGCAGCCGATGAACAGCGCATGTGCGGCGGCGGGCGGAGATGCCGCAGCGGTACTAGTCGGCGTCGCGGATCGGCATACTGCCGGTTCCTGGTAGATCGGCGGTTCGACCGCTGCGATCCACCGAGCAGGCCGTGGCATCTCCGGGAATGGAACCTGTTGACCAGTTCGCCGATCCGACCGGCAGGGTTCCGCTGACCCGATTGCGGCTGTGTATACGCGCTCCGCGTTACCGGCTCACTCGGGTTTCTCCGGCGCCGGGCCGGTACCGCCATTCGCAGCATCCCCGACCGGCTTTTCGGGACCACTGTGGTGTCGATACCACCCCGACCCGCCGCTGCCGGCGAGCCCGGCCAGATCGAGTGCGGCCAGGGCGGCACGAACCGCCGCGATATCCAGCCCGGTTCCGGCGCACAACTCGTGGGGCCAGCATCCGCCCACACCGGGCAGCGCGGCGTAGACGGCGGCCTGTGCATCGGGGAGCTGGTGCGTCGTGGGTGATGCCGTATCCGCTACCGGCAGGTGCAGCGGCGCGGCATCCGCCAGGATGTCCTCCACACTGCTGACCAGCGTGGCTTCCCCGTCGCGAATCATCCGATGGCAGCCCGCGGACGCAGCGGAGTCCACCGAACCGGGGACCGCCAAGGCCGGGCGGCCCATCCGGCGCGCCCATTTCACCGTATTGCGGGCACCGCTGCGTACCCCGGCTTCGACGACCAGCACCCCGTCGGAGAGGGCGGCGATGAGCCGGTTCCGGGCCAGGAAGTGGTGTTTGCGGGCTACGGTTCCCGGTGGGTACTCGCTGATCACCAGGCCGGTCTCGGCGATGCGGTCGAGGAGGCGGTCGTGCTGGGCCGGATAGGGCCGGTCGACGCCGCAGGCCAGGACCGCGATGGTGGCGCCGCCGACCGCGAGGGCGGCCCGATGGGCCATCCCGTCGATACCGAAGGCCGCACCCGAGACCACCGTCCAGCCGCGGGCCGCGAGCTCTCCGGCCAGCGCACCGGCAGCCCGGTCGCCGTATCCGGTACTGCAGCGGGCGCCGACCACCGCCAGCGATCGTTCGGTCAGTTCGGTCAGACTGCGATTCCCCCGTACCCAGAACACCAGTGGCAGTGCGCTGTCGGGATCCCGTCCCGGCGGCAGCTGCGCCAAGCCGAGCATTCGCCAGGCCGGCCACTCCGGATCGTCGGGAGTGATCAGCCGGCCACCCAGTGCCGCCATCGTTTCCAGGTCCCGGGCGGCCAGATCCTGTGTGCGGCGCTGCGCCGTGGCCGTGTACAGCACCTGCGGCAGTTCCCGTTCCCGCACCGCGCGCGCCGCCTCGAGTACGCCGACCGAATCGATCAGCGCGCTGAGCGCCGGGCACGGGCCGAGCACCACCCGGGACAGATAGGCCCAGGCGAGCTGTCGGCGGCCGGAATCATCGGCGACCCCCTGCGGCGCCGGTGTTCCGGGCTCGCCCGGCGTCACTGGGTGCCCCGCTGCCGGAAGTTGAGCGCCTGCATGACGTCGTGCGCCGTGGGCACGTCACCGCCCCGCAGATCACAAATCGTCCAGGCGACCCGGAGCGCGCGATCGGCGCCCCGCGCCGATATCCGCCCCAGCCGCAGCGCCGCCTCGACCGGCGCGGTGGCCTCACCGGGTAGCACAAACTGCCGCCGCAGCATATGGCCGGGCACCTCCCCATTGGTCCGCCAGCCGAATTCGCGCCAGCGCGCCGCGGCTGCCGAGCGGGCGGCCGTGACCCGCGCGCGGACCGTCGCGCTGTCCTCGGATTCCGCGGCCGCGAGCCCGGCGGCCGACATCGGATGCATCTGCAACCAGATATCGATGCGGTCCATCAGGGGCCCCGACAGCTTGCCCAGATATCGGCGCCGGGCCAGCGGCGCACAGATGCAGTCCACATCGCGGGCAGGGGCGCACGGGCACGGATTGGCGGCCAAGATCAGCTGGAACCGGGCCGGAAACCGCGCGACCCCGTCGCGCCGGGCGATCCGGACCTCTCCCTCTTCCAGCGGCGTACGCATCGCCTCGAGCACCTTGGCACCTATTTCGGCGCATTCGTCGAGGAAGAGCACGCCCCGGTGGGCCCGGCTGACCGCTCCCGGCCGCGCCGAGCCCGATCCACCGCCGACCATGGCGGTGACCGAGGTCGAATGGTGCGGCGCGACGAACGGGGGTGTGGTGATCAGCGGTTGTTCGTCCGAGAGGGTGCCCGCGACCGAATGGATGGCGGTGACCTCCAGCGCTTCGTTGTCCGACAGCGGCGGCAGGACACCGGGTAGCCGCTGCGCGAGCATCGTCTTCCCGATACCGGGCGAGCCCGTCAGCAGCAGGTGATGACCGCCCGCCGCGGCCACCTCCAGCGCCCAGCGGGCCTCGTGCTGGCCCGCGACATCGCGCAGATCTCCGACCGGCGGAATCTGGCGCGGCGAGAGCGGCCCCGATTCGGCGAGTTCTCGCTCACCCCGTAACCAGTCGAGGGCGGCGCGGAGGGTCGGCGCCCCGAGCACCCGGATTCCGGCGACCAGCCCCGCCTCGGACAACGCCTCTTCGGGCACCACCGCGGTTTTCCGTCCCGCCCGGCGGGCCGCGAGCACCGCGGGCAGAATGCCGCGCACGCGCCGCAACCGGCCGTCGAGCGCCAGTTCTCCGAGCAGCACCGTTCCGGCCAGCCGGCTCGACGGCACGATATCGGCCGCATCCAGTACGGCGACGGCGAGGGCGAGGTCGTACACCGACCCCACTTTCGGAAGGGTCGCGGGTGAGAGCGCCAGGATCACCCGGCCGTCCGGCCATTTCTCGCCGGTATTGGCCACCGCCGCCCGCACCCTGTCCCGCGATTCCTGCAGGGAGGTATCGGGGAGCCCCACCAGGTGCACCGAGGGCAGGCCCTGCCCGATATCGGCCTCGATTTCCACGACCTGTCCGTCGATCCCGCGGACCGCGATCGAGCAGGCCCGGCCGAGCGGCATCAGAACACCGCCTCGAGGTGCTCGATCACCGGTTCGGCTGTCCGCGACAGCAGCACCGAGACCACATCGAAGCGGATGCGCTGCCACGGACCGTCCTGTTCGGTGAGCCAGAGCAGCGCCAGCCGGCGGATCCGCCGCTGTTTCTCATAGGTGACCGCTTCGGCCGGGCTCCCGAAGCCGACACCCGACCGGGTTTTCACCTCGACGAATGCCGTGACGCGCCCGTCCCGGACGATCAGATCCAGTTCGCCGTACCGGCACCGCCAGTTCCGGCAGACGATCTCCATCCCGGCGGCCTGCAGATACTGCGCCGCCAGTTCCTCCCCTTGTGCGCCGAGCGCCGTGTTGTGTGCCACCCGCCCAGCATCAGTCCGCCGGTACGGCGGCGAGGCAGTGCGACCTGCGGAAACTGCTGCCCTGTGGACAACCACATCCTGTGGACAAACCGGAATCGGACCTGGTCACCGGTGAACACGCCCGGAGGGCGCGTCCTGGTCGCGGGGCGGCGGCCCCGGCCGCAGCCCCCGCACCCCCCCCCGCACGCACCCCCCCCCCCGCCCAAGCAGACCGACGCCCCCACC
>NZ_JARWPM010000393.1 GCF_029869215.1 Nocardia carnea
TCTCCGCGCTGACTGTGGCGGTTGCCGTGCTGCGCCCGGCCCCGCCCGCGCCGCTGCGGGAAGCCGAACTCGCGGGGGCGGGCCGCCCCGGCGGGGGGCCGGGGCGCCCGCCCGGGCCGGCCCCCCCCCGGGGGGGGCCCCCCCCCGGGGCGGGCCCGGCCCGGCGGCCCCCCCCGCCCCCCCCCCCGGGCGGCCCGCCCCCGCGAGTTCGGCTTCCCGCAGCGGCGCGGGCGGGGCCGGGCGCAGCACGGCAACCGCCACAGTCAGCGCGGAGACCAGTAGTCCCGCGGCGACGGCGAAGGCCAGCCGGTAGCCGGCGGTCAGCGCATCCGCGTCGCCGGCGCCCGCACCGAGCAGGGTGCCGGTCCGTGCCGCAGCCAGGGTGGACAGCACCGCGACCCCGAACGCCATACCGATCTGCTGGGTGGTGTTGAACAGCCCGGAGGCCAGCCCCGCATCCTCGTCCTCGGCACCCGACATCGCCAGCGCCGTCAGCGCGGGCATGATCAGCCCGAACCCGGCCACCAGCACCATCACCGGAAGCAGATCGGTGACATAGGCCGCCTGCACCGGCAACCGGGTGAGCCAGAGCATTCCCGCCGCGACGATCGTCAGGCCGGCGATCAGCACGCCGCGCTCGCCGAAACGGGCATTGAGCCGCGGGGAGACGAACAACGACACTCCCCCGATCGCGACCGCCGCGGGCAGCATCGCCAACCCGGTTTCGAGTGCCCCGTAACCGAGGACGCGCTGCATATAGAGAGCCACGAGCACCTGGAAGGCGAACATCGCGGAGAGCGCCAGCATTTGCGTGAGGTTGGCCCCGGTGACATTGCGCGACCGGAAGATCCGCAACGGCATGAGCGGTTCCCGGGCGGTCGCCTGCCGTGCCACGAACGCCGCCAGCAGAGTCAGCGAGACGATACCGAACCCGAGCGTGCGTCCCGCGGTCCAGCCGTACTTCTCGACCTCGACAATTGTGTATATCCCCAGCATCAGGCCCGCGGTGACCAGCACGGCACCCGGCAGATCGGCGGACGCGCGCCGGCCGGCACCCCGGTCCGCGGGCAGCGCCCGGACCGCCGCGGCGATCGTCACCACGCCGATCGGCACGTTGATGAGGAAGATCCAGTGCCAGCCGAGCCCGTCGGTGAGCACCCCGCCCAGCACCTGGCCGAGCGCGGCACCGGCCGCCCCGGTGAAGCTGAAAACCCCGATGGCGACCGTCCGCTCCCGGCGCTCGGTGAACAGCGTGATCAGGATGCCGAGTGCGACGGCCGAGGCGAAGGCACTACCCACGCCCTGCAGGAAGCGCGCCACGATCAGTTGACCGGAAGTGGTTGCGGCCCCGGCGAAAAGCGACGCGGCGGCGAATATCGCGTTGCCCGCCAGGAATACGGTCCGGCGGCCCACGAGATCGCCGAGCCGGCCACCCAGCAACAGCAGCCCGCCGAAGGCGATGAGATAGGCGTTGACGATCCAGCTCGACCCGGCCGGCGTGAAACCGAGTTCTCGTTCGATCTCCGGCAGCGCGACGGTGACGATGCTGCCGTCGAGGATCGTCATCAGCGTCGCGGCCGACAGTACGGCCAACGCGAGACGTTTGGGGTAGGTCATGGCACTCTCCTGCTCGAACCAACAGAAGAGACTGTAATAGATAGTTCCGTTACAGACAATCTATAAATTGACTACTGGCGGGCGCGCCTGGCCACCGCCGGGGTCTCCGCCACTTCGGCGAGATGCCCCTCGACGAGCAGTCGCAGCGCACGCAGTAGTGATTCACGCTCGGCATCGGGCAGGGATTCGAGCGCGGCGCGATGCACACCGTCGACGATCCGCTGACTCCGCGCGGCAACCTCGCGCCCCTCCTCGGTGACGGCGATGATCCGCGCGCGCCGGTCGGTGGACGAGGGCCGCCGCTGCGCCCACCCGGCCTTCTCCAGCGCATCGACCGTGACCACCATCGTGGTCTTGTCCATATCGCCGATTTCGGCGAGCTGTGCCTGGGTCCGCTCTTCCTCCAGCGCATGGACCAGCACACAGTGCATCCGGGCGGTCAGGCCGATCTCTGCCAGCGCCGCCGCCATCTGGGTGCGCAGCACATGGCTGGTGCGGTCGAGCAGGAACGACAGGTCGGGTTCGGTGCGTCCGGTAGCCATCGCGGTCATGCCACCATGATAGTTCCGTTGCAAACTATCTTTTCCGGGCGTTTTTTGACTGTATTGCGCGCTCGATTCGGCACCTCGTTCCGGGGATCTGCCAGGATGACCGCATGCGAACCACAGCCCGGCCCGGCACGATCTCCGCCGGGGCGCTGGTTCTCCTGGCCGCCCTCTACTTCGCCCAGGGCTTGCCGTACGGATTCTTCACCCAGGCCCTGCCGGTCGTACTCCGCGAATCCGGTTTCTCGTTGATCGAGATCAGCGCCACCGGCGTCCTGTTCGCACCGTGGGCGTTGAAATTCCTGTGGGCGCCCTACGTCGACCACTACGGCACCCGCCGGCAGTGGCTGCTCTCGCTCCAGCTCACCAGCGCCGCCGTCGCGCTCGGACTCGCCTGCCTGGACCTTTCGTCGTCGCTGCGCTGGCTGCTGCTCGGCATCGCCCTGGTGAACGCAGTATCCGCGACCCAGGATGTCGCCACGGACGGGCTCGCCGTCCAACTGCTGGGTCCGCGCGAACGCGGCCTGGGCAACGGTATCCAGGTCGGCGCCTACCGGATCGGCATGATCGTCGGCGGCGGGGCGCTGCTCTGGTTGTTCGCGCTCGCGGGCTGGCGGAGCCTGTTCGCCGCGATGGCGATCCTGCTGCTGCTGACCACTGTCCCGGTCTGGTGGTTACCGCGCACCGCCGGCCGCGACGACGCTACGCCGCGGCCACGCCCGGTGGCGTTGACGACCGGTTGGTGGAAACGGTTGCGACGCCCGGGGATGCTCAGTTTCATCCTGCTCATCGGCGGTTTCAAGTTCGGGGATTCGATGGGATCGGCCATGGTCGGGCCGTTCATGTCCGATGCCGGTCTCACCCTCGGCCAGATCGCGCTCGTAAAAGGCGCCCTGTCCTCGGCGGGTGCGCTGGCGGGCGCCGGCCTGGGCGGCTGGCTGTGCTTCCGCTACGGCCGCCGCCGCGCCCTGCTGATCGGCGGCGTCACCCAGACCGCGAGCCTGGCTCTGTACCTGCTCGCCGCCTTCGGCACCGGCGGCTTCGGGTTGATCGTCACCGCGAGCCTGGCCGAACACGTTCTGGGCGGTGCCGCCACCGTCGCGGTGTTCACTCTCATGATGGACGCCTCCGACCCCGACCACGCGGGTAGCGACTACACGCTGCTGGCGTGCGCGGTGGTGACAGTCCAGGGTCTCGCCGGGTTCGCGGCAGGCACAGTCGGTGAACTCCTCGGTTACCCGGCGTTGTTCGGATCGAGTCTGGTGTTGTCCGGAATCGGTTGTGCCGCCTTGATCCTCGCGATCGACCGGGGCAAGGGGCCGAATGGTATCCATGCGGTATGGGACGGTCCGCGGTCGGCTCAGCGCCGCTCGTCGCCGGAGGCCGCGGCGTAGACGGAGGGTTGAGCGGCCAGATGAGAGCCGCCCGACCATAGGTACTCGACGAGGCCTGGCGGCGGCCACGATCGCCGAAGGCCTGATCGCTCGACCACGTAGGCCGGTATTTCCTCACGCAATGTGCCGATCACCGGCACAACGCTCTCGCCCGTGCTGTACCCCGAGCGAGATACTCGGCCGGCGCGGTCGCACGACGAAGCGCGGCCGGGAAGGGATGGGTACTGTGGCGCCACTGCAAACAGTCCAGAAGATCGGCCCGATCCTGGATCTCTTCACCACGGCACGCCCGGAATGGCGCCCAGCCGAGGTGGCGGCAGCCATCGGCGCTCCGCGCTCGAGCGTGCACGCCTTGTTGTCGGCGCTGGCCGATACGGGGCTGCTCCAATGCCGGGCCCGCGGGCGATACCGCCTCGGCTGGCGGATCGTGGAGCTGAACCGGACACTGGGTGCGAGCGTGGATATCCGGTCGTGCGCGATGCCGGTTATGCAGGACCTCGCGCACAGGTACGGCGAGACTACCCATCTGGCGGTACTGGAGCGTTCCCGGGTTCTCTACGTGGACAAGGTGATCGGCCGGAATATGGTGACGGTCTCGGGGGCCCGGGTCGGCACTGCCCTCGAACCGCATTGCAGTGCGGTCGGCAAGGTGCTGCTCGCGCACTGTACGGCGGAGCTGCAGCGTACCGTCGCCGGTAGACCGCTGCGCCGGCTGACCGCGTCGACCATCACCGATCCGGCTGCCCTGATCACCGAACTCCGATCCGTCCGGCGCGCCGGGTTCGCCTTCGACTCCGGCGAGGCGGTTCCCGATGTGCACTGTGCGGCGGCGCCGATCCGCGACGAGATGGGTGCCGTGATCGCGGCGGTGAGCATCACCGCTCCGGCCGGGCGTTTCGGACCGGCGCGAACGGAGTTCAAGAACGCCGTCATCGCAGCAGGGAACCAGATCGCGGGTACTGTCGCCCGGTCTGCCGAGTCAGGGCAGTACGAGCACCGCGATCCGCGATTGCCCCGGCCGTACGGCTCCGGAAGAGCTTCGACAGCACTGTGCGAGATTCGCCAGAATGATGCGTATGAGTCCCGTTCATCGGTCCGAGGGTGAGATCTCCGCGATCGGCCGTACCACCGAAATCCTGAAGACGTTCCGCGACAGTCCGGGCGTTCTCAGTGCCGCGGCACTGGTCCGGCGCACCGGGATGGCGAAGACGACGGTGCACCGGATGCTCGACGATCTCGTACGCGTCGGCCTGCTCGAACGGGACGGCAAGAACTACCGGCTCGGCCTGCTGCTGTTCGAGATCGGCGAATCGGTTCCCCGCCAGCGCAGCCTGCGCGAGGCCGCCCGGCGGCACCTCTCGGCCTTGAAGGAGGCGACGAGACATAACGTCGGACTGTGCGTGCTGGACGGGTTCGATGTCGTCTACCTCGATGTTTTCCGTGACGACGACGGACCCCGGCTGCCACAGCAGATCGGCGGCCGGTGGCCCGCCCACGCGAGCTGTTCGGGAAAAGCGATTCTGGCGTACTCCGACGGCGCGCTGACGCAACGGCCCGAGACGCTGAAGCGCTACACCGACAACACCATTACCGATTTCGGCGCGCTGGAGCGCGAACTCGAACACGTCCGCCGGCGCGGTGCCGCCTTCGACCGGCAGGAGGCGATCCGCGGCATCGTGGGTGTCGCCGCACCGATCTTCGGACCCGGCGACATCGTCCTCGGGGCGGTCTCCTCCTCGGGGCTGGCCGGCCGGATCAACCTCACCCGGATCGACGCGGCGGTGCGCACGACCGCCGTGGCGATCTCCCGCGACCTGTCCCGGGCGCAGTCCGTCGTCCGTCCCGTACTGCAGCGTCACTGACGGTGCAGCGGGCCGTGCGCCGCCTCAGCCCCGGCCGGCGAACGGCATCCGGCTGGCCATGATCGTCAAGAACGGCACGGTGACGTCGAGGGGGAGTTCGGCCAGCCGGACAACCGCGTCGGCCACATGGGCGGGGTCGAAGGTCGGTTCGGCGCGGCGGCTGCCGTCGGGCTGCAACGCCGATACCTCGAGCCCCTCGGTCATGGCGGTGGCCGCGTTTCCGATATCGATCTGGGTGCAGCAGATGTCGTGCTCCCGGCCGTCCAGCGCGATCGACTTGGTCAGACCCGTTACCCCGTGCTTGGTGGCCGTATATGCGACGCTGGCGGGCCGCGGTGTGTGCGCCGACAGCGAGCCGTTGTTGATGATCCGGCCACCTCGGGGCGATTGTGTTTTCATCATCCGCATCGCTTCCCGGGCGCACAGGAACGTTCCGGTGAGGTTGGCCGCGACGGTCCGCTCCCAGTCCGCCACGGCGATCTCGTCGATGCTGCCGGCCGGGCCGAAGGTGCCGGCGTTGTTGACCAGCACATCGATCCGCCCGAAATCGCGAGCTACCTGTGCGAACAGTTCTCGCACCGATTCGGCCGACGAGACATCGGCCGGGACCACGACGCCGCGTTCGTGGCCATCCGCCGTCTCCTCCAGTGGTGCGCGACCACGCCCGGCGAGCACGACATGATGCCCGGCCGCGAGCAGTGCGCGAGCCATGGCACGACCCAATCCGGAGCCGGCTCCGGTGACCACTGTGACGCGTTCGTTCACTCCCTACTCCTTTTCGTAGGCCGGCGTTCAATGGTTGTCGCCGAGCACGGTGGTACCGCGTTTGCCGACGAGAAAATCGAAGTCGACTCCGCGATCGGCTTGGAGAACGTGGTCGACGAAGAGCCGGCGGTAACCGCCCGCGGGTGCCTCGGCGGCCGGGGGCAGCGCCGCCCGGCGACGGTCCAGTTCGCCGGGGTCGACGTGCAGCCGCAAGGCCGAGCCCGGGATGTCGAGTTCGATGCGATCCCCGTCGCGAACCAGCGCCAGCGGTCCCCCGGCAGCCGCCTCGGGGGCGATGTGCAGGACGACGGTTCCGTAGGCGGTGCCGCTCATCCGGGCGTCGGAGATCCGCACCATATCGGTGACGCCGCGGGCGAGCAGACGACGCGGCAGGGGGAGGTTCCCCACCTCCGGCATACCGGGGGCACCGATCGGCCCGGCCCCGGTGAGCACGAGAACATCATCGGGCTCGATCTCGAGATCCGGGGAATCGATCCGGGCCTGGAAATCGTCCATCCCGTGGAACACCACGGCACGGCCCGTATGCCGCAACAGGTGCCGCGATGCCGCCGATGTCTTGACCACTGCCCCGTTCGGCGCGAGATTTCCGGTGAGCACGGTTGTCCCGGCGTCCTCCTGGAGCGGGTTGTCGCGCCGGCGGATGACATCGTCGTTCCAGATGGGAGCGGAGGCCACATTCTCGCCGAGTGTCCGGCCGGTCACTGTGCGCACATCGGTGTGCAGCAGGTCGCCGAGTTCGGCGAGAACGGCGGGGAGTCCCCCGGCGTAGTAGAAGTCCTCCATCAGATACCTGCCCGAGGGCATGAGGTTGACCAAGAGCGGAATGTTGCGCGAGTGCTCGGCGAAATCCGCCAGCACCAACGGCAGTTCGAGGCGACCCGCGAGTGCCAGCAGGTGCACCACCGCATTGGTGGACCCGCCGATCGCGGCATTGACACGGATCGCGTTCTCCAGCGATTCGCGGGTGACCACGGTAGACATCCGGAGATCTTCGGAGACCATCTCGACGATCCGCACACCGCTGTCACGAGCGTGGGCTCGCCGGCGCGAGTCGACCGCGGGAATAGCGGCATTGCCGGGCAGGGCCAGCCCGAGGGCTTCCGCGAGCGAGGCCATCGTCGACGCGGTGCCCATGGTGTTGCAATGACCGGGTGACCGTGACGTGGCCGATTCCGCGGCACGGAAGGCACATTCGCTCATCGTTCCGGCGCGCACCGCCTCGCTCATCGCGAAGACCGATGTGCCCGAACCGATGGTGCGACCCTCGTGCCTGCCGCTCAGCATCGGTCCTCCCGACACCACTATCGTCGGAAGGTCGCAGCTCGCGGCACCCATCAGCAGCGCCGGCGTGGTCTTGTCGCAGCCACAGAGCAGGACGACTCCGTCGATCGGATTGGCTCGGAGGGACTCCTCGACGTCCATGCTCACCAGGTTGCGGTAGAGCATCGTGGTCGGCCGGATGATCGTCTCACCGAGCGAGGTCACCGGAAACTCCACGGGAAAGCCGCCCGCCTCGATGACGCCGAGGCGCACCTGCTCGGCCAGATCCCGGAAGTGCGCGTTGCACGGGGTCAGTTCCGACCAGGTGTTGCAGATCCCGATCACCGGGCGGCCGTCGAACATCCGGTCCGGAATTCCCTGGTTCTTCATCCAGGACCGGTGAATGAAGGCATTGAGATCGTTTCCGGCGAACCACTCCTGGGACCGCAACGGGCGCTCAGCGTTCATCGGAGGCTCCTTCGAGTCCGAGGATCTGCCGGGTCTCGTCCGGGCTCGCGGGCGTCAGTCCGAGCCGTTCGACGATACCGACGATGTGCTCGACCAACCGCACGTTCTCGGCCGGTTCCCCGGGGACCAGGCACGGATTGTCCTCGATGCCGACACGCACATGTCCACCCAGCAGAAGTGCGTGGGTGAGGCCACGCATCTGCTCGCTTCCGCTGATACTCACCGAGAACACCACGTCCGGGGGCAGGACATCGACCATCTGCTGCAAGATCACGGGGGTGTACGGGAGGGCGTTCTGGAAGGTGCGGTCGAGGCCGAGGACCATGTTCACCAGGTGCGGGCCGGGTTCACCGGCCGTGAGGGTCGTGATCTCCTGCAGTAGGTGAGCGGGACCGAATGCCTCCCATTCCGGTTTGATACCGCGTGCCCGCATCGCGGCGGCGAGTTCGGCGGCCCGGCTCGGGGGCGTGTCCATCAATATTTCGCCGTACGGTGACGAGACGTAGGCAGTGATCGCGTCGAGGGTGCAGGTATCCGCGCCGCCGCCCAGCCCGTCGAGTCGCGCGGACCAGTCCACGACCCGGGTTCCGTCCGCGCGGACCCGCACCATGTCCCCGTTGACGCCTCCACCGGTGGAGTTGTTGACCACGATGTCGCAGCGTGCCCGGACGAGTTCGTTGATGCGCCGGTAGATCGCCGCGTCGCAGGTCGCCTCATCGTCGGGGCGGCGCGCGTGCAGTGCCGCCATCGATGCTCCGGCCGAGTGGCACCGCGCGACGTCCGCGGCGATCTCCTCCGGCTGGGTGGGAACGTACGGGTGGTCGGCCCTCGTGAGGAAGCCGCCGGTGGGGGCCACCGTGACGATCACCTTGTCCTGCAATGTGGTCACGCGGTCACCTCCGCCGGTACCGCGGCCGTGAAGAACATCGCGATCGCACGGGCCCCCGGGTCCACGACCCCGCGGGCATGGTCGCCGACGTAGCTGGCGCGGCCGCGGCGCGCGAGCAGCGCGCGGGTCGCTTCGGCACCGACGACAGCGGCATCGCGGGCGGCGGCCAACGCCGTGGTGATGTCGTCCGTGACCGCGGCCGCACGCAGCGCATCGGCCGCCGGCACCATCGCGTCGACCATTGTCTTGTGTCCCACCTCCGCCTTTCCGAGCCGTTGCACGGCCCGGGTCGCGGTCTCGACCGCAGCGGCGAATTCCCCGGCACCGACCTCGTCGCCGCGGATATCGGCGATCCGGCCGAACCACAATCCCAGGAGAGGACCGCTGGTGCCGCCGGTGCCGAGAAAGGCATCCGACAGCCGGGTGAACACGTCACCGGGCCGAGCCGGGGGGTGGTCGGCGATCCCGGTCAGCGTGGCGCGCACCGCCGAACGCAGGTTGAGGCCGAAATCGCCGTCGCCTATCAGGCGATCCAGATCGGTGAGTGCGTCGACCTGTCGTTCGACCTCGGCGGCGAACCGCGTGATCCAGCGACGCGTCTCGTCGAGTTGCAGCGTGGTCATCAATCCTCCGAAATTCTCTGCACGACAGCGGTCACCACCGAAGTGCCGGTGTACTGACCGGGTCGTTCCACAGGTCGATGAACTCGTCCGTGGCGCGCACGAGGGTGATCGACAACCCGTGCATGTCGAACGATGTGACGAACGAGCCGGCGAGCAGGCGGGCACACCCGATACCCCGCTCGCCGAGGGCCCGGACGAGTTCTCTTGTGGTGATGGCAAGTTCCAGTCCGTGGGTGGCACCGAGTCCGTTGACGATCGCGATCACATCGTCGCCGGGAGCCACCCGGCCGCTGCCGGCCAGGTGGTCGACGATTTCATCGACGAGGACACCGACGGGGCCCGCCGGGCGGGTACCGCGACCACGCTCACCGTGTATGCCGACCCCGAATTCGATCTCGCCGGCGGCCAGATCGAACGACGGCCGGGCATGCCCAGGCGCGGTGCCCGCGCGCAGCGCGATCCCGAGCGTGGCCGATGCTGCCACCACCCGGCGCCCCAGATCCGCGATATCGGCCAGCACCCAGCCGCGTTCGGCGGCGGCGCCGCAGATCTTCTCCACCGCGAGCACCGCCGCGGTACCTCGCCGGCCCGGCCCGTCGTCTGTATCGCCGTCGGTGGCGAGATCGTCGTCGACCACTACGATCTCGGTGGCGGCGGACTCGGTGAGCAGCTCCGCCGCGATCGAGAAGTTCAGCAGGTCACCGGTGTAGTTCTTCACGATCAGCAGTGCGCCGTGACCGCTGTCGACGGCCTCGACCGCGGCACGCACCTGCAGCGCGGTGGGGCTGGAGAAGACCGCCCCGGGTACCGCCGCGTCGAGCATGCCGTTACCGACGAACTGGGCATGCAGCGGCTCGTGTCCGGCGCCGCCGCCCGATATCAGCGCCACCTTGGGCCGAGGTCGACCCGCACGCACGATGTAGGCCGGGTCGCGGTGGCAGATGATCGTCTCCGGGTACAGCAACTGCAGGCCCTCGAGCGCTTCCCGGGTGACGTCCTCGGGCGTGTTGACGAAATGCCGGCCGCTCATGCGTGTTCCCCGGGCGGGTCGTGCGGTATCGGCGCAAGCCGTCGCGCGAATGCGCGGACTGCGGCGTGGACGGTTTCGCCGACCCGCAGTCCGGCCGCTCGGGCCGGACCGTTGACATAGGAGAGGATGCCGTGTTGCCACATGTCCATCCCGTTGCTGATCTCGGCGGATTCGTGGCCGACGGCCGCCCCCGGGACTCCGGCCTGCCCCATCGCGACGACACCGGCGATGCCGGCGTCGTCCTTGCCGATACCGGCATCGTTGAACACCGCGAGCGCGGGCGCGATCTCGATCGCGAGCCGGCCCGATTCCTGCCCGCCGTTCGATGCCGCGACCAGGATTCGGCCGGTATCACCCGTCTCCACCTGGGACATACTGTCCATGACGACGATCTGCCTGCCGTTCTCCGCGCCGATGATGCTGCGGAACACTACGTTCGCCTCCTTTCGAGCAGCACGAGGATCTGCTCGCGCAGCGGCGCACCGACCCGGACACCGTCCCGGCGCGCAATATCGTTGGCGTAACTGACGACGCCGTTTTCCCATACGTCGGTGCCGTCACCGATCCGCGCGCTGTCGTGTGACACCGCGATCCCGGCGATGTCCTGCCCGGCCACCGCGGCGAGACCGGCGATGCCGGCTCGGTTCTTTCCGATACCCGCGTCGTTGCACACCACCATCGCGACTGCGAACGAGGCGGCGTACTCGCCCGCGCTGGTACCGCCGTGTGATCCGGTGACCAGGATGTCGCCGCGCTGGCGCGGTCCGGCGAATGCGATCGAATCCGTGACCCAGACCCGTCCCCCGGGCGCCCGATACACGATTTCCGGCTCGGTTCCCGCCACTTCGACGGCCCTCATGCGCGTACTCCCAGCAGTCTCCGGGCCTGGTCCGGGGTCGCGGGCTCTCGGCCGTGACGACGCGCCAGCTCGGCCACGCGGCCCACCAGTTCGGGAGTGGACGGGTAACCGAGCTCGCCGTAGTGGTGGTCACCGGCACCGATCGCGACATGACCACCGCGGCGGATGGCTTCTTCCGCGGCTTCGAGCACGTTGCCGCGGTATGCGGAGACGATCCACTCGATCGGAAGATCCTCGGGCAGCAAATCCAGTTGCGCCCGTATACCCGCCGCGGTGGCCGGATGTGCCGCGGGGAACTCGGCGCCGCCGAGGATGAACGCTACGGCCAGGGGTGCCGGCAGCGGCCGCGACCTGGCATGCGCGATGATCGCACGCGTCCAGCTGACGTTGAACGATGCCAGGTAGGGCGTCATCCCGAGTTCGTCTGCCCGGTCGAGGAGTTCGGCCTGGATGCGGGTGTTGTTGAGGAAAACCCGGTCGTCGGTGACGAAACCGCCCGACCCGGGGTCGATCAGATCCATCGCGGCGAGGCCCATCTCGATGATCAGGAAATCCGCCCGCGTCTCGGCACGGTGCTGATTCGGCGCGAGGTTGGACAGCCGCTCGGCCACCGACCATCCCGGGACGTTGGCGGGTGCGGGTGCGAGCAGCAGGTCGCTCTCGGCCCGGACCTTCTCGATGATCTCACCGTAGGTTCGCGCCGAATGGTCCATCCCGCCGTCCGGTGTCCGGCCGTGGAAATGCATGAGCGACGCTCCGGCCGCGCGGCTCGCGGCCGCTGTCACGGCGATCTCGTCGGGCGTCCACGGAATGTGCGGATTCGGTTCGCGCATGGTGCCCTCGTTGACGTGCACGCCGATGACGAGCGGTTTCGACGAGTTACTCACTGTGGCCCCCCTTCGGTAGCCGCCAGCCGGCGCCGATCGACTGGCCACCGTCGACCGTCCAGGTCTGACCCGTGACGAATCCGGCTCTCGGCCCGGCCAGAAAGGTGATGACTTCGGCGATCTCTGCCGGTTCGGCATAGCGGCGCAGCGGAATGGCTTTCAGAATTTCTTCTTTCGCGCCCCGGCCCTGCGCGCTGCGGGCGAGCGGAGTCAGCGTCGACCCCGGCGCGACGCAATTGACCCGGATTCCCTCCTCGGCCAGTTCGAAGGCGAGCTGGCCGGTCAGCGCTACCACACCGCCCTTCGATGCCGAGTACGCCGCGCGATCCTGGCTGCCCCGCAGTCCGGAAACCGAGGAGACGGTCACCACCGAACCACCGCCGTCGGCGGCGAGCAGGTCGAGGAAGGCACGCACCACGGTGAAGGTGGCGACCAGGTTGACCTCGAGCGTGTGCCGGAAGGTCTCCGGCGTGGTCTCCCGGACCGGGGCGTTCCGGGCGATGCCGGCGCTGGTCACGACGGCGTCGACCCGCCCGAACCGCTCGGCCGTGGCCGCGACGAGCCGCGCGATATCACCCTCATCGGTGATATCGGCCTGCACATCGAGCACCGCGTCCCGGGCGTCCCGCGGTCGGGACCCGAGCGGGATACGGTCGGCCACGACCACTTGCCATCCGAGATCGGTGAACCGGTCGCAGGTAGCGCGCCCGATCCCGGATGCGCCGCCGGTGACGACGGCCACCCGCGCGGTCACGAGCCGAGCACCGTTCGCATATCGCGTACCGGATCACGGCCGTCCCAGCCGGCCGCGGCGGCCGCGACCGCACGAAAAAGCTCGCCTTTGCGGCCACTGATCTCGGAAAGTTCCAGGACCGTTCCCGGGAAGGGGCCCTCCTCGAAGTAGACGAACCGTTCGTCGGGGGCACCGCTGCCGGACACACCGCTCTGCAGTTCGGTTGCCCCGCGTCCGCGCGCGGCCGCGCGGAGGCGGTCGAAGTCCGTGGTCCAGTAGGCAACGTGCTGCAGCCCCGCGAGGCCGCGGTCGGTGAATTCCTTGAAAGCGGATGGTTCGTCGTTGCGCTGCTGGATCAGTTCGATCTGGGTGTCCCCACTCTGCGCGAGGGCGACACTGAATCGCGGCGCCGCCGGCCGGCCGCGAAACCGGAACCCGTGCAGCGGTTGATCGTCGATGTAGAAGAACGGTCCCACGCCCGCCGCATCGATCCAGTGCCGCATCGCACCGCCGATATCTGCCACTACATAGCCCAGCTGTCGCAACGGGCCGAAATACCTGCTCATGCTCACCTCGAAGGTCGAACACCGCCGAACGCACGCGGTGTGTAAGTGGTGTCGATGATGTCGGCCGGCCAGGCCGAGAAGAACGCACCGGTACCGATCAACGGGACATTCCGCCGACCGGTTCGCCGGCGTCAGGGATGCCCGGCCGCGGCGATCACGGCGGCATCGCCCCCAGCGGTGCGAACACTTCGCGTCGCGAATTTCAGGGCGAGGACGATTACCGCGGCGAGCGCCAGAACAATCGCGTAGACACAGATCGCCGGTGTGAAACTGCCCGTCGTATCTTTGATCCAACCGGTGATCTGGGGGCCGAAATAGCCGCCGAGATTGCCCATTCCGTTGATCACTCCGAATCCGGCGGCCAGGGCCACCCCGGTGAGGAAACTCGACGGCATGGTCATGAAAATTCCCATCGAGCTGTAGAGACCGATACCGGCCACGCAGAAGCCGATGATCGCGACGACCGGCGTCGCGAAGAACACCGCGGCGAGAGCGAAGCCGAACGCCGCCACACCGGCCGCGATCGCGAAATGCACCGGCCGTTCGCCGCGGCGATCACTGTGGCGGGTCCACCAGAGCATCGGGCCGATCGCCAGGAGCGCCGGCAGCGCGGCCACCCAGCCGATCTGGGTGTTGGTCATGCCGAACTGCTGGTAGATCTGCGGCATCCAGATCTGGAAACCGTTCAGGCTGAAGGTGAAACAGATGAACACCGCAACCAGCACCAGCACCCGCGGATGCACGAGGCCCTGCCAGAAGTTGTGCGAGCCGGCCGCCGACTCGGTCTCGGCCGCCTCCTCGTCCAGCTTTTTCGTGAGCCAGCCACGCTCTTCGTCGGTGAGGAACTCCGCCTCGGCAGGCGTGTCACGCAGCACCCGGAAGCACACGAAGGCCATGATCACCGCCGGAATTCCGGTGAGGATGAAAACCCATCGCCAGCCCGACAACCCGAGGAATCCGTCCATTTCCAGCAGGTGCGTGGTGATCGGCGTACCCAGCCCGGACAGACAGATGAACGTGACGATCCACGACATCGAACGCCCGCGATCCTGGTTCGGGAACCAGCGCGACACGAAGTAGAGCATGCCGGGCGAAAAGCCCGCCTCCGCGATGCCGAGCAGGAACCGGCACACGACCAGCGTCGTCGACCCCTGCACAAAACCCGTCGCGATGGTGACGATGCCCCAGGTGATCATGATCCGGGTGATCCACCGCCGCGCCCCCACCTTGGTGAGGATGTAATTGCTGGGCGGCTCGCAGATCGTGTAGCTCCAGAAATAGATGCCGGCCGCGAAACCGAACATCGATGCGGAGATGCCGAGTTCCTTGTTCATCGTCAGGCCGGCGACGCCGATATTCAGCCGGTCCAGGTACAAGACGATGTAGGCCAATCCGACGATCGGCATGAACCGCAACATCACCTTACGGATCGTCCGGGCACCCACCGGGTCCCGGGCTTCCTCCGGAATAATCTCCTGGCGCATGTTCCACCTCATCACTTCCAGCGCATCCACTGTGATGCGCGCCACGGAAACGATGCGCGCCGCGCTCCCGGTTTCCCAATCGTAAAGTCCCGATCATCGGAATATGGTCCGGCCTATCAGATGAGCAGGGCCGGTGCCGACGGCCGGCCGGTGGCATCCAGCGATACGACCACCGGCTCGTCGATCGGAAAATGCGCGGGCATCAACAGCAGGCCTTCCCGGGCACAGCGCTCGAGGAGGTCGTCCCGGGTCCGCCGGGCCGCCGGCGGATCCGCGTCGCCGCCCTGGACGAGATGTGCGCAGCAGAACTGGATCGGGTGGTGCACCACATCCCCGCAGATGACGGCACTGCGGCCGGGAGAACGAACCTCGACGATCTGGTGCCCGGCGGTGTGACCGGGTCCCGATCTGAGCACGACGCTCGTGTCGCCGGCCTCGGCGAGGATGTGCCCGTCACCGACGGTGGTCCACGCAGCCTGCTCCAGAACCGGACGGACGCTGTCGTGATATGCGCGCACCAGGTCGGATTCGGCGGGGCCCGGTGAGGGGCCGGCCGCCAGCGCCTGTAATGCGGCCAACTCGATCGCACCGAAGAGGTAGGTGGCGCGTTCGAAGGTCGGCACCCACACCCCGTCGACGAGCCGCGTGTTCCAGCCGCAGTGGTCCGGGTGCAGATGGGTGCTCACCACCAGATCCACATCGGCGGGCGAATGCCCGGTCGCGGCGAACCGGGTCTCCCAGTCGGTATCGAACATATGGTGCGGAAGCAGATTCGGCCGCTGCTTGTGGTTGCCGTTACCGGTGTCGACCACGAGCGTCGTCTCGCCGATATCGATCACATAGCTGTGGATCGCCAGAATCAACTCCCCGGTCTCGGGATCCACGAACTGCGGCGGTAAGGCCGCCGCGGTGCTCTCGGCGCGCTCGTCGGCAGCCGGGAACAGATCCCGGACCGCGAACGGCCAGCGCGCAAGCTCGGTGATCTGCTGGATACGCGCCGCTCCGATGTCGGCAGTGAAGGTCACTGCTCCACTCTCCTCTCGGTCCCGGACCCGGTCGGGTCCCGTGCATTCTGAGGACAGGGCCCTGGTATCGCGATCGATATGTACCGATGATCGGCCCGGATGACCATCGTCACCACAGTCCGCGCCGGGTCCGCATCCGGCGAAATCGATCGAGGACCGCTATTGCGCCGGCACTGTCCGGCTATTCCGATCATCGCTGCGATCGCCGGCTCTCCGGTGGTTCGCTATCGGGTGTGACAGGCACTCCCAAGATCCGCAAAACCGCCGCCATCGTAGGCTCCGGGAACATCGGCACCGATCTGATGTACAAACTGCAGCGATCCGACCACATCGAAACCCGGTTCATGGTGGGAATCGATCCGGCGAGCGAGGGACTGGCGCGCGCACACCGAGCGGGACTCGAAACCTCGGCCGGTGGTATCGATTGGCTACTGTCGCGGCCCGAGCTTCCCGATATCGTTTTCGAAGCCACCTCGGCGCAGGTCCACGCCGCCGCGGCACCCCGCTACGCGGAGGCCGGCATCACCGCCATCGACCTGACCCCCGCGTCGATAGGCCCCTACGTCGTTCCGGCGGTGAATCTCGAGGAGCACCAGTCGGCGCCGAATGTGAACATGATCAGTTGCGCCGGCCAGGCGACCATCCCGATCCTGTATGCGATCAACGAGGTCGCCGACGCCTCCTACGGGGAGATCGTCGCCGCCATCGCCGCACGCAGCGCCGGCCCCGGTACCCGCCAGAACCTCAGCGAGTTCAGCGAGAAGACCGGCAGAGCACTGGTCCGGGTCGCCGGTGCCGACAGCGCGAAGGCGATCTCGGTGATCAACCCGGCCGAACCGCCGATGAACATGCGCGACACGGTATATGCCAGAGTCCGCCACCCGGACGCCGACACCATCGAACGCGCAGTCGTGGACATGGTCGCGAAGGTCCAGCAGTACGTCCCGGGATACTCGCTGCGACTGGTCGATGTCGACGGTGATCTGGTGACAGTGATGCTCGAGGTGGCCGGCGCCGGCGATTTCCTCCCGGCCTACGCCGGAAATCTGGACATCATCACCGCAGCCGCGGCGCAGGTCGCCGACGTCATGGCCCAGCAGAACCTCACCCCGGGAGCGGCACAGTGAACACCCGCGCGACCAAGCAGGTCACCATCGTCGACACCACGCTGCGGGACGGTATGTCGTCGGTTTCGCATCAGTTCACTCCCCGCGACGTCGCCGATATCGCCCGCGGGCTCGACCGCGCCGGTGTCGCCACCATCGAGGTCGCGCACGGTATCGGACTGGGCGCCTCGTCCATTCAGTACGGTTTCGCGGCGGCCACCGATACCGAATACATCCGAGCCGCAGTCGGCGCGGTCGACAATGCCGATATCGCAGCCTTGTACGTACCCGGAATCGCCACACTCGCAGAACTGCGGGCGGCAGTCGAGGCCGGTATCACCACGGTCCGGGTCGCGGTGCACTGCACCGAAGCCGACTGTGCGCAGCAACCGATCCACTGGGCGAAGGACCACGGTCTGACCGTGATGACCTTCCTGATGATGAGCCATAAACTCGACCCCGACCCGCTCGCCGAGCAGGCAGCGTTACTCGACTCCTACGGTGCGGATGTCGTCTACGTCGTGGACTCGGCAGGCGCGATGGTGCCACAGCACGCGGCGGATCGGGTCGCGGCCCTGCGCCGGGCGATCGCCGCGGATATCGGTTTCCACGCGCACAACAACCTCGGTGTCGGCATAGCCAATGCCCTCGCCGCCGCCGAGAACGGCGCCACATTCATCGACGGATCCCTGCGCGGCCTCGGCGCGAGCGCCGGCAACGCGCAGACCGAGGTGCTCGCCGCGGCGTTCGAGCGGGCCGGATGGGATACCGGCGTCGACCTGTTCCCCCTGATCGACACCGCCGAAAACGTGGTGGCACCGCTGATGCGGGAGCCCCAGATCATCGACGAAACCGCTCTGGTCCTGGGCTACGCGGGCGTCTACTCGACCTTCTTCCACCCGACCAAGCGAGCAGCGAAGAAGTTCGGTGTCCCCACCCGCGACATCCTGCTGGAGCTGGGCCGCCGCGGTGTGATCGGCGGCCAGGAGGACATGATTCTCGACGTTGCCTTCGAGCTCGCCGGCCGCAAACATCCGGTGTCGGACCCGACGCACAATGCCCGTCACGAACAGTTTCAGTAACAAGCGCGGCGCCTGCGCGATGAGTTCCACACAACATCGATTTCAGGAGGTTCCCATGTTGTCTGTGAAACGACTCGCCGCCGGCGCCGCTGTCGCGACCGCCACCGCGGCCACCGTGCTCGCCGGTGCCGGTACGGCCCAGGCCGACGTCCCGGTGTGGCAGGCCAACTGTCACGTCTACAACATTTTCAACACCGGCGGGATGGCCAATTGTGAGCTGCCGACCTGGCACCAGGTGAAGCTCACGTGTGTCGCGTGGCCCGTTCCGTTCACCTACTGGAAGTACGGGCCGATCCAGTACGGCCAGAATCAGTCCTGGGCGAGCTGCGATTCGCTGAACGCGCTGGTGCGGGTCGAGGTTATTCAGGCGTAGTTCCCGCCGGGCGACCCGTTCGACCCGGGCCGAGTGCCGGTAACGGCCTCGTGTGGCTCAGCGGTGCACCGCTGCGCCACTGCCTCGCAAACCCCCGGCCGCTAGACGTCGAAGCGGAAATCGGGTGCGTTCCGCAGTCGAGCAACCTCCCCGGCCAGGGCAGATCGCAATTCTTCATGACGTGAACCGAGCAGCGTCTCGGGATCGTTCCACCGTTCGGCCGGATAAGCCCACACCGGCACACCCACGATATCCGCGGGTTCCCACTCGTAGCGCGGCCAGAGGTGGGCATGCAGAAAATGGTGCGTGTTTCCCAGGATCTCCACATTCGTCCGCCGGTATTGCGGATCCCGTGCCGCACACACCGACTCGACCGCGGTCGCGATGAGATCGACATCCGCGAGAAACCGGACACGTTCGGCCCTGGGTAGGTCGGTGAGACGATCGACACCGGGCTTCTTGGTCAGAGCAAGCGCATAACCCGGTAGGAACTGCGTATCGCCCAGTACCGCGAAGGCGGCGCCGAGTTCGGCGAAGACCGTCGGGTTCCGTCCTTCGATCGCCGAACGTACGCGATCGTTCTTCCAGTCGCTCACAGCCTTGCCTTCCATCGGGGCCTTGGCCGCCGCATCGGACCGGGCCTCGGCGAAATCATCGCCCGGAGGATGCTCGGTCGGCTCGCCGTCGGCTCGGGTCCGATATCCGGTCCATCAGCACGACTGCGGCCCGCCTGCTCACCAGCCGCATCGCCACAGCCGCGAGCCGGTTGGTCCTCCCGTCGATAACACTCGGCCCCGGTGACCGGCGGCCGAGATGAGCCAGCGCCGTTGCCACCACCTCGGCCGCCGAGCGCATCCGCGCGCCCGCTGTCGCGTCCTCGGTGCCGACGACCGCATTGAACTCGGTATCCGTCGCGCCCGGCGACAACGCGAAAACCGTCACACCCGAGTCACGCAATTCCGACCACAACGCCTCGGTGAAATTCAGTACGAACGCCTTCGACGCGCCGTAGACCGCCATACGCGGGGTCGGCGCATAGGCCGCCATACTCGCGACATTGATCAGGAAGCCGTTGCCCGCCGCGATCAGATCCGGCAGGAATGCCGAGGTGAGTTGCACGGGGGCGGAGACATCGACCGCGATCTCCTGCGCGAGCCGGCCCGCATCCTCGTCGCGGAAGGAGCCGAACGTGCCGAATCCCGCGTTGTTGATCAGGCTCGTCACGCGCATCTTCCGCTCCGCGACGGCCGCGCGCAGGTCGAGCCCGGCCGTCGGTGACGCCAGATCGTAGGCGATGACCTCGGCCCGCACCCCGTGCGCGGACCGCAGCTCCCCGGCGAGTTCGTCCAGCCGGTCGCGGCGCCGGGCCACCAGCACCACCGCCGCCCCGCGCGCGGCCAGCGCCCGCGCGAATTCCTGCCCGATTCCGGAGCTGGCGCCGGTGATGAGCACGGTCTGATCGGAATACGACCTCGTCATAGCTGCCACTCTAGGACAAATTGGCACCATGTGCCAGGTAGGCACGAGGTATTGTCCTAACATGGCGAAGGAAACCGTGTGGGACCGCCAGCGTGCGGCCGTTCGGAGCGAAATCGTCGCTACCGCACTCGAGATGTTCTCGACCGACGGCTTCGACGAGACCCCGATCGACCGCATCGTGGAAACGGTCGGCGTGTCCCGGCGCACCTTCTTCCGCTACTTCGGCACCAAAGAGGACATCGTCCTCGGCGGCCTCATCGCCCGCGGCGAGGTGATCGCCGGCGAACTGGCGAACCGGCCCGCAGCCGAAAACCCTTGGGAAGCCCTGCTGGCCGCCCTGCACGCCGCCCACGCAACGTTGGCCACCGATAAAAACGCCGAGCTCGCCCTGGGCAAGATGCTCTACGCCACCCCGTCGCTGCGAGCGCGACTGATCGAGAAGCGCCTGCGCTGGCAGGAGATGTTCGTACCGTTGCTGGCCACCCGGATGGACGGCCCCACCGAGTCGGCAACGCTGCGCGCCACCGCGATCGTCGCGGCAGCACTCGCCTGCCTGGACACGGCCTCGCAAGCATGGATCGCCTCGGACGGCGCCGCCGATCTCGCCGATCTCTACGACGAAGCAGTGACGGCGGTGCGTGGCTAGCGGATCGCCGTCCCGGGGCCGGGCTACGGCTCGCCCAGCGGATCCGTCCAGCCGATCGCCCTCATCTTGTCGGCCGAGAAGACCACCATGATCTCGTCACCGAAGTAGCGCACCCCTTCCATCGAAGGCCACTTGGGCACCGCGGCAACGAACCACACCGCCGCCGAGTCGAAGTCCAGCCGCAAGCCCACCGGCACCTCGACCGTACGAGGCAGGCCGACCACGCGGCCCCGCTGATCGACGCCGGGGCCCGACTCCACGGTTCCCCACATCGCCACTGCCCGCTCGATCGGCCTGCCGAGGACCGGCTGCCACCTCGACGCCCCTACCGGTCCGACACGTTCAGGGCCATCTTCTCCGAGAATCAGGTGCCGCTCGATCGGATCATCGAATACCTCGACACCGTAGGGATGGAAGGTATTCGTCCACGTGATCACACGAGGTCCCTCATCGGTCGACAGTTGCACCCCCATCGGGGCGTGATGCCAATCGCCGTAGTCCCACCGGGCCGGCTCGGACCCATAGTTGTGCACATCCCAATAGTCGACTGCCTGCACCCGCAACCCTGCGAGCCCTTCGACCGTCGCTTCAAAAGCCATTCGTACCGATCGCGCTCCGCTGGACATCAGGTCATCATCCTTCGGAGTCCAGGAGTCGTAGCCCGTGTGTAGCTTTCGAGTCATGCCCGCCACACCGTCGAATCCACACGACGCGTACTTCCGGCACGTACTTGCCCGGCCGGCCGATGCCGCCTGCGAATTGCGTGCCGCACTTCCGGATTCCCTCACCGAGCGGATCGACTGGGCGCAGCTACACCTCCAGCCTGGGAGCTTCGTCTCCACCGAATTACGCTCGCGCTACAGCGATCTGCTGTACCGAACGCGCCTCGACGGCCATCCCGCCTACATCTACCTGCTCATCGAACACCAGAGCCGCAGTGACCGGTTCATGCCGCTACGCATCCTCGAGTATCTCGTCAACATTTGGAACCAGCACCGCAACCACTACCCGCGTGCCCGCACACTGCCCGCCGTGCTTCCTCTGGTCGTACACAGCAACAGCCGAGGCGACGCATGGAACGCGCCTACCGAAATGTCGGATCTATTCGATATCGACCCCGTCACTCACGACGCGTTGCAGCCCTATCTGCCCCGCTTCCGGTTCGTACTGGACGATATCGCCGCGATCGATCTAGCCGCATTGCGTAACCGCGACCTCACCCCGGCCACCCGCGTCATGCTCGCTCTGCACAAGATCGCACCGCACAATGCGGAGCTCGGCACGGATCTGCTGGAACTGCTCGATGACCTGCGCATACTCGCAAATGGACCGCAAGCGACAGCTGAACTACAGGCCGTGATGACTTATATACTCATAGTCGGCGAGACCGACGAACACGATCTCGACCCGCTGATCGAACAACTCGGTCCCCGAGCCAAGGAGGCAGCCGTGACTACCGCCGAGCGGCTTCGCGCCGAAGCCCGCGCTGAAGAGCGTGTCAGCACCCTGATCGAGCTGCTGACCGTCAAGTTCGGATCGGTACCCGAAGCCACCCTCCACACGATTCGCGCGGCCACCTCGGACCAGGTCCACACCTGGCTCCGCCGCCTGATCACCGCCACCAGTCTCGACCAGGTCTTCGCCTGAGACGATTCGCCGTTAACGAATGCCCGCCCTCGGCGGGCGCTACTCACTCCGCAACGCCCGCCGTGTACGCCCTTTGCCCGTAATCAGGTAGTTTTTCCCGCGCGTCAACGAACTATCCCCACGAAGGTCGGTCCGCGACGATGCGGCGCGCGAACGTACTCGAAAGCCAACTTCTTCGGCACCGGCGCGATCTCAGGATTTCCGCACGTTTTCGCGTTCCTCCGAGGCCTCGGCACCCGGCTCCGGCCACAGAATGCTCAGGACCAACACCGCGATCGGTAGGCCGACCGCCACTACGAACCCCAGCATGATCACGGCTGCGGCCTGGACTCCGAGGAAAACACCGACCACAGCGGATACTTCTGACTACTGGTGAGCAGATCCGCCATCTCGGTCACGACCCACCACGGGGAGCCGACCTCCAACGCGTCGAGATGCGGAATCACGACCACGTCGGCCATATGCTCGAGCGCGTGCTGGACGGCGATCAACGCGGCAAGTAGGGCAGGGGCATCGGTGTGCACGGTGTGGACAACCCGAAGCCCGTGCTGCCGCACCAGCGCTTCGAATACCCCGGGGTCATGACCACTGTGCAGCACAGCCACGGCCCTCTCGGCCCCTTGTTGCCCCGTCACTGCCGGGCCCCTTTAGTTCGAATGCACCGTCCACCGGCATGGCGTCTGGTATCGCCGCCTGAACCCGACGTGGCAGCCTCTCGCAAATCGAGGTCGACCACGGTTGGCGATGAGTTCGACATGGGGTCGCATGACCACTTCCTGAGCACCTCAGCGAACTTAGCGAGCGTTGACAAGGGCAATGACTTCGCGGACCCTTGCGAGATATCCTCATACTTCGGAACCCGTTGTACCAGCGTACTCATCGTGTACTCCCAAAGACTCTGTCGTTCGAATGCACCAATGCTGATCTCGCCGAACAACGGAATCCACGGCACACAAGATGAACGTATGATGCGTCTATGCGACGACAGAGGCTCATCGAGGCTCGCAAAGCCATGGGGAGAACTCAAGAAGAGGTAGCCGAGGCCGTCGGCGTGGACCGCACGACCTTGGGAAAGTGGGAACGCGATGAGTCGACCCCGCAACCAGGTCAACGACCCCGCTATGCCGAGGCGCTCGGAATCACACTCGATGAACTCGCCGCGATGCTGTCGAGCGTTCCGTCCATCGAGGCGGAGACACCCGATTGGGTCTCGACGTACCTGGGTATGGAACAGTCGGCCACCTCGATCAGGGCCCACGAGCCTCGGGGTGTCTACGGCCTGCTCCAAACACCCCGCTACACAGAAGCACTCATCTCCCGCGTAGGCATCACCGGAGTATCGGACACCTACATCCAGCGATCCATCGAGCAGCGGCTGTACCGGCAGAAACGCGTACTATCCGGCGACTTGGAAATCGACCTCGT
>NZ_JARWPM010000394.1 GCF_029869215.1 Nocardia carnea
CTGCTTCATGCGGTCCCCCCCCCTTGGGGGGGGGGTTCTCCCCCCCCCCCCCCCCCCCCCCCCGGGGGGGTTTTTGGGGGGGGGGGGGGGGGGGGGCCCCCCCCCCTTGCCTCCCCCCCCCCCGCCTCGACCCTTCGCACGTAGTCTCGAGATTTCGTTTCTTCCGCCGGAGCCCTTGGAACCCGTCCCGCTCAGTGCATTGCGGCGGTGAGGAGTTCGATGGTCTGGAGGCGGCCGGTGGGCTCGTCGAAGGGTTCCGATTCGAATTGGGCGGCGACGGCGGAGAGCATGATCTCGTCGACCTCGTATTTCGCGGCGAACTCGCGGAGCCGGTGGGCGACGTCGTCCGGTTCGCCGATGAACCAGTTGCGGGCATGTTGGGCGATGAACTTCTGTTCGAGTTCGTTCGAGGGGTTCGCGCGGACCTCGTCGACGGTTTCCTTGGCGCGCAGCGGCAGATTCGTGCGCATCCTGGCCATCATGCGCAGGTGGGGCTGGGCGCGCTCCATCGCCTCGTCGTGGGTGGGGGCGACGACCACGTTGGCGGTGAGGAAACTCTGCGGCTCGGGGTACGCCTCGCTCGGCTCGTAGTGCGTGCGGTACAGCGACATCGCCTGGTCGAGATTCTCGCCCGCGAAATGGTTCGCGAAGACGTAGGGCAGACCGAGGCGGGCGGCGAGCCGCGCGGCATAATCGCTCGAGCCGAGCAGCCACACCTCGGGTGCGCTGGTGGCGGCCGGGGTGGCCTTCACGGTGTATTCGCCGCCGGATGTAAAACGCACAGTCGCACCGTCGGGGCTGGTGAGCGCCACGATATCGGTGATATTGCTGGGAAAGCGGTCGACATCGCTGGTAGTGCCGGACTGGCGCAGCAGCTGCGTGATCACGGGATCGCTGCCGGGTGCGCGGCCGAGGCCGAGGTCGATACGGCCGGGCGCCAGTGCGGCGAGCGCGGCGAACTGTTCGGCGACGATGAGCGGCGAGTGGTTGGGCAGCATCACACCGCCCGAGCCGAGTTTGATGCGTTCGGTAACGCCCGAGGCCGCCGCGATCAGGACGGGCGGCGAACTCGACGCGATGGCCGGCATGTTGTGGTGCTCGGCGAACCAGTAGCGGCGCAAACCCAGCTCGTCGGCGCGCTGCACGAGCTTCATCGACGCCGCGATCGCTTGCGCGGTGGTCTGCCCGGTGCGCATGGGCAGCAGGTCGAGCAGGGATAGGGCAACGGGCGAGTTCTCGGTCACGGTGCCACCGGCTTCCGCACTGCGTTGGGGGATGTCATGTTCGTTTTCCATTCTTTCGAGAGGGCGGCCGAGCGGGGGCCGCCGATGTCTTCGGACGGTGAATCACCGGTAGGGACCGGCCGTTCGCCGATATTCCGGTTCTGGACTTCTGTCCTCGGTCGGCGACCGGCTTCGCCGGGCACAGCGGCGCCGATTCGCCACCGTGCCCGGGCGAACCTCTTCACCTCGGCACGTCGCCGACGGGACGGCCGAGGGCGTCGAGGGTGCGCCGGAGATCGTCGAGTTCGGCGGCGCTGTGCCCGCATACCGCGTCGATCTTGTCGGTGACACAGCGGACTTCCGCCTCGATGGCCCGGCCCCTATCGGTGAGGTCGACCAGGACGCGGCGTTCATCGCTGCGGTCGCGCCGGCGCGTGACCATACCGGCGGTTTCGAGTCGTTTGACCAGCGGGGTGATGGTGCCGGTGTCCATCTCCAGGCAGGCGCCCAGCGCGCCCACGGTCTGGGGCGCGCTGTCGATCAGCGCGAGGATGACCAGGTATTGCGGGAACGTCAGACCCAGCGGCTCGAGAATGGGTTTGTGATGGCGGATCATCCGGTTCGCCGCCCCATAGAGCGCGAACGACAGCTGCCGGCCCAGCTCACCGTCCGAGCGTTCCCTAGCGCGTGATTCCATAGCGCACTAGATACTAGCACTCCAGAGGTAACGCGACCGCGCGGGTCACCGGCGACCGGCCCGTACCCCCGCGGCGAAGGCCGGGAACATGTGGGCCTCCCAGACCATCCGCGACATCATCACGCGGCCCCGCAACGCCTGTCGCGGGGCGGACGTTGGTGACACAGGGACACGGCTGCCTCGCGGTTACCTGCGCGGCGGAGGTAGCGCCTTGCGGAGGACGGCGCGGATATGGTCGGGGTCGGGCTTGTCGTCGGTGAGGAGGATGGCTGCGCACAGCCCGTCGGCAAGGGCGACGAAGGCTTCGACCGCGTCGGGGTCGTCGGTTTGCGTTCGGGCGAGTTCGGCGACGTTCTCGCGCCAGCCTCGCGCGATCGGCCGTAGCGCGGGTCGGCGAGCCGCCAGTGTCGACAGCTCCCGTTCGGCGAGGGCGCGTTCCCGTCCCGGGCCGGCCGATTCGGCGATGAGCTGAGTGAGGCCGTCGACGGGGTCGTCGGAGTCGATCAGTTGACGGATGCGCCGGGTGTACTGGTCGGTGATGCTGGTGAGAGCTGCGACCAGAAGGTCGTCCAAGGTCGCGAAGTAGTAGAGGGTGAGACTGGTGGTGATACCTGCCTCTTTGGCGACGGTGCGGTGGGTGACTCCGCTGGCACCATCGCGGTGGACGATGGCAAGAGTCGCCTCGATGATCTGGGCTCGACGCCGTTGACCACGCAGTTTGCGGCCATCGACACTCGCCGGATCGCGGTCGTGTTCTGCCGCTGTCATCTGCTCACCATCCATCACCCAGCACCGCCCCTGGTCGTCGAGGCTATCTCTCGCGCCTCGGGTTCGGCATCGCCGAGCGGCCGAAGGTGGCGCAGTGTCGTCAGGCAGACCAACGATGCCGCCGCGATCGCGATGCCTGCGACGACGGCGGCGGCGTTGAGCCCGCTGGTGAACGCGGCTTGTGCGTGTTCGAGGGCCCCAGCCGGCAGCCGGTGCGCAAGGGACGTGGCCGCGGACAGACTGTCGCCGTATGCCTCGGTCGCGGAGGGAGAAAGCTCAGGCGGGGTCTCGACTGCGGTTCGGTAGATCACGGTGGTGAGACTTCCCAGGACGGCCACCCCGAGTGCGATACCGAGTTCTTGCACGGTCTCGGAAAGTGCGGCCGCGGATCCGGACTTCTGCGGTGGTGCCGCGCCCACGACGATGTCGGTGCCGAGAGCGGCGATGACGCCGAGTCCGAGGTAGACGAAGGCGAAGCCGGTGACCACGCTCAGCGTGCTATCGGTCCCGGCCGATGCGAGCAGGGCGTACCCGGTGAGCGACAGCGCCAGCACGCCCGACATAACGACGCCGGGTGACACGTGAGCGGCCACGAGTGGTGCGCCGATGGCGCCGATGAGCATGGCCAGCGCAGGCGGCCCCATCCACAATCCTGCCGTCGCCGGGGACAGACCCGCGACTAGCTGCAGGTACTGGGTCACGAGGAACATCACCCCGCCGAACCCCACCAGCCCGATCAACAGGACCGACAACGCCGCGAAGAACGCCCGGCTCCTGAAGAGTTTCATGTCGAGCAGCGGCTCGCTCAGTCGCAGCTGACGACGGACGAACGCGACTGCCGCGCTACAACCCACCAAGGCTGTCGCCGATACCTGGATGTCGATGCCGTGCGCGGCGGCGTGCTTGATCGCGTAGATGATCGGCAACATCGCGGTGAGTGACAACCCGACGCTCAGCAGGTCGAGCCGACCGGCCGGGGACCGATACTCCGGTAACAGCACCGGCGCACCCACCAGCACCAGCACGGCAACCGGCACAGCGATGAGGAAGACGGCACCCCACCAGAAGCCGGCGGCCAGCACCCCGCCCGCGATCGGGCCGGCGGCCATACCCAGAGCGAACATCGTCGCCCACACGCCGATGGCCAACGCTCGTTGCGCGGCGCTGGGGAACATGTTGCTGATCAGCGACAGCGTCGACGGCATCAGCGTCGCACCCGCCACCCCGAGCAGCGCCCGCGCCACGATCAGCCATCCGGCGCTGGGAGCGAACGCGGCAAAGACCGAAGCCGCACCGAATGCCGCCACCCCGATCATCAGTAGCCGCCGGCGTCCGACCCGATCACCCAACGTCCCCATCGTGATCAGAAACCCCGCGATGAAGAAGCCGTAGGCATCCATGATCCACAACGACTGCGTGGCGGACGGGTTCAAATCGATGGACAGGCTCGGAACCACCAGATAGAGCGCCGTCACATCGAGCCCCAGCAGCATCGTCGGCAGCGCCAACAGACCGAGCCCGCCCCACTCGCGCCATCCAGCCCGCGCTGACTGCCTCAAGGCCATCACCCTTCCAGATATACTTGAACTTACGTACTATTTGTACCATCGTTCAGTATGTGGCTGACAAGCCTTGCGGGGCACGGACACACAGAAAGCGCCCACCTGTGCCGAAGGGCGCCGGCGGCTTGGCGGCCGGCCGCCGACGTCGCGACTCAGGACCGGGTCACCAACGGTCCGGCCCTCCTACAGCTGGTCGGGCGCCGATCGAGGCCGCGGACCGCCGCTGCGGCGCTTCACGTCGTTCTGCGGCGGGCGCGAGGGCTGCTCCACGGCAGCAGCGTGGGTGCAGATCACGGCGTAGGCATGCGCGGCATCCTCCGGAAAGACGAGGACACGCAGGCAGCGGCGCCCGCCGCGGAACCGCGGCCCGGAGGCTGTCGCACGTATTCCGTTGATCCGGAGTAACTCCCGGACATACCGGGCGGCGTCTTCGGTGGCCGTGGTAGCCACCGGAAACAACAGGCCGTAGTCCTCGGCGCCCGTATCGGCGCGCCGGGGCCGCCGCCTCATCCGCCGGCCTTCGCGTCGAGGTGACGTTGTTGGATTTCCCGCAGTTTTTCCTGTTGCCGGCGTTCCTCGGCGTGTTCGATCGCTGTCGTGCGCTGGGCTTCGGAGTCGGGGTCCGGGAACAGGAACGACCCCGCGCCGGGCCGGCCCGCCGCGCCGAGGGTGTTCATCTTCTTCGGCACCGCCGCGCCCTGGTATTGCAGCCGGACCGGATGGCCGTGCCGGTCGACCGGCCCCAGCGGCTGGTGCATCTCGATGTATTCGCCGTGCGGCAACCGCTTGATCACACCCGTTTCGATGCCGTGTTCGAGGACGGCACGATCGCTGCGCTGCAGCCCCAGGCACATCCGGTAGGTCAGGTAGTAGGCGATCGGAGGGCCGAGGAGCACGGCGATGCGGAAGAACCAGGTGGTCGCGTTCAACGAGATATGGAACTTCAGGGCGATGATGTCGTTGACACACGCCAGTGTCAGCACCACATAGAACGTCAAGGCCATGGCGCCGATCGCCGTGCGTACCGGCACATCCCGCGGTCGCTGCAGCAGGTTGTGGTGCGCGGTGTCCTTCGACAGCCGTTTCTCGATCCACGGATAAGCCATCAAGACGACGAAAACGAGTCCCATCGCCAGCGCGACCCAGAACGCCGCCGGTATCGTGTAACGGCCGAGATAGATTTCCCACGGCGGCATCAGCCGCGCCATCCCGTCGGTCCACATCATGTAGAAGTCCGGCTGTGAACCCGCCGATACGTGGGCTGGGTTGTAGGGGCCCAGATTCCACACCGGATTGATCTGGAACAGGCCGCCCATCAATGCCACCGTGGCGAGGGTGAACATGAAGAACGCGCCCTGGTCCAGCGAGAACACCGGCACGATACGCGTTCCCACAACGTTCTTCTCGGTGCGCGCGGGCCCGGGGAACTGGGTGTGTTTCTGGTACCAGACGATTCCGATATGGGCGATCACCAAGGCCAGCATGATCGCCGGGAACAGCAGAACATGGGTGATGTACATCCGGGAGATGACGATCGTGCCGGGGAAGTCACCGTCGAACAACATCCAGTGCAGCCACGTGCCCACCACCGGAACAGACAAGGTGATGCCCGAGAACGCCGCCCGCAGCCCGGTGCCCGACAGCAGATCATCGGGCAGCGAATAACCGAAGAACCCCTCGAACAGCGCGAGGATCAGCAACAGCACACCCAGGACCCAGGTGATCTCGCGCGGACGGCGGAACGCGCCGGTGAAGAAGATCCGGCACATGTGCACGATCATCGACGCCACGAACAGCAGCGCGGTCCAATGGTGCACCTGCCGCACGAACAGTCCACCCCGTACCTCGAAACTGATGTGCAACGTCGACTCGTACGCCCGCGACATGGTCAGCCCGCGCAGCGGCTGATACGCCCCGTCGTAGACGACTTCGCTCATCGACGGGTCGAAGAACAATGTCAGGTACACACCCGAGATCAACAGAATAATGAAGCTGTACAGGGCGATCTCACCCAGCAGAAAGGACCAATGCGTGGGAAACACCTTGTTGATCGATCGCTTGACGAACGCGGCGGCGCCGTAGCGCTGGTCCACGGCATCGGCCCCGCGGGCCGTGATGCTCATGAGTGAAAACCTCCTGATAGTCGACGACGGCTGACCACTAGACGGTGCGGTGTGCGCGCAGGCCGCCGATCAGGCACAGCGCCGTGCCGAGGGTGACCCAGGCGAGCAGGACGGTGAGGGCGGAGGCGGCGCCGCGGCCGTCGAAGAACGCGGTCGAGCGCAGCAGTTGTCCACCCGCTCCCGGCGGAAGCAGTTGCCCGAGTGCGCCGGAGCGGCCGGGCAGCATCTCCGGTGCGGTAGCGGTCCCGGAGAGGGGGTTGCCGATGAGCATCATGATCACCGCACCGATCCCGATACCGGTGTATCCGAACAGCGATTCCAGCCCGAGAACGGTCAGCGAGACGGCCGCGATACTCAATGCGACGGCACCGGTGTTGGCGAGGTAGGAGCCGCTGAGCGAGCCGAACCAGAACTGCAGGATCCCCGCGACCACCGACCCGCCGGCAATTGCGAAGGCCAACGCCCCGGCGACCCGGCGGCCGGCGCCGCGCACGAGCTTCGTCAGCAGCACTGCGGCGAGCAGGCCGCCCATCACCAGCGGGAGCGCGCCCGCGGCAAGACCGGCGCCGCGTGGATCGCCGGTGGGCAGGGCGGCGAGGTCGCGGACGGCCGCCGGTGGTGCGGAACCACCGTTGCGCCCGAGGCCGGTCGCCATGGTCTGCAGGGTTTGAGCGACCGCGGGGGCGGCGGCGGAGGCGACGATGACCTGCGGCCCGCCGGAGCCGAGGTCGATGGCTCCGTACACTTTCCGGTCGCGGATGAGTTGCTCGGCGCTCGCCGTGCCGGCGACTTCGGTGATGTCGAAGGCACCCGGCGCACGCTGCTCGAGCGCGGCCCGGACCTGGGCGACCGCGGTGGCCGGCCCGGCGACGGCGATCGGGATATCGTGCACCGAAGACCGCACCGACGGCCACGCGAACGCGATGAGCAGGACGCTGGTGATCGTCGTGAGCACGACGACCGCTGCGGCCACGGTGGGCCATCGGGTCGGCAGTGCGTCGGTGGCGCGCGGTGCTCGCGTGCTCATAGGTACTCCTTCGGTTCGATGCCGGGTTCAGCGCAGGGTGAGGGCGGTTTCGGAGTCGATATGGGTCAGCTTGTGCGGGTTGCGGACCAGGTAGAGACCGACGATCCGGGCGCCCTCGACCCGTACCGAGAGGACACTGTCGAGCTCCCCGTCGATGTACAGCGCCAAAGCGGGGCTGCCGTTGATCGCGGTCGGTTCGGCGGTGAGCGCGATATCGTGCCTGGTGAGGCCCGTGACCACGAAACGAGCCACCTTGTCCGCGCCGACGACGGGCCGTGGACCGGCCCGCTTGATACCGCCGCCGTCGCTGATCGCCACCACATCGGGGGCGAGGACATCGAGCAGACCTTGCAGGTCCCGGGTCTCGAGCGCGCGCCGGAACGCTTCGACAGCGGCCCGCGCCTCGCTCGCGGTGACCGCGCGGCGCGGCCGGCGCGCTTCGACGTGGCGCCGGGCGCGATGGGCGATCTGGTGCACGGCGGCGGGAGACTTCTCCACAGCGGCCGCGATCTCGTCGTAGCCCAGGCCGAAAGCCTCGCGCAGCACGAAGACCGCTCGTTCGGTCGGCGTCAAGGTCTCGAGGACGACCATCAGGCCCATCGACACACTTTCGGCGAGTTCCACATCGGCGGCCACATCCGGGGTGGTGAGCAGCGGTTCCGGCAGCCAGGAGCCCACGTACGCCTCCCGCCGGCGCTTCACCGAACGCAGCCGGTTGAGGGCTTGCCGTGTGGTGATCCGAACCAGGTAGGCCCGCTGGTCCTCGACCTGCGCGGTGTCGACGCCGACCCAGCGGAACCAGGTCTCCTGCAGGACATCGTCGGCGTCTGCCGCGGAGCCGAGTATCTCGTAGGCGACGGTGAACAGTAGTTTGCGGTGCGCGACAAACGTTTTCGTCGCAGTCACCACAGCGTGACCGTCACCGCGGCTCGCGGACTCGCCGGGCTGCCCGCCCTCATCGCCGGTGTTTCCGCCGCCGGCCACGACGACCTCGATTTTCCTGCCCATGGCGCCTCCATCGATCCCGGGTCGGTCGAGAACAAGACGCCGCAGCGACGCGAATCCTGACACTTTGTGTTACGGATCACACAGCCCGACAGGGGGCTTCGGTGGTTCGACACCGACGGGTCCACTCACCGGTCGGCGGACCCGGACGAGACCTGGCAAGTGACTCACATCACCAGGCGGGGGCGTCAGTAAATCACGACCGCCGGTGTCTCGTATCGCAACCGAGCAAACCCGACAGGAGTGCCACTATGAAACACCGCATCGTCGTTCTCGGAGCCGGATATGCCGGAGCCTTCTCCGCCACCTTCCTGGCCCGCCGGCTTCATCCCGACGATTTCGAGATCACCGTCGTCAACGCCGAACCCGATTTCGTCGAGCGGCTGCGCCTGCATCAGCTCGCCGCCGGGCAGGAGTTGCGGCCCCGGCCCCTGACGAAAGTATTCGCAGGCACCGGGATCCGGCTCCGAGTAGCACGGGTCACCGCAGTCGACGTCGAGCAGCAGACCGTCACCCTGGCAACAAGCGGCGGCGACGGTATCGACCGAGTCGAATACGACACCCTTCTCTACGCGCTGGGCAGCACCATCGCGGACCACGGCGTCCCCGGCGTCGAGGAGCACGCCTACCACGTAGCAGCGCGCCCGGCGGCGCTGCGTCTGCGGGCCCGGCTCGACGAACTGGACGCGGGTGGGCGCGTGCTGGTGGTCGGCGGTAACCTGACCGCGATCGAGGCGGCCACCGAACTCGCCGAATCCCGTCCAAAGCTTCGGGTCGACCTCGTCACCCGAAGCGAACTCGGCAGCTGGCTGGGCGACAAAGCCCGTCGTCACCTCTGGCGTGCCTTCGACCGATTCGGTATCACAGTCCACGAGCACGCCCCCATCGAGCGTGTCGAGGCAGATGCGGCAATCGCCGCCGACGGCACCGCGTTCACCGCCGACGCGCAGGTTGGGGGCGCGGGGTTTGGGTATTTGGCTCAACGCGCGCCGCCCGCACCGGGGACCCCCGCCCCGTCTTTGTGGGGGGCGTGGTTTTCCGGGGCCCCCCCTAGCCCCGCCGCCAGCGGCCTTGCGGTCGAATCGAACGGCCAGATCACGGTCGACCGGCAGTTGCGATCGGTCTCGCACCCGAACGTCTACGCCGCCGGCGACAGCGTTTTCGTTCTCGGCGACAACGGCCTGCCGTACCCGATGTCGTGTGCTTCGGCCGGCCCCACCAGCAAAGCGGCGACGGCCGCGATCATCGAAGACCTCACCGGCCGTACAGTCGCGCCGACCACCTTCTCCTATATCGGTAACCACATCAGCCTCGGTCGCAACGACGGGCTGTTCCAACTGGTCGACGGCGAGGCGCGGGCGAAGCCGGGGGCACTGCGCGGCCGGGCGGCCGCACAGGTCAAAACGGCGATCATCGGTACCGCCGCCTGGGCTGTCGGCCACCCGACCTTCGGAAAGCCGAATCGCAGGTACCACGCGGCCCCCACCCGGAAACACCTCCCCAGCGGGTCCACCGCATAAAGGCTTTCCGGGACCGCCGTCACCCACCGGCCCGGCAGTGCAGGGCCGGTGGCGTTCGGTGTCGAAGATTCGCACATCATCGACCTGTACTACGTTCATATTTCGCGGAAGCCGATCCGCAGTGCACCCCGAAGCGCTATTCGGCTTCCGACTAAAAGGCGTTGAGTCGCGGCTTTTCGAATACCCCGGCCAGTTCACAGACCAGAGAAATAAAGGTCTGTACACGCCGGGTGTCCCCGGTGCGCCGCCGAATAAGTCCGTACTCGATCGGCGGTGCGTCGCGCAGCGGTACGAAAACAATTCCGGGCCGGGAATAGTAGGTGCCGGCTCGAACTGCCGCCACCGTGATTCCGCGACCGGCTTCGACCAGAGCGAGGGCTTCCTGCCAGTACCGGAATCGCGGCCCCCGCGGAATGGGCCGCCCCTGCGGTGTTCGGTCCGGGTAGTGGTGGTCGAGCCAGTACCTCGGCACGTCACCGGACACGGAGATCAGCGGACCGCTCGCCAGCTCCTCGACCGACGCCGACGGCCGGCGAGCCAGGGCGTTACCGGCGGGAACGATCAGTGCTCGCGGTTCGGAAAATATCACCGGGCCTGCGACGAGATCGGGTTCGGCGACGGGGAACTCGGTCAACTGGAGGTCGAGTTCACCCTCGCGGAGCGCACCGAAGGGGTCACTGAGCTGCACCTCTCGAATCTGCACGGTGCAGTCGGGGTGCCGGTCCTGGAACAGATCGGCGGCGCGGATGACCAGTGTGTCGACCCAGGGTGTCGAGAAACCGACGTGCAGCGATCCGGAGATTCCCTTTCCACTGGCTATCGCCCGCGCTTCGGCTTCTCGGATCTGGCGGAAAGCCGGAGCCAGATCGTCGCGTAACCGACGGCCGATCGGTGTCAGGCTCACGCTCCGGCTGGTGCGCTCGAAGAGCTGGGCGCCGATGCGCTGTTCGAGTTTTCTGATCGTTTGACTGACCCTGCCCTGCGCGAGGCCCAGCTTTTCCGAGGTGCGCCGGAAATGGAGTTCTTCCGCCAACGTCAGAAAGGCTTCGATCTCGTGCCGTTCCATGGCCGTCCTTTGGTGAGTTGTACTCAACGATTGTAGAGTAATCAGATCTTGTTCGGGCTATTCGCTCGGCCGACAATGGCGTGGTGAATATCAGCAACACACTTTTCGGCTACCGCCCGATCACCGAACGCCCGGCCCTGACATGGCCGGGCGGCGCAAAAGTCGCGTTCTATATCGGATTGAACATCGAGCATTTCCGTATCGATCGACCCTCGACCAGTATTTGGCCGGGTACCGCAGACCTGGTTCCCGATGCACTCAACTACGGCTGGCGCGACTACGGGCCCCGGGTCGGAATCTGGCGCATCATCGACATCCTCGACCGGCACGGTGTCCGAGCCAGCGCCCTGCTCAATTCCGATGTCGTCGAGCACAATCCGCAGATCATCAGGGCGGGTATCGACAGGGACTGGGCGTGGCTGGCGCACGGCAAGACCAATTCGGAGCTGACGGCAGGTATGTCCACCGAGGAAGAACGTGCCTACCTCACCGCAGTCGTCGACACGATCGCGGATGCCACCGGCCGGCGCCCCCAAGGCTGGATGGGTCCGGGTCTCACCGAAACCTTCGACACACCACGCCTTCTCGCGGACCTCGGTGTGGGCTACGTCCTCGACTGGACGAACGACGACCAGCCGTACCGTGTGAATGTACCCGGCATGCTGTCGGTGCCCTACACCGTCGAACTCAACGACCTCGGCCTGTTCAGCAAGGGCACGACCGGGGCCGAGTTCGTCCAGATCGTGAAAGACCAATACGATCAGCTGCTCCTCGATGCACAGACCGGCGGTCGTGTGATGGCCATTGCCTTACATCCCTTCGTCATCGGCCAGGCATTTCGTGCCAGGTACCTCGATGAGGCATTGGAGTACCTGGTGGCACAACCCGATATCTGGATGACCACCAGCGATGAGATCGCCGATCACTATCGGCGTGCGGTGCCCGAATCCGCGTGACCCGCCCTGCGCCGTCCAACTCCTCCTACCGATGAGGTCGATCCTGCAATGCCTTCGATGCGAATAGTTACCCAGTTCTCCCTCGGCGGCCCAGAAGTCCTCCGGGTCGCCGAAGCCGAGCGCCCGACACCCGAACCTACAGAGGTCCTCGTCCGGGTGGTCGCCGCCGGTGTCAATCCGGCAGACCGAAAGGTCCGCTCCGGCTTTGTACGCCTTTTCGGCGATCCACCGTTCACACTCGGGCACGAGTTCAGCGGCATTGTCGTCGAGACAGGCCTTGAGGTTTCGGAGTTCCCGGAAGGAGCGGACGTCTACGGCTGGGTGACTCCACCGCACGGGGCCTACGCCGAGTACGTCGCCGTCCCGGCGACCTCGATCGCCGGCAAACCGGCAAGTCTCGATCACGAGCACGCCGCCGCACTCCCCATCGCCGGCCTGACCGCCTGGCAGGCGATGGTGAACATCGGGCAAGTGCGAGCGGGCCAACGCGTACTCGTTCACGGGGCCGCGGGGGGCGTCGGACACCTCGCCGTACAGATCGCCAAGGCCCTCGACGCTTACGTAATCGGCACAGCCCGGGCAACCAAGCACTCCTTCCTGCGAGAATTGGGGGTCGACGAGCTCATCGACCACACCGCCCACGATTTCGCCGATCTCCGCGATCTCGACGTGGTGCTGGACACGATCAGTGGCGAGGTCGGACTCCGATCGGTCGATACGCTGAAGACCGGCGGCGCGCTCATCGACGTGGTAGGCCTCGGGTTCGACCGGACGGCGACGAAGCGCCGAGCCGGCGACGCCGGGGTGCGGTTCACCGAATTCAACCTGGCACCGACCGCCGAGGATCTGACCCGCCTCGCAGAGCTGGCCGATCGCACCGGATTGCGCCCCGCTGTCGAGCACATCCTGCCGTTGGCGGAGGCGGCGAAAGCACACGAATTGAGTGAGAACGGAGGCGTTCGAGGAAAAGTCGTCCTCGTGCCGTGAGGACGCAAGCCCCTGGCCCTGCCGCCGGTCACGCGTGCCCGGCGCACGGGCAGGGCCGAGCATATCGTCTGCGGCGGCCGGCTGCGTAGGGTGCCCGCACTGGTGCGTGTGGTCACCGCGGGTGCCGGTTGTCGCGGGTGAGGGTGCGGGCAATGGAGAGTGCGGCGAGCTTGTCGGGGTTGCGGATGCCGTAGCCGTCGGTGATCCGGCCGTCGGCGATCTCGAGCAGGAACACGGCCTCCAGATCGCCCTCGCGGTAGATCGCCATCGCGGGCTGGTTGTTGCAGTTGACCGGTTCGATCCGCACCTCCGGCATGCGCCCCGCGGCGCCGAAGACCGCCATGGCGGTCGCGGCGACCTGGGCTGCGCCGGTGATCAACAGGTCGCGGACCGCGGTGACCTTGCCGCCGCTGTCGGTGGTCCAGGTGGCATCAGGGGCCAGGATCGCCAACAGACCGTCGAGGTCGCCGGTGGTCGCGGCGGTGAGGAACTGTTCGGTGAGGGCGGCGGTGCGCGCACTGTCGACGGGTCCGAACCGGTTGCGGCGGGCGTGGACGTGCCCGCGGGCACGGTGGGCCTTCTGACGCACCGCGGCCACAGATTTTCCGACCGCTGCCGAGATCTCGGGGTAGGCGAAGCCGAACACTTCGTGCAGGACGAATACGGCCCGCTCCTCGGGGTCCAGGGTTTCCAGCAGCACCAGCATGCCCATCGACACGGATTCGGCCAGCACGATATCGGCCGAGGCGTCGTCCTCGCTGACGAGCAGGGGTTCGGGCAGCCACGGGCCGACATATTCTTCGCGCCGGCGAGCGCCGGCGCGGAGCGCATCGAGCGCTTTGCGGGTCACCAGCTGCGCCAGAAAGGATTTGGTGTCCCGGACCGTCGTCAGGTCCACCCGCGCCCATTTCAGGTAGCTGTCCTGCAGCACGTCGTCGGATTCGGTTGCCGAACCCAGAATTTCGTAGGCGATGGTGAACAGCAGCGGCCGCAGCAGCGCGAACCGTTCGGCATGCTCGTCGCTATCCCTCATACGTTCACGCCCGTCCCGGTCTCGGGGATCGGCAGGTTCTTCCGGCGGCCCAGTCCGTGGAACGAGGGAATCGAGCCGGGTTTGCGCGCCTCCTTGGCGATGGCTTCCACCGGTGCGGACAGTCCCTTCTTCTTGATCGCCCCGGCCATCCGGCCGCCGAGGTAGAAGCGCACCGGGGTGTCGTCCCGGCGGGTGAACTGCATCGCGGCGGCATCACTGCCCAACCCGATATTGCAGGCGACGAACGGCACATCGAGCACCGCCGGTTCGCCGCCGGCGATACAGGCCAGCACATTCGCCGCGGCCTGCGCACCCAGCGGCTGGGCGGCGTAGCAGCTCATCCGCAGCGGCCGGCCCGACGGCGCCGCGGCGTCACCGGCGGCGAAGATCCGGTTGTCGTCGATGCTGGCGAGCGTCTCGTCGGTGAGCAGGCGGCCTGCCGGGTCGGTACGAAGGCCGCTCCGCCGGGCCAGCTCCGGGAGCCCGAATCCGGCGGTCCAGATCGTGAGCGCGCTCGACAGCACCCGGCCACCGGCCAGCACCACCTCGTGGGGTCGCACCTGCGCTACCTTCTCGTCTTCGAGTACCCGGACTTCCTTCGCGGCCAGCCGCTTCGCGATCGACCGCCGGGCCGGCACAGCGAAGGCCGGAGCCAACATACCGCCGCACACCAGCGTGACGGCCCGGCCCTGTTCGGCCAGCTCCGCCGCGGTCTCGATACCGGTGGCACCACCACCGACCACGGTGATCGGCGCGTTCGCGGCGACCTCGCCCAGCGCGCTGCGCAGTCGCCGCGCATGTTCGTACTCTGCGAGGGGGTAGGCGTGGTCGGCCGCACCCGGCACCGAGGCGGGCGTGGTGGCCGTACTGCCGACGGCGTAGATGACGTAGTCGTAGTCCAGCGCGCCACCCGAGGCCAGCTCGATGGTTCGTGCGGCGGTGTCGATACGGGTGGCGCTGTCGACGACCAGCCGCACACCCTCCCCGAGCAACGTATCGAAGCCGGTGGTGGCGTCGTGCGTGCCGGCCACGAACTGGTGCAGCCGCATCCGTTGGACGAAGTGCGGGCGGGGGTTGACGAGTGTGATGCCGACGCCGGTGCGCAGGCGCAGATGGTTGGCCGCCAGCGCGCCCGCATAACCGCCGCCGATGACGACGACCTGGGCAAGGGAGTCATTGTGTTCGCTCATGCTCTCGGGACGTCACCGAGGGCCACGGAATAACGAAAAGTGGGACGCATCACTTCTCCGGCCGTTCGGGTGGGGGAAACAGCCTCGATGGCCGGGACGAGTGACCGAAGGATGTCCTCGAACACGACCGGAGCTCCCGGGCTCTTCCGGCAAGAACCCGGGAGTGTCCGTACGGCTTCTCTCCCGAACTACTCCGCGTAGGGCTGATCTGTTCCCCGGGCGCTGTAGCCGAGGCTCCAGATGTAGCCGTCGGGGTCGGCGAACGTGGCGCCGTACCCGCCCCACGGCAGCGCCCCCGCGGGTTTGAGGATCGTGGCGCCGGCCTTCTCGGCTTCGGCGGCGATTTCGCCGACCCGCGCCTCGCTGCGGACAACGTAGGTGAGGGCGAAACCGCTGAAGCCACTTCCTTCCGGGCTGGTGCCCATCTGCTCGGCCAGGCCCTCGCGGCCGTAGAACCCGACGAGCGAGCCGCCCTCGGATTCGAAGAACACCGAGACGCCGTAGTCGTCCCTGATCTTCCAGCCGAGCCCTTCGACATAGAACTTCTTGGACCTGTCCAGGTCGGCGACACCGAGCAAAATCGAGCTGACGTGCGCTTTCACGGTTTCTCCTCGTCATTTGACATGTGGGGTTTCTCCTCTGGGCGTACGACGTGTCCCTGAAGGAGAAGGGAACGTGACCGGATCGGCTGTCACATCGGGCCGGCGCCGCCGGTCAATAGAGATGACCGACCCCGACGGAGGAATGTGACAGATGGCGGAACACGACTGGCTCAGCGAGCGGTTCACCGAGCACCGGGGCCACCTGCACGCGGTGGCCTACCGGATGCTGGGCTCACCCGGGGACGCCGAGGACGCGCTCCAGGAGGCATGGTTACGGATCAGCCGCGCCGACACCGGCCAGATCGAGAACCTGGCCGGATGGCTCACCACCGTCGTCGCCCGCGTCTGCCTGAACATGCTCGAATCCCGGCGGGCTCGACGGGAGGAGCCGGCCGGAGCGCAACTGCCCGAGCCCGCGCCGCTCACCGACCTGCGCGCCCTGCGGCCGGCCGACCCCGAAGACGAAGCCCTGCTGGCCGATTCCGTCGGTGTCGCGCTGATGGTCGTACTGGATACCCTGGCCCCCGCCGAACGGCTCGCGTTCGTACTCCACGATGTGTTCGCGGTCTCGTTCGCCGAGATCGCCGAGATCATCGACAGCACCCCGGCAGCGGCGCGGCAACTCGCCAGCCGGGCCCGGCGCAGAATCCGGGGTGCGGCGGACTCCTCCGCGGCCGGCCGGTCGCCCAAGCGCGAAATCGTCGCCGCCTTCCTCGCTGCTTCCCGGAGCGGCGACTTCGAGGCCCTGCTCGAATTGCTCGATCCCGATGTCGTTGTCGGCGAGGTCCGTGGCGGCTACGACGTCGCGGCGTTCTTCGCCGGACGTGCGCAGGCCGCGCGTCTTGCCCTGGTCGATGGAGTTCCGGCGGCCGTCTGGTCCCTCCGCGGCCGGCCGCGCGCTGTCTTCGCGTTCACCGTCAGGGCCGGGAAGATCACCCGCATCGCCATCGAGACCGACCCGGACCGGCTCCACGACCGGGAGATCATCTACCTCCCGCTGGGCGCCGGCGCCCCGGCCGGACTCGGCGAGGGCCCGGCGTGACCGGAATGGACCTGCGCGTTTCTGCCTTCCATCTGATCGTCCACGACCTCGATCAGGCGCTCGGCTTCTACTGTGGCGTACTCGGACTCGAGGTGCGTGGCGCGATCGACGCCCACGGTGGCCGGCGGGTGCGCATCGGCCCGCCCGCGCAACCGGAGGTCTCCCTCGTCCTCGAACCCCCGGGCGCCGGCGCCGCTGTCCCGACGACCCAGCGTCTCGACCTCGGACAGCTGCCGTACCCCGGTTCGCTCGGCGGCATCGGTTTCCTCACCGAGGACTGTGACGCCACATTCGAATACCTCGAGGCCGGCGATACCGAGGTGATGCAAGAGCCGATCGATCGGCCCGACGGCGCCCGCGACTGCGCCTTCCTCGATCCCTCCGGCAATTTCCTGCGGTTCGTCCAGCCGGCGCCGACCGGTAATGGCACCACGCCCGGCACGCGCAGACCATCGACCACACCAAGCGGGTCATCGATGCACAAGATCGGACCCAACCCGGTGTCGCGCCTGATCAATCGGTGCATGCGCGCCTGGGGCCGCCGCTCCACCCGCCGGATGATGGGTATGAATCTCCTTGTCCTGCACACCACCGGACGCAGGACCGGCCGGCCGCGACAGTCGCCGGTCGCCTGGTTCCCCGATGGGCACAACCGCTGGTTGATCGCCGCCTCCGCCGCGGGCGCCGACGCGAACCCGGACTGGTATCACAACCTCGCGGCGCGTCCCGAGGACGTCGCGATCGAAATCGGCGGCCGCGGCCCGTTGCCGGTGACCGCGGAAGTTCTCACCGGCACCGAACGCGAACAGGCCTGGGAAACCATCATCACCACCGCTCCACGTTTCGCCGGCTACCAGAACAAAACCGGCCGCACCATCCCGGTGATCCGCCTGCACCTACGCCGATGACACAGCGGCCGGCGGCGGGAGGCCACCGCGAAGGTGCCGCAGCGGCTGTACTCAGTGGTACGGACCCGGTTCGGCTACCGGCGGAGTACCGCACCGGGAAAAATGGGCGCAGAATTCTTCCGCGAGTGTGTCGATTCACCGGGTGCCCGTTCGTGTAAGGGGTGAACACAACGACTCAGGAGGTTCACGATGGCGCAGTACCTGCTCAGCATCCACCACGACGACGACTACGCACCCGGCGACGAGGAGATGGCACAGATCGCCGCCGAGGTGGAGGCGTTGAACAAGGAATTGGCACAAGCCGGTATCGAGGTGTTCGGTGGCGGCCTGCATCCGGCGAGCACGGCGACGGTACTGCGGGTCGGCGCCGGTGGCGAGGTGCTGGTCACCGACGGGCCGTACCTGGAGACCCGGGAGCATATCGGCGGGTTCTGGGTGATCCGGGCCGCCGACCTCGACGAAGCGCTGGAATGGGGCCGTAAGGCGACGCGGGCCTGCCACCTGCCCGTCGAGGTGCGGCCGTTCCATACCGAAGCGGAGCAGTGACAAGCACCGCCGACGATATCGCGGCCGTGTTCCGTGCGGAATACGGCCGCGCCGTCGCGGTGCTGATCGGCCTCCTCGGCAGTATCGACGCCGCCGAGGAGGCGGTGCAGGAGGCGTTCGCGGCGGCCGTGCGCACCTGGCCGGGCCAGGGCATACCGCCCGGTCCGGCCGCGTGGATCATCACGACCGCGCGCCACCGCGCGATCGACCGCCACCGGCGGGAATCGCAGCGCGACGCCAAACACGCGGAGGCAGCGATGCTGCACCACAACGACGAACCCGCGGATACCGGCGCGGTGCCCGACGAACGACTCCGGCTCATCTTCACCTGCTGCCACCCGGCCCTCAACCGCCACGCGCAGGTCGCGTTGACACTGCGCCTGCTCGGTGGCCTCACCACCGCCGAGATCGCGCGGGCCTTCCTCGTCGCCGAGCCGGCGGTCGCTCAGCGGATCGTGCGCGCCAAGAACAAGATCCGGGACGCGCGTATCCCCTACCGGGTCCCTCGCGACGCCGATCTCCCGCAGCGGGTCGACGCCGTGCTGGCGGTGTTGTATCTGATCTTCAACGAGGGCTACGCGGCGTCGTCCGGTGCGGACCTGATCCGCGACGATCTGTGCGCGGAGGCCATCCGGCTCACCCGGGTACTCACCGCGGCGATGCCCGACGAACCCGAAGCGCTCGGGCTGCTGGCCTTGCTGCTGCTGACCGATGCCCGCCGCAGCGCCCGCACCACCTCGGGTGGCGACCTGGTGCCGCTGGCCGAACAGGACCGGTCACGCTGGGATCGGTCGAAGATCGGCGAGGGTCTGGCACTGGTGGCCCGGTGTGTGCGCCGCGACCGGCCCGGGCCCTATCAGCTGCAGGCCGCGATCAACGCGCTGCACGCCCACACCCCGGCCGCCGACCGCACCGATTGGGCGGCCGTCGTCCGGATGTACAACCTGTTGCTGGACGCCACACCGACCCCGGTGGTGGCCTTGAACCGGGCCGTCGCGATCGCCGAGACCGCGGGGCCGGCCGCGGCCCTGGCGATCGTGGACGCACTCGATCTCGACGGCTTCCACCTGTACCACGCCACCCGCGCCGAACTCCTGCACCGCCTCGGCCGCACCGGCGAGTCGATCACCGCCTATCGCGCCGCCCTGCAACGGGTGGGTAACGAACCGGAACGCCGATTCCTCGAGAAAAAACTGCGGAAGCTCATACCCTCGCCATGAATCGGCTCGCCACACGAGGAGCCGGTGCTCCGGCAACGCCGTCGCGTTCACCGCTACCGCATCGCCTGTCACGGGATGGCGTGCACTCGCCGTGCGTTTGCCTCTTGGTATAGATAGCTGTCAATATCGATCCATGTCTAAACCGCAGTTGCCGATACTCCCGGACGGGGCCTGCGACCCGGCGCCCCGGGTGCGGGAACCACTGACGGCGGACGCGGCCGCGGAGCTGGCCGCGGTGTTCAAGGCGCTATCGGATCCGGTGCGGCTGCGACTGCTGAGCTCGATCGCGTCCCGGTCCGGGATGGAGGCCTGCGTATGCGACCTGTCCGAGGGCATCGACCTCACCCAGCCGACCATTTCGCACCACTTGAAGGTGCTGCGTTCCGCCGGTCTGCTGACCAGTGAACGCCGCGCGTCCTGGGTGTACTACCGGGTTGTCCCGCAGGCGTTGCAGCGGGTCTCCGAGGCGTTGTTGCTGGAGAGCGGCGAGGCCGCCGAGGTGACCGCGTGAGCGCCACCGACACCACCACGGCCGGCGAGCAGGGTGTGGTGGGCAAACTCTCGACGCTGGACCGGTTCCTGCCGGTGTGGATCGGTGTCGCCATGGCTGCCGGGCTGCTGCTGGGCCGGCTCATCCCGGGTCTAGGCGATGCCCTCGCCGCGGTGGAGATCGACGGTATCTCGCTGCCGATCGCGATCGGCCTGCTGATCATGATGTACCCGGTGCTGGCCAAGGTCCGCTACGACCGCCTTGACACGGTCACCGGCGACCGCCGTCTTCTGATCGGGTCGCTGGTGCTGAACTGGCTGCTCGGCCCGGCGCTGATGTTCGCGCTGGCCTGGCTCCTGCTACCCGACCTCCCGGAATACCGCACCGGACTGATCATCGTCGGATTGGCGCGCTGTATCGCGATGGTAATCATCTGGAACGATCTTGCCTGCGGCGACCGCGAAGCCGCCGCGGTGCTGGTGGCGTTGAACTCGATCTTCCAGGTGATCATGTTCGCCGTCCTGGGTTGGTTTTACCTCTCGGTGCTGCCCGGGTGGTTGGGCCTGGAACAGACGACTATCGAGGCTTCGCCGTGGCAGATCGCGAAATCGGTACTGATCTTCCTCGGCATCCCGCTGCTGGCCGGATACCTCACCCGCCGCCTGGGTGAGCGGGCGAAGGGCCGCGACTGGTACGAATCCAGCCTGATTCCGCGGATCGGGCCGTGGGCGCTCTACGGTCTGCTGTTCACCATCGTGGTTTTGTTCGCCCTGCAAGGCGACCGCATCACCTCCCAGCCCCTGGACGTGGTCCGCATCGCGGTGCCGCTGCTCGCGTACTTCGCGATCATGTGGGGCGGCGGCTACCTGCTCGGCGCGATGATGGGACTCGGATACGAGCGGACCACCACGCTCGCGTTCACCGCGGCGGGCAACAATTTCGAACTCGCGATCGCGGTCGCCATCGCCACTTACGGCGCTACCTCCGGTCAGGCACTGGCGGGTGTGGTTGGTCCGTTGATCGAGGTCCCGGTCCTGGTCGCGTTGGTGTATGTGTCACTGGCCCTGCGCAACCGGTTCCGCACCTCTGCGGCTGCAACGGAAGCGGGGTCGCGGTGACCACGGCCCCGATGGTGCTGTTCGTGTGTGTCCGCAACAGCGGCAAATCGCAGATGGCGGCCGGACTGATGCGCCAGGCCTCCGCTGGTGAGGTCGTCGCGCTGTCGGCGGGTACCGTCCCGGGCGAAAAGCTCAACGCGTTGTCGCTGGCAGCGCTTGCCGAGGTCGGGGTCGATATCAGTGGCGGAGTCCCGAAACCGGTCGACGCCGGGCTGCTCGCTCGCGCTGATCTGGTGGTGCTCCTCGGTCACGAAGCCCAGCTCGACGTCCCGGTCGGGGTGCGGGTACGGCGGTGGGAGACCGACGAGCCCTCGCTCCGCGGAATCGAGGGAATCCAGCGGATGCGATTGGTCCGGGACGATATCGCCGCCCGCGTCCACGATCTTGCTACCGAACTCAGCTCACCTGTCCAATCCTGACCCGTCCTTCTCGAATATCGGAAAAGCGGATATGACCGAGTCCCCCATCCCCGCGACAGCGTTGCGTGCGGATCTGTCCATCGACCAGCAGGTGGCGTTGAAAACCGCAGCGACCCGGTTGCAGCGCGAGTTCGACGGCACCTTCGGTGTGGAAACCATCGAACGGTTCCTGCACTCCTCCTACGAGCAGTTCGCCGGCCGCGCCACCATCGTCAACTTCCTGCCCCTCCTGGCCGAACGCTTCACCCGCCAACGCCTCCAAGCCCTGGCCAAGGTCGAAGGACTCCACCACACCGGGACTCCGACCGTGCTGTTCCTGTGCACGCACAACGCCGGCCGCTCGCAGATGGCGCTGGGCCTGTTCACCCACCTCGCCGGCGAGCACGCCATCGGCTGGTCCGGCGGCAGCGAACCTGGTGAGGAGATCAACCCGGCCGCGGTCGCGGCGATGGCCGAGATCGGGATCGACATCACCGGCGAGTACCCGAAGCCGTGGACCGAGGAAATCCTGAAAGCCGCTGACGTCATCATCACCATGGGCTGCGGGGATGCCTGCCCGGTGTATCCCGGCCGCCGGTATGAGGACTGGGACCTGCCCGACCCCGCCGGCCTCGATGTCGCCGCGATCCGCCCGATCCGCGCCGAGATCGAAACCCGCGTGCGCGTGTTGCTCGCCGAACTCGACGTCCCCACCGCCTGAAAGGCCCTCGCTGTGACCGATAAGCCGAGTGTGTTGTTCGTCTGCGTCCACAACGCCGGGCGCTCCCAGATTGCCGCCGGATTCCTCACCCACCTCGCGAACGGGGCGATCGAGGTTCGCTCCGCCGGCAGTGCGCCCGCCGATCAGCTGAATCCCGCCGCGGTCGAGGCCATGGCCGAGGTCGGGATCGATATCACCGCCCAGGCCCCGAAGATCCTGACGCCGGACGCGGTGCAGTCCTCGGACGTGGTGATCACCATGGGTTGCGGTGACACCTGCCCGGTGTTCCCCGGTATCAGCTACCGCGACTGGGACCTGGCCGATCCGGCCGGCAAAGGTGTGGAAGCGGTGCGCCCGATCCGCGACGAGATCCGCGCCCGGGTCGAGGCGCTCATCGCGGAGCTGCTGGCTGCCCACGCCTGAACCCCCACCGAGCCGACCACGGTCAAGGGAGAAGCGATGACCGGCGCCCCGCCCGCACCGAGCCTCGGTGCGGGGGGCGGCTGCGCGGTATCGCGCGGATCTGCTCGGTACCGGGGTGGTGATGGCGGCGCTGGTGACGGGCTGGTGGACAACACACCTGGCCAGTCCAGGACATGCCGCGGCCCGCGCCGGGCTCGCCGCAGCCGTGACGATCACGGTCCTGGCCGTTTGCGCCGCGCTTTTCCGGAGCCGGGCGCCGCGGTGGAACCCGCTGCTGATGGTGGCCGATGCCCTGCTGGAAGGCCGCCGAAGCCTGTCCGGTCATCAGCTCGCCGGCCACATCCTCGGCCAGGTAGGGGCCGCGATGGCCGTGGCCGGTGTGCTGGTGGTGGGGTGTTTCCTGGCCGGGATCACCCCTCCGGCAGTGCCCACCCCGGGCTGTGTGCACGCGTTCCGGTGCCAGCGCACTGGCCGCCGCAGTGCTCCTGGTGACGGGGTCGGGGTTCCTCGGCAACCCGGCCGTGGTCGCGGGCGCAGTCGTCCTCGGACTGGAACCGGCCCCGGCGCTGGTGATCGCGGTCTGTCAGCTCGGTGGCTGCCTCGTCGGCTACGGGGTCGCCACCACCTGGTGGCCGGATATCGGCCGTCGCCTCGACACACTCACTGCCTAGCTGTCCGGGAGCAGTGCCCGGGCCAGGACGCCCGGGTCGATGTGATGGCCTTGTCCCGACAGCGTTTTCCGTGTCGCGGCCGCGAGTGCACCGGTGAGCCGGTTCGCGGCGTCGAGGATGTAGTCGGCGCTGGTGGTGCCGGTGATCACCGTGGTCGGGACAGTGATCGCGGCGTAGCGGCCCACGTCGGGGTCCAGGCCGGCCAGCACCCGCAACGTCGCCGCCAGGGTGGGGGCCTGGGCGACCTTGTGCCACCACAACGGATCAGCACGCAGCGCGGCCAGCTCGGCCGGGGAGAATCCGCCGGATACTGCGGAGGCGTCCAGGATCAGGCGCTCGTAGTCCCCGCCCGCGATCACTGCATCCACCGCCGCGAGGTCCGGGATCGGGTAGGTGACCGGCAACGGTGGCTCATAGACCGCCAGCCGCCGCACCTGATCCGGTGCGCGCAGCGCGGTTTCCAGGGCCAGGACCGCGCCGTAGGAGTAACCGAACAACACCTCGACCGGGCCGACCGCGTCGATCACCGCGGTGAGGTCGGCGACCTCGTGCGCGATATCCGGCGGCGACTGCGGGGCTCCGGAGGTGCCGTGACCACGGCAATTCACCGCGACCACTGTGTAGTGCTCGGCGAGGTGGCCCGCCAGCCCCAGCATGCTCACCGCGCTGCCCAGGCCACCGTGCACCGCCACCAGAACCGGCCCGGCACCGAGGGTCAGATAGGTGATCGGAGTGCCATCGGCCGACAACACCCGGCCACCGCGGACCAACCCCTGCGCGACCGTGTCCACCGAGGCGCTGGTCACCGCGCGTGCGCCCGCTGCTGCGCCGTCACCGGCCGCAGCCGCCGCACCAGATAGGCCGCATCCCGGCCGACCCCGCGCAGCGAGTTCGACGACGGAGTCCGCTGCCACTCCAACCCCAGAAACCCCAGCCCCGGGTGAGTCGTGGACAGCCCGAACCGCTGCCGCGGCACCCCGGCCTCGGTCACCGCCCCGGTGCCAGTGAGATACGACAGGTGCGGGCGGTAGCCGGTGGCGAAAATGACCGCATCCACCAGGGTGCGGGTACCGTCCGGCCACACCACACCCTCCGGTGTGAACGCGGTGAACACCTCCCGCCGCTCCGGTCGCCCGCCGGCCAGCGCGGCGCGGTAGCGGCCGTCATCGAGAACCGGCTGCGTCGGCGCCTGTTTCACGATCTGGCCCAGCGGGGCGGCATCGAACCCGGTGACGGTGAACCAGAAATGCACATCCCGGCCCAGAGGCCGCTGCGGCACGAATTTCACCGGCGCCCTACTGGCCAGCACCACCCGCGCCCGCTCGGCGAGTTCGGCGGCGATCTGCACCGCGGAGTTCCCCGCACCCACCACGATCACCTGCTGGTCGGCGAACTCGCCGGGGTGGCGGTATTCGCTCGCGTGCAGGACCCGGCCTCCGAACTCGTCCCGGCCGGGCACGGCGGGCAGAAACGGGGAACCGAACGACCCGGTCGCCGCGATCACCCGCGGCGCGGTGAACACCGCACCCGATCCGGTGGTGACCGCGAAATCCTCACCGCTGGTGGCGGCGACGGACTCGACAGCAGTGCTGGTGTGGATCTCGGCGTCCAGGGCCGCGGCGTAGGAGCGCAGATAGTCGATCACTTCATCGCGGTGCGGGTACCGGTCCGGATCCCCCGGGAACGCCCGGCCGGGTAGGGCGCTGTAGCGGGCCGGGGAGAACAGGGTCAGGCTGTTGTAATAGCGCGGCCACGACCCGGTCGCCTCCGGCGAGGCTTCCAGGACCGCGGTGTTCAGGCCGCGAGCGGTGAGGTGGTGGGCGGCGGCGAGGCCGGATTGACCGCCGCCGATGACCACCGCGTCATAGTCGTATTCGCTTGTCACAACATCTCTTTCTTCGAAACACGGACTCTGGTCAGTGGCGCGATCGCCGCGGCGAGGGCAGCGACGGCGCCGAGGATGAGATAGGTGTGGGCGTAGCTGCCCGTCCACGCCGACAGCACGGTGCCCGCCCACGGAGCCAGCGCGGACACGATCACCACCGGCGCCGACAACAACCCGTTCAACCGGCCGTAGTGGGTGGCGCCCCACCGGTCGGTGATCGCGGTGGCCTGGATCAGCGTGAAAATCCCGCGCACCAGCCCTGCGCCGATCGCGACCGCGATCAACACGATCACCGCCGACACCACCCCCAGCAGCGCGGTCGAGACGGCGAGCGCGGCCAGCACCACGACGGTGCGGGCGGTGACCCCGGTGTAGCGGGCCAGCGGCAGATACCCGATGCGGCCCAAAACCTGCCCGGCGCCACCGAGCCCGAGCGCGGTCGCCGCCAACCCGGCGCTGAAGCCCTGTTCCTGGAGCAGGGCGACGAGGTTGAAGATGCCGGCGAAGCTCGCGAACGCCGCCAAGCACATGGTCACCACCAGCGCAGCGAAGCGCGGGCTGCGCGCAATCTGCGAGTGGTCGGCATGCGCAGCCACTGTCGGGGCCGGTGGCTCCGGCCATACCGCCCGCAACCCGAACCAATGCGCCGGGATCGTCAGCACCGCCAAGACCGCGGCGAGGACGAGATAGGCGCCGCGCCACGCGACGCTGCTGTCCAGGGCGGCCGTCAGCGGCGCGAACACCGTGGACGCCAAACCACCGGCCAGAGTGAGGACCATCAGCGCGGTCACACTCTGCGGCCCCCACCAGCGGGTCAACGCCGCGAACGCCGGCGGATACAACACCGCCCCCATCGCCACCCCGGCCGCCAGCCAGCCCAGATAGAACACGACCAGGTTCGGGGCGGACGCGATCGCGACCAGCGCTACTACCCCGAGTACCGATCCGGCGGTCATCACCCGCCGTGGGCCGGTCCGGTCGATGACCGCGCCGACCGGGATCCCGGTGAGCGCGGTCGCGAGCTGACCGAGCGAGAACGCCGCGGTGATCACCGGCGCCGACCACCCCGCCTCGCGGGTGATCGACACCGACAACACCGGGAACGCGTAATACAGGATTCCCCAGCTCGATATCTGGGTCAGGCACAGCACCGCCAGCACCCGGCGGCGCCCCGCCCGCGGCAACACATCCACCGCTGCCGCGGGCGCGGTCTCCACATCGGTCACGCCGGAACCCAGGCGTCTACCGGGCGGCGGCCGGGGCGCAGCATGCCACGTCCGACTCGACCTCCGCCTCCGATGCGGAATCGCTGGCACCGGTGCCGCAGCATCCTTGCACCGCCTCCGCGTCCTCCTTGCCGGCGAACCGGGGTTCGGTACCGAAGTGCTCGGTATCGGCCAACACGGTGTAAACCTCCCACCGCTCAGCGTTCGGGCCGGTCACCCAGACCTTGTCCTGAGTGGCGAAGCAACAGGTCGTCGCGATCTGCTCCTCGGTGAACAGACCGGCCTCCGACAGACGCGCGATCTCGGCATGCACCTTCTCCGAGGACTCCACCTCCACCCCGAGATGGTTCACACTGCCACCCTGACCAGGGTTCTCGATGAGGACCAGCTTCAGCGGCGGCTGCTCGACCGCGAAGTTCGCATAGCCGGGCTTGCGTTTCGCCGGCGCGACTCCGAACAGGGCCGAGTAGAACTCGACGGCCTGCTCCAGATCGTCGACATTGAGCGCGAGCTGAACACGTGACATCATGACCACCACCTGTGTGACATATATCGAATTACTGGCAGCGGTCAGTCTGCCACCTTTTCGACATAAGTCAATATCGTGAGTAGGATGGATTCATGCCCAAAGCGCTACCCGTCATCGACATGACCACTCCCCTGTGCTGCCCACCCGTAGCCGCCGGGCCGGTCGACGACGAAGCCGCCCTGCACGTCGCGCTCCGGCTCAAGGCCCTCGCCGATCCGGTCCGGGTCAAGCTGATGTCGCTGCTGCTGGCGAGCCCGGAGGCGGGGCGCAACGGTGGCGAACTCGCCGACGCGGTCGGGTTGTCGGAATCCACGGTCAGCCACCATCTCGGCCAGCTCCGCAAGGCCGGGCTGGTGAACTCCGAACGCCAGGGCATGAACGTCGTCCACCGCGTCCACCGCGACGCACTCGCCGCACTGTGCGTGGTACTCGACCCGAATTGCTGCCGGTAGCCGGCCGAAAGGCCCGGCCGCCGGGATCGCACGGGTACCTTCACCGCTGTCCGTGCCGGGATAACAAGTTGCGTGACCGTGGCTGCGGCGGGCACAGTACCGGCTTGTGCTGGGATCCGAGGTCAGGGTGCGTGTATCCGGCGGGGCGTTGTCGGGGGTGGACTTCGGCGGCGCGGGCACCGGCGTACTGCTGGTGCACGGAAGCGGCCACAACAGTGCGGCGTGGTCGGAGGTGGCGGCGCAGCTGGTGACGCGGTGCCGTGTGGTGGCGTTCGATCTGCGCGGCCACGGGCAGACCGCGGCCGATTCCCGGACGGCCGAACAGTACTGGCGTGATCTCGGCGCTGTGGTGGCCGCCCTGGGCTGGGAGCGGCCGGTTCTGGTGGGGCATTCCACCGGCGGGTACGCGATAGCGGCGGCGACGGCGGCCGGCGTGGTCGATCCGGCGGCGTTGTGCGTGGTGGACGGCCTCGTTCTCGACGATCGCGCGACGGCGGTGCGCGCCGACGCGCAGTGGCGCGGCCCCGACGCGGCCCGGCAGTTACGCGAGATGTTCCGCTACGGGTGGCGTGCCGCCGAAGGCCCGATGCTCGACTACATCGAGCAGTGCGTGCGCGAGACCGATACCGATCCGCTCAACGCCGGCGCCCGGCCGGAACTGGTCCGAGAGGTGATGCGCCGCAGCTTCGCGCCCGGCCCGGAGGGAGAGTATGTGCGCCGGCCGACCGTAGAAGAGATCGCGCGCACCGCGGCGCCGGACCCCGAGGCGGCCGTGTATCCGAGCGTGGAGGTGTACGAACGGATCGAGTGCCCCCTCACGATCGTGCTGCCCACGGACGGCTTCTACGCACCCCGCGCCGCCGAGGTCCGCGCGGTGGTCCGGGCCGGGCACGGCCGGCGGCTGATCGAAATCGACGGTGGGCACAACCTGCCGATGACCCGGCCCGCCGAGCTCGCCTCGATCATTCTCGACCTGGTGCACCAGGTCCGCACTGCCACCGAATGAACCGAACCGGAAGGTCCGTCCATGACACAAGAAGCCCAGAGTCGCATCGTCGAGGAGTTGCCGGTGGCCGACGCCGCGGCGGGGCCCTACGGCATCACCGCGGGCGCCGACGGCGCACTCTGGATCACGCTGGCCCAGAGCGGCGAAATCGCCCGGCTCACCGTCGACGGCGCTCTCGACCGCTACCCGGCCGGCCCCGCCGGATGCCGGCCGACCGTTATCGCAACGGGCGTGGACGATGCCCTGTGGTTCGCCCGATCCGGCGACGGCCATATCGGGCGGATCACCACCGACGGCGAGGTCACGGCGTTCGGCCTGCCGTCCGACAGCGGACCGTTCGGGATCTGCGCCGGTCCGGACGGGGCCATGTGGTTCACCGAGATGAACACCGACCGGATCGGCCGGATCACGCCCGGCGGACAGATCACCCATGTCGTCCTCCCCGTCCGAGGCGGCTTCCCGTCCATGATCACCTGCGGTCCGGACGGGGCGATGTGGTTCACCCTCAACCAAGCGAACGCCATCGGCCGGATCGACCTCGACGGCACGATCACCCGGTACCCACTGCCCGATGCGGGCGCACCGGTCGGCATCACATCCGGCCCGGACGCCCTGTGGTTCGCCGATATCGCCGCCGCCCGGATCGGCCGCCTCGACCCCGGCGGCACGATGACGATGTTCCCGCTGCCCGATCCGGCGGCGAAACCACATGCGGTCGTCGCCCCGGCCGCCGGTGACTGCTGGTTCACCGAATGGGGTGCCAACCGCCTCGGACGGATCACCCGGGACGGAAACCTGACCGAATACGACCTGCCCACAACGGAATCCGAACCACACGGCCTCACCGTCGGCCCCGACGGCGCGGTGTGGACGGCCCTGGAAATCGGCGCGGTGGCCCGCGTGGCGCCCTGACCCGGTCGACGGCCGAAGCATCTCCCGGCACGCGTGGCGTTTCGACCCACTGGACCCTCTCCGCCCTCGCGGACAGGGTCCAGCGCCGCATGACTGGCCCTGTACGAGTGGTCCGGCCACCCGGCATGCTCATCGTATGATCCGACGTCTCGCGGCACTGTTCGCCGGTCTCTGGTTGTACGGGTTCTCCATGGCCGTAATGATCCGCGCCGCAGTGGGTTTGGACCCGTGGGATGTGTTCCATCAGGGTGTGACCCGGCACCTGCCGATGAGCTTCGGGACGGTCACCATCGTGACCGGCGCCGTCGTGCTACTGGCCTGGATTCCGCTGCGGCAGCGGCCCGGCTTCGGCACCGTGAGCAATGTGGTACTGGTCGGGGTTTCCGTCGATATGGGGCTGTGGCTGCTCCCGGAGTGGGAGTCGATGCCGGTGCGGCTGGGGGCCATGGTGCTCGCGGTGGTCCTCAACGCGTTCGCCAGTGTTCTGTACATCGGCGCGGGGCTCGGTCCCGGACCCCGCGACGGGCTGATGACCGGGCTGGTGCGCCGGACCGGTCTGTCCGTCCGCCTGGTACGCACCACGATCGAGGTCTCGGTACTGGCCACCGGCTGGCTGCTCGGGGGTGGTGTCGGCCTCGGCACGGTGGTCTTCGCGGTGGCCATCGGACCGCTGATCCAGGCGATGATTCCGCTGGTGAACGGATGGTTGCCGGGATTCGCGACTACCGCACCGGCGCCGGATCGGTCACCGGCCGCGGCGCGGGCGGCCGGTTCGGAACAGGAGCGAACCCGGTGCGGTGATACCCCCGTCCGCCCTGTTCCGTGAGTTGCGGCCGTCCTGCCGAGACGCGTTTCCGTCCGAGCCCGTGGGCCGCGCGGTTCCCGCCGGACCCATTCGGATCTTCTGCCGCGTGCCGGACGGGAGTAAACTGATCGTTCGCTGTTCGACCGCGCTGGGTGCTGCGACCGGGGGATCGATACGACCAGGACGTCTCCAATGCAAACCCGAACCGACGAAATCGCCGACGGCATCTACCGCTTCTCCACCTACGTTCCCGAGGTGGGACCCACCGGATTCACGTTCAACCAATTCTTCGTCGACGCCGAGGAACCCCTGCTGTTCCACACCGGAATGCGTGCCCTGTTCCCCCTGGTGGCCGCCGCCGTCGCGCGGATCAGGCCGGTCGAGGAGTTGCGCTGGATCACCTTCGGGCATGTGGAGGCCGACGAATGCGGGGCCATGAACCAGTTCCTCGCCGCCGCCCCGCGGGCCGAGGTCGCACACGGCCGACTGGGCTGCCTGGTATCGATCGACGATATGGCCGACCGGCCGCCGCGGCGGCTGGCCGACGGTGAGGTGATCGAACTGGGCGACCGCCGGGTCCGGCATCTGGACACCCCGCACGCACCCCACAACTGGGAGGCGCGGGTCCTGTACGAGGAAACCACCGGGGTGCTGTTCTGCGGTGACCTGATGACCCAGCTCGGTGACGGGCCGGCACTCACCGATACCGACCTCGTCGAACCCGCGACGGTCGCCGAGGATGTCTTCCACGCGACCTCGATCGGTCCCGCCGTCCCCGCGGCACTGCGACGGCTCGCCGCCCTCCGCCCCACGACCCTGGCAGTGATGCACGGGTCCAGCTACACCGGGGATTGCGAGCAGGCGCTCCATGATCTCGCCACGGTTTATCAGGAGCGGATGACGCGCTGAGAGACCGGGTCACCGGCCGCGCAGCCGGTCTCGTCGCTGTACACCCCGGGTGCCCGACTGCCGGCGGTACGGTGACCGGAAACCCGAGGCACAGATCCGGCCCGCGGATCAGTGCGCGGCCTCCCGGACTTCCTCGGCCAGTTCGTCGTCCAGCCCGACCCGCACCAGCGCCGCGGCCAGCTCGGCGGCATGGCTGCGCGGGGCGAGGCCGGCGAGCTTGCCGGGATCGGCGGGGAGATCGACGCGCTGCGCCCCGCGGACCGCCCGCTGATCGAAATGCGGGCGTACCCAGGGCCAGACATCCTGCACCTCGCGCAGGAAGATATCGCCGCCGGTGGGGCCGATACCGGTGAACTGCTGGAGCAGCTCCCCGGCGCGGTCGATATCGTGATCGGCTTCCTCGGCGAGTTTGCGCAGGTCGCCGTCGTATTTCTCGAGTGCCTTCCCGGCGATCTCCCCGAGCTGAGTGGCCGTCCGCTCGTCGTAGCGGCGGTAGTGGCCGCGCCCCAGCGCGTCGACCAAGTCCTGCCAGTCGGCGTCGGCGACCCTGTGCGCGGTTCGGTAGCCGCTGTGCACGAGTTCCGCCGTTGCCGCGATGGCGATATCGGCCGAGATCCGGGCGCTGAGCAGTTCGGAGAGCATCAGCAGCTGGAACAGCGGTGCGGGTTTGTCGTCGAGTTTTATCCCCGCTTCGGCGGCGTAGGTGCTACCCGCCCGGTCGAGCAATGCGTGCACGGTATCTCGCTGGCTCATGGCGCCTCCTTTTCCGTCGGCCCGGATACCCGGTGCCCGGCGATCCACACTGCCTTGCACGGCCGGTACCGGGCGCCGGTGCGGGTGCCACTCCCGGCGGACCCGGTCGCCGCACCCGAACGCGCCGGGCTCAGCCGACCGCCGCGGCGGCCCGCTCCGCACGGGCGGACTCACGGGCGAGCAACCGTGCCCGCTGCTCCTCGAACTTCAGGACATCCTTTTCCAGCTTGGCGAGATATTCGCCCAGTTCCTCACGGCTGCGCTCACCGCGCGCGGTGAAATCGGTGCGTTCGAAAACATTCCAGATGCGCAGCACCGGCATGAGCACCTCGTCGAGATGCTGACGCAGATCGTAGATACCGTGCTTGACCATCAGGACCCCGTTGCGCCGCCAGTTCGGCATTCCCCTACCGGGCATGGCGAAATCCGTCACGATCTTGGTGACCGACTCCATGGCCTGGTCGGGAGCGAGGTCGAACGCCGCCGCGGCCAGGTTGCGGTAGAAGATCATATGCAGGTTCTCGTCGGTGGCGATGCGCTTGAGCATCCGGTCGGCGATGGGATCCTCGCAGACCTTTCCGGTGCAGCGGTGGCTGATCCGGGTGGCCAACTCCTGGAAGGTCACGTAGGCGACCTGGTCGAGCATGCCGTGGAAGTACTCGGGCGCATGCACGCCGCGGGTCATATGCACCATACGGTCGTTCTCCAGCGCCACCGGATCGACCCCGCGGGTGACGACCAGATAGTCGCGCATGGCGATGGCGTGCCGGTTCTCCTCCGCCGTCCACCGGCCCACCCAGGTGCCCCAGGCGCCGTCGCGGGAGAAATGCTCGCTGATCGTCCGGTGATACGAGGGCAGGTTGTCCTCGGTGAGCAGGTTCGTGATCATCGCGACCTTCGCGACCTCCGACAGCCGAGACTGCTCGGGATCCCAGTCGACACCGCCCATGGCGGCGAAGTTGCGGCCCTCGTCCCACGGCACGTAGTCGTGCGGATTCCAGTCCTTGGCCGTGGCCAGGTGCCGATCCAGATTCTCGGCGACCACCGGTTCCAGCTCGACCAGCAATTCGTACTGCGTGATATCGCGTCCCATGCAGATCCTCTCGGTTCGTCCTCGGAAAAACGATCCGGAATCCGCACGATGGCGCGGCCGGCCCGATACCACCGCATACCGCGCTCGACGTTCCCGGATCGGGGTCGAACACACACTCCCGCGCGGCGTGACATCCCCGCAGACCGCGCAGGTCCTGCTGACAGCTACCTAGCCGGTGCAGACGATACCCGCTGCCCGGCGCGACGCCGGACAGGCTCCGAGGTGCCGCCCACCGGGACGGCGGCGGCCCGGGTGCCGGACGGCGCGGTAGAACGGACGCCGACCTTGTCGAACCGGCCACCAGCAGCGGAGATACGCCAGCATGCAGATCGGGATCTCATCGCCCATAGTCGTCACCCATCCCGCTACAACCGCCGGTTGGGAACGCGGCGCGGGTATCGCCGAACTCGCGCGTATCGCCGAAACCGCCGACCGATTGGGTTTCCATCACCTGACCTGTAGTGAGCACATCGCCGTCCCGGTGGATATCGCCGAAGAGCGTGGCGGCACCTATTGGGATCCGCTGGCCACCTTGGGTTTTCTCGCGGCCCGTACCGCCGGTATCCGGCTCGCGACCCAGGTGCTGGTCCTCGGCTACCACCATCCGCTCGAGATCGCCAAACGCTACGGCACCCTCGATCTGGTCAGCGGTGGGCGGCTCGTGCTGGGCCTGGGTATCGGCAGCCTGCGCGCGGAGTTCGACCTGCTGGGTGCCTCGTTCACCGACCGCGGCGCCCGCGCCGACGAGGCGCTCGCCGCGCTGCGCGCCGCCCTGTCCCGAGAGCGGCCCGAGTACCACGGCCGGTACTACGACTACCAGGATCTGCTGGTGCGACCGCACGCGGTGCAGCCACGGGTCCCGCTGTGGATCGGCGGGCGGACCCGGCGCTCCCTGCGGCGCGCCATCGAGTTCGGTGACGGCTGGGTACCGTTCGGGCTCCCCCTCACCGACCTGCGGGCGATGCTGGATACCGTCGAACTTCCCGGCCGGTTCGACCTGGTACTCGGCCCGGGCCGCCCCCGCGACCCCCACGGCGCCCGCGCCCCGGGGGGCCCCCCCCCCCCCCCCCCCCGCCCGCCCCCCGCCCACCCCAACAACCCACAACCACAAACCCCCCCCCCCCCCCCCCCCCCCCCCGAAAAAAAGCCCCCCCCCCCCCCCGAGCGGGGGCCCCCCCGGGGCCCG
>NZ_JARWPM010000395.1 GCF_029869215.1 Nocardia carnea
CGGGCGTCATTGTCGCCGGACGGGGAGTGCCGGTTGCTGGCGACGGCGCCGTTCGAGCAGTTCATGCTGCGGTTGAAGGTCGGGATGACGGCCGGGGTGACCCGGCCCCCCCGGACCCGGGGCCGCGGCCGAAACGGTTCCCGGCGGTCTGGCGGTAGCGCCGCCCCGCCGGCCGACAACGCCGGTGCCGGGTGCCGGAGCCGGGTGTGCGCGTGTGCGGCTCTCCGGCGGTCAGGCCGGTGCGTGGGCAGCGCGCGTACGGACGGTATTCAGTACCTCGGCCACCTGCTGCGGGTGCGTGAGGTGCGGGTAGTGGCCCGCCCCGTCGATCACGGTGGCCGGCGCCGCTACGGGCGTGCTGAGTGGGTCGCGGGAACCGGCGACTATATGCACCGGCACGGTGACCTCGTCGAGCAGGCGGCGGGCGGCGGCGCGGTACGCGGGCCGGCTCGCGGCGCGCAGGGCCGCGACGGTTCGCCGGGCCACGCCGGGGCGGCTCAGCGCGGCGGCCGCGCTCTCGATCGCGGGGCCGGGTGGTACGCCCAGGGTGGCGGCGAGACGGCCGGGGCCGAGGCGGCGCAGTATCGGCGCGGTGATCGGGAGGCGGGTGCGCCATGATCCGCGGGGCTGGAGGAACGCCGGTGCGATCAGGACGATTCCGGCGATGCGGCCGGGGTGGGCGGCCGCGTAGCGCAGCACCGGGAGGCAGCCCAGGGAATGGCCGACCAGGACCGGGCGGGTGGTGACCGCGGCCATGAGCCGGTCGGGAACGAAGTCGGCGGGGTCGGCGCCGGGGGCGGAACGGCCCAGGCCGGGTAGATCGGCGGTGTAGGTGGACCCGTTCGCCGCCGCGGTGACTTCGCGCCAGACCTCGCTGTCGGTCGGAAGGCCGTGCAACAGCACGAAATCCGGTGTGCGTGCGTCGCCGCTCACCCAGAGGCCGTTGTCGAAGCGGGCGGCCGGGTCCGCCGCGGTGGCGCCGAAACGGCTGCTCACCAGATGGTCGGCCCAGTCGCGCAGGATGGTCGCGGTGGGTGGCATGGTGAGGCCGGCGGCGGTGGCCACGGCGGTGGCGGCCGAGGTGTCGTAACGGTCCTCGGACAGAAAGGCCAGCCGCTCCTCGTCCACCCCGGTGAGCCGGCGCGGGAGTCGCGCGACCACTCCCGCCGGGATGGTGAAACGCGGTACGCGGACGTGCATATGGCGGGCCAGAATGCCGATCAGTTCCGGGAGCGGCGGGCTCGCCGGGTCCAGCACGGTGTAGGAGCGGCCCGCGGTGTCCGGGTTGTGCGGCAGGGCGGCGAGGAATTCGGCGAAGTAACCGAGGTCGAGGATCGGCAGCAGGGTGCGGGCGTTGCCGGGGAGCGCGGGCAGTTTGCCGTACCACAGGTCGCGGGCGAGTTCGGCGAGGCCGAGGTACTGGCCGGGGCCGAGGACGGTGCTCGGGTTGGCGATCGTCAGCGCTACCCCCGCGGCCGCGGCGCGTTCGCGCCGCACCGGATAGGCCTCGAATTTGGATGCGCCGTAGGCGCCGCCCCCGTAGTAGTGCTCGGCCGACTCCCGGGCGGTG
>NZ_JARWPM010000396.1 GCF_029869215.1 Nocardia carnea
GGCTGATCCGGCCGGAGCGCACCCCCTCCGCGCCGTTAATCCCTCAAACTGGGGCCCCCCCTTTAAACATTAATCCCGGGGCGGGGCCCCCCCCCCGCCCCGAACTACCCTCGGGAACCCGTTTCGGATCGTTGGACATCACGCACCTGCCCATCCAGCTCTCGGATCGAAGCCGCTGGCCTTCTCCGCCTCCTGCAACGCGCGTAACGCGGCCTCGGCATCGTCGTCCAGCTTCGGCGGCACGGCGACCTTCACGGTGACCAGCAGATCACCGGCTCCGCCACCACGTTTGGGAACTCCGCGGCCGCGCACCCGCAAGGTGCGGCCGTCCGCGGTACCCGGTGGCACCTTCACGCCGACCCGGCCCTCCAGCGTGGGCACCGATACGGTCGTACCGAGCACCAATTCACTGTAGCTGACCGGCAGTACCAAGGTGAGGTCGTCGCCGGCCCGGCCGAAGACCTTGTCCTGGCTCACCCGCACCGTCACGTACAGGTCGCCCGACGGGGCGCCCCGCAGCCCGGCTTCACCCTGACCGGCGAGCCGGATCCGTTGTCCGTCGGCGATTCCCGGCGGAATGCGGACATTGAGCGTGCGGGTCCGGTTCTGGATACCGCTGCCCCGGCAGTCCACGCAGGGGTCGTCGATGATCGACCCGCTGCCGCGGCATTCGTCGCACGGCTCGCTGAACCCGAACGCGCCCTGGTTGCGGCTCACCACACCGCTGCCGTTGCAGATCGGGCACACCCGCGGGCTGGTACCCGGTTTGGCGCCACTGCCGTGGCAGGTGGTGCAGGGAGCCGGGCTGGTGAGGCTCAGCGGAACCGTGACGCCGCGCGCCGCTTCGCGGAATCCGAGGGTGGTCTCGGCCTCCACATCCGCGCCCCGGCGCGGGGGGCGGGGGGGGGGTACGCCCCCCCCCCCGGGGAACAAAACCCCGCACAGAAACCCCACGACCCCCCCCGCGCCCCCCCCCCCCCCCCCCCCCCGGGCGGTGCCCGCGGCGCCGGACAGGCCGTAGGGTGTCCGGGGTGGATCTGACCGAACTGCTCGAGATACCGGGAACCGACGCCGACGCGTTGTACG
>NZ_JARWPM010000397.1 GCF_029869215.1 Nocardia carnea
TTTCTGGGGGGGGGGGGGGGGGGGGGCCCCCGTACCCCCGTTTTTGGGGGGGGCGGCCGGGGCCGGGGGGCGGCACGGGACGCGACAACCCGGCAGGATTAGGCTCGACTCGTGATGCGACGGACGAAGATTGTGTGCACCCTCGGCCCGGCCACTGCCACCGAGGAACGTATTCGAGAGCTCGTCGACAGTGGTATGGATGTCGCCCGGCTGAATTTCAGTCACGGCGAACATGCCGACCACGCCGAGAACTACAAGAAGGTGCGGCAAGCCTGTGAGGACGCCGGCCGCGCCGTCGGCATTCTGGCCGACCTGCAAGGACCCAAGATCCGGCTGGGCCGTTTCGCCGAGGAGCGGACCATCTGGGCGACCGGTGAGGTCGTCCGCATCACCGTGGACGATATCGTCGGCGATCACGACCGGGTGTCCACCACCTACAAACAGCTCGCCGCCGACGCCAAATCCGGCGATCGGCTGCTCGTCGACGACGGCAAGGTCGGACTGGAAGTGATCCGCGTCGAGGGCAACGACGTGGTGTGTGAGGTGACCGAGGGCGGCCCGGTCAGCAACAACAAGGGTGTTTCGCTGCCGGGCATGGACGTTTCGGTGCCCGCTCTTTCCGAAAAAGACATCGAGGATCTGGAATTCGCCCTGAACCTGGGCGTGGATTTCATCGCGCTCTCGTTCGTGCGGTCCCCGTCCGATATCGAACTGGTCCACGATGTGATGGACCGGGTCGGGCGCCGGGTGCCGGTGATCGGCAAACTGGAGAAGCCGGAGGCGATCGACAACCTCGAGGCCGTGGTGCTGGCGTTCGACGCGGTCATGGTGGCCCGCGGCGACCTCGGCGTGGAGTTGCCGCTCGAGCAGGTGCCGATCGTGCAGAAACGCGCCATCCAGATGGCGCGGGAGAACGCGAAACCGGTGATCGTCGCGACCCAGATGCTCGAATCGATGATCGAGAATTCGCGCCCCACCCGCGCCGAGGCCTCCGATGTGGCCAACGCGGTGCTCGACGGCGCCGACGCGGTGATGCTGTCCGGGGAGACCTCGGTCGGCAAATACCCGATCGAAACCGTGCGGACCATGGCCCGCATCGTGCACGCCGTGGAAACCGAATCCACCAGCGTGCCGCCGCTGACCCACACCCCGCGCACCAAACGTGGCGTCATCTCCTACGCCGCCCGCGATATCGGGGAGCGGCTCAACGCCAAGGCGCTGGTGGCGTTCACCCAGTCCGGCGATACGGTGCGCCGGCTGGCCCGCCTGCACACGCCGCTGCCGTTGCTGGCGTTCACCCCCCTTCCCGAAGTGCGCAGCCAGCTGGCGCTCACCTGGGGTACCGAAACCTTCATCGTGCCCACCGTGGACAGCACCGACGCGATGATCAAACAGGTCGATCAGGCGCTGCTCAGCATGAACCGCTACCGCAAGGGCGACCTCGTGGTGATCGTGGCGGGCTCGCCACCCGGTACCGTCGGGTCCACGAACCTGATCCATGTGCACCGTATCGGCGAGGAGGACCACTGAATGAACCCGAACGGAGCCTGCCGGTGAGCGCGCCGGTGGACGCGCCCGAGACCGGCCGGCGCGGCGATCTCGATATCCTGCTGGAGCTGCTGGACCTCGAGGAAGTGGCCGAGGACGTGTTCCTCGGCCACCATCCGGAGAAGGTCGCCAGCCGGACGTTCGGCGGTCAGCTCGTCTCCCAGGCGGTGATGGCCGCCGGCCGCACCGCCGGGAGCCGGCCGATCCACGCGCTCAACGCTCATTTCGTGCGCGGCGGCGATGTGAAGAAGCCGATCGAATTCCACGTCGAGCGCCATCGCGACGGCCGGGCCTTCGCCAACCGCACCGTCACCGCCACCCAGGACGGCCAGGAACTGTTCGTCATGCTGGCCTCCTTCCAGGAGTGGGGTAAGGGCCTGGAGCACGCGCACGAACGCCCCGAGGTGCCCGACCCGGAGACCTTGCCGCGGGTGCAGGAGAGCTTCGCCGGGTTCGAGGACAAGCTGGAGATGTTCGTCAACGCTCCGCATCCGATCGATATGCGCTACACCAACGATCCGGCCTGGATCCTCAAGGGCACCGGCGAGAAGCTCAACCACAACCGGGTGTGGATGCGCGCCGACGGCACCCTGCCCGACGATCCGCTGATCCATGTGGCCGCGCTGAGCTACTCCTCCGACACCACAGTGCTGGATTCGATCATCACCACGCACGGATTGTCCTGGGGCCTGGACCGGATCGTCGCCGCCACGGTGAACCATTCCATCTGGTTCCACCGCCCGTTCCGCTTCGACGAATGGGCCCTGTATGCCACGGAATCGCCCGTGGCGGCGGGGTCGCGGGGGCTGGCCACCGGGCGTTTCTACTCCCGCTCGGGCGATCTGCTGGCCACCACCGTGCAGGAAGGCGTTATCCGGCATTTCCCGGCGCGGCGCTGATCCCACGCCGGTGCGGGCGCTATCGATCGCGCCTCACCGCGAGCGGGCAGCAGTGGCCTCGGAGCGGATTTCCGCGCCCCGGCACCGGTTCTAGACGCGGTCGGCCAGGAGCGGTTCGAGATCGACATCGGTGCGCTGTTCGGCGCTGAGCGTGAACGGCGCACCGGTGCCGAGCGCGTCCAGGCCGCGCAGCCGATCCTCGAGGGCGCCGATATAGCCGTCGGTGAGTTCGGCCGGATCACCCACCAGGCTCAGCGCGATCTCGAACGTCGAATGCCCGTCCGGTTCCCGGCCGGGATTCCCGGCGCGCCAGCGACTGTCGAATTCCCGGTGCCGGGAGTCGTCCTCGGCGACCGGCAGCGTGAAACGCCACGCGCAGACCTCACCGTCGTCGAGATGATCGGCCAGTTCCGTACGCACGGACTCGACCAGCTGTTCCAGCGTTTCCGGTGTGACATAAACATGAAGCGAAACATCCGAAATGCGTTTCGGCATGCCTGATTCCTGTCGTGTGTCGAACCTGCAACGGGAGTGATTCTCGGATCGGTGTTCCGGACCGCGAGTGTAGTGCGCGCGGCGGGGAAAGTCAGGCCCGCGAGTCACCATCCGGTATCGACCGCCGGCCGGGCGCTCATCCGGCGAAGCGGTTCACGCGTACCAGCCGTTGTGCTGGGCGGCGACGAGCGGGGAAAGCCGCGCCGGTGCGGGCGCCGGCTGCACCACCAGCGGTGGCCGCCCCCAATTCCGGTCGGCCGGCAGAGCGGCCGGGGCCAGCGCCACCAGCAACGGCACCAGCGCATCGGCGATCTTGTCCCCGACCTCGCAGTACGCCTTCGCGGAAAGCCCCACCGGGTCGGCGATGTTCTCCCGCCCCACCAGCGACAGATTGTGGCGGCTGCGATGCAGATCGGCCACGGTGCGCGCCCCCGTGACCCGCGCGATCCGATACGCCTCCAGCAGTGTGAACGTCCGCGACCCCGCGGCCCCCATCTCGGCGACCTCGTCCCGGATGTTCTCAGTCATGGTAAGGATCAGATCCGCGCGATCGATATGCTCGGTCTCGAGTTTGCGGGCCCGGAAGTTACTCGGATCCCCGCCCAAGCCGGTGATGGCCTCGGCAGCCCGCGGTTCCACCGGAAACCCCACCAGGGCCCGGGTTCCGGCGCTCTCGGCGGTGATCCCGGTCAACCGGTATTCGACCGCGATGGAACGGGTGAGCCGCTCGGCGATGACCGAACGGCACACATTGCCATTGCAGACGAACAGGATGTGCATGCGGCTACGGTAATTCGCCCGCGCGCCGCCCAAAACCGCTGTTCGTCCAATATCACACCCGCGCGCCGGTGAATTCATCTGCTCGTAGCATGCTGTTTTTTCTGCCCGCGGGAACAGGTCCGGTCCGGCCACATGCACGGGACGGCTGGCTTAGGGTAGGCGCATGGCCGCTGTCCCGCCTGTGCACAATTCGCCACTTTCGCCCGGAAATCACCCCGTGTGGGCGCTGATCGGCCCCGCCCTCGCCACGATCGTCGGCCTCTCGCTGGTGACCGGTGTCTACCGGCTCGACGGGGTTTCGCATCTACAGGTCGAACTAGGCTTGTCGAACGGGGGTTTCCTGCTGACGGGCGTCGTCGCTTATGTCGTCGCGGCCGCACTGGCCTTCCCACTCGGCTTCGTCCTCGCACCGCGTTCCCTGACCGCGGTTATCGTGCCGGCCATCGGTGTCATGTTCCTCGGTGTGCTGATCGTCGCGTTCGGCGGCGGCCCCGCCACCTTGCTGATCGGCCGCGTCCTCGGCGGTCTCGGCGCCGGCGCGGCCGTCGGGACGACGGTCGCGCTACTACGTCCCCTCGACGGTAACCGGCGGATCGCCGCGCTCGCGGTGGCGGCCGTCGGCGCCGTCGCCCTTGTGATCGCACCTCTGGTCAACCAGGTGGTCTCGGAAGCACTCAGCTTCCGGCTGGCCTACGCGATCGCCCTCCCGTTCCTGTTCGCGGCCCTGCTCGCCGCCACCATCACCGGAATCGTCCTCGCGGTAACCCGTCGCCCCACTCCACCACCCGGCTACGGCATGCCGAACCCCACCCAGCAATTCCACCACTGAACCCGCACTGGGCGTTCACCGGTCCGCCCCGGAACGCGATCGGTCCGCGCATCTTCGTCGAATATGAGCAGCCACCGCAGCATGACCGCCCGATCTCCACGCCCGCTGCTGTTCCTCGACGTCGATGGACCACTCCTCCCGTTCGGTGAAAGCCCTCGGCACGAACCGCGGGCCGCCGCAACGGACACACACCTTTCGCGGCTCAACACTGAACTGGGGCGACGGCTCGCAACGCTCCCGTTTTCACTGGTCTGGGCCACTACCTGGGAAGACGACGCGAACACCGAGCTCGCCCCCAGGCTCGGGCTACCAGAACTACCGGTCGTCCACTGGCCCGATTCCACCCCCGCGCACGAACACGAGGACCGATGGTTCGGCCTGTGCTGGAAAACCCGCACAGTGGTGGACTGGGCGGCCGGTCACCCCTTCGCCTGGATCGACGACGAAATCACCGAAGCCGACCACAGCTGGGTCCGCGCCCACCACCCCGCCCGCGCGTTCCTCCATCGTGTCGATCCCGCCCGCGGCCTCACCGACAGCGACTTCACGACCCTCGGCCAGTGGCTACCGTAACCAGGCGCCGTCGGCGGTGAGGATATCGGCGAGTCCGGCCACTGCTTGCCAGTGTCCGTCGCCTTGGATCTCGGCGGTGGTGAGGTGCGGGACGATCACCACGTCGGCGTCGTATTCGAGGATGTGCTGAATGGTCACCAGGGTGGCAAGTTTCGGTGCGGAAGGTCCGAAGACCGTGAACACCACCTCGAGGCTGTGCCGGTCGATGAGTCGATCCAGGTCGGGGACGCTGGTGTTGTGCGTGCCGATGACGAGTGCCCGTCGGCGATTCACTGGGCTCACTCACTGCCCTCCAAGCTGTCGCCGCCGACTGTCGCGACAGTGCGTGCGCTGCTCGAGACCACTTTCCTGTTGTGCGCGCCACCGGGCGATCACGCCGTCCACCTCGTCCTGGACGGTGGGCATCGCGGGCGGCGTTTCGAGAGCGCGTAACCCCTCGAGACACAGTTCTATGGTTGCGCGGTCGCAGCATTCGCTTTCACCCCACAGGGGAAGTGCCGCCGGCATCTCCTGGTTGATCGCCCGCTTCGGGAGGGGCGGTGGCTGAGTTCCTTCGCTGTGCTCGCTGTGCATGGTTCTCCCGGTCGATTCCGATGAGGGGCACCCGGCGCCGGGGTATTGCGGCTCGGTGACCGGCGTTACCGGCTGTCCGTCGATTCCTGTGCCCACCCGGCGCCGGGGTCGTTCTCAGCGTTGCGCACGCCGTGCCGCCGCAGGAGCCTCGAAAAGTCCACGGAGGGAATATGCTTCGGATAACCAGCAGGTCGGTGATGTCCGAGGGGGTGGGATGACTGTCAGCAGATGGACGGGCACGGAAGTCCGGGCACTCCGCCTGGCCGCGCTGCGCGAAACGCAGGAGGAATTCGCCGAGCGCGCCGGGTATGTGCTCCCGACGATCAAGAAATGGCATCGGGCGACATGGGACAAGCCGGTGCGGGGACGTTCGGCGGAAGCGCTGGACACAATGCTGCGTGAGCTGGATACCGATCAGCGTGCCCGGTTCGACGCGGAAATCGTGGCCGTGGACGCCTCCGGAAGTCGTACCGTGGAGAGCGTCGGTCAGTCGAGCATGCCGCTCGGAATGTATGCGTGGGAAGTCGACAGTGACGTGAAGCGTCGTGAATTCGGGAAAGTGGCCGCCGCGGTCACCATGACCACAGCCGGTTTGCCGTTCGGTGCGCATATCGGGTCGGCCGACGCGCAGCGGCTGCTGGCGGCGGTCGATGATCTGGAAGCGCGGGATCAGCAGTTCGGAGGCGGTGCGCTGGTCCAGTTCGCGCTCGAGCAACTCGCGCACGCCAAACACACACTGGACACCGCCGGCTACGACACCACGACCGGTAACGCATTCGCGTCGGCCACAGGACATTTGGCTGTCCTCGCGGGCTGGCTCGCCTACGACTCGGACTTTCACCAGGTGGCCCGGCGTTGTTACGCGGATGCGCTTGCGTTGGCGAGCGAAGCGGGTGACGAGGATCTGGTCGCTCACACATGCCTGTTTGCCGCGAACCAATCGATCACCCTTGCGCGAGAGGGAAAGGGCAGCCCACACCACGCCTTGAAACTGATCGACCGTGCTCGCGTGCTGATGCGAGGCCGGCCGCCGGGGCGGATCCACGCATTGATCGCCGTGCGGGACGCTCAGGCGCAGGCGCTGCTCAACGACCGGATGGGTTTCGGTCGCGCGGTCGCTACCGCCTGGCGGGAGATGGAGCAGGCCATCTCCTTCGAGCCGCTGGAGGAATGCCCGCAGTGGCTACGGTTCGTGACACCGGCGGAAATACGCGGCCACGAGGCACGCGGGTACGGCGAGATCGGCGAAACACCTAAGAGCATAGAGCTTCTCGACGCTGCGGCGGCAGACGAACCGGGCACCCGCAATGCCATCAACGATCGGGCGCATCTGGCCGCGGCTCATGCCCGGATGGGCGATATCCGGGCGGCAGTCGCTGTGGGAACGAGTGTGCTGGCCGACCTGGAGACCGTCACGTCGAGCCGGACGCTGCGAGTCATGGAGCCGATCCGGGCCGCAGACCATGCGGTGGCCGAGGAATTCCGCGACCGTTTCGCGGCACTGGAAGACGCCCTACGGAAGGACCTTACGTGACCGAACCTGTACTGCATCATTACACCGCCGCCCAAGCTCGCGAAATACGAGCCACTGTCGAAGACATCTACCGCCGGTCCTACGTCGATGCGATCGCGTCCGGCGACCCGTTCGATTCCCCCGAAGCGTTCATGCACAGGTTCGACGCCTACACCGATCCGTCCCGCAGCGGTGCGTTCGACCTTGTCGTGGCTACTGTCGGCGGCGCTGCGGCCGGCCAGACATGGGGGTGGCCGCTGCGACCCACCGGGGCGGGGTGGGAAGGACTGCACCTCGACGACGGTGGTTTGGACGATCGCGACCTGGCGGAGTTCACCGCCGAAACCGGCGATCGGACTTTCGCCCTGTCCGAGATCATGGTGTGCGCCGAACACACCGGCCGGGGCTTGGCCCGCGCACTCCACGACGAACTGTTGCGCGGCCGGTCCGAGCAGCGTGCGACCCTGCTGGTGGAGCCCGACAACGAGCGCGCCTATGCCCGCTATCGGAAATGGGGTTGGTACCGGGTCGGTTGGCTGCGCCCGAGCTGGGAGGACGCCCCCCGGTTCGATGTGTTGATGCACGACCTGCCGCTCTGAGCGGTGCTGCACCGCGCGGTTCATCGGTGTCGGTCGAAGCAGCGCAGTCGCGATCGAAGAAGGCCTCACAATTTTCGGAGAGGCCGACAGGACGATTTTCCGCTCGTGCAGGTTGCCGCGGTGAAGAAGTTCAAAGACCAGGCCCGGCAGCGTGGATGTTGTGGGCATCGAGGTGGAGCCGGTAGATCGCGGGCATCGGCATCGCGCGATGGAAATCCCAGGTGATGGCGGGGCAGCCGAAGCCGAGCAGCGCGCGGGAGATGAATGTGCCGTGGCTGCCGACGAGAGCCGGTCTACCAGCAGAGCCGGCCAGTTCGATCAGGGCACCGACCGCGCGCTCGGTGAGTTCGTCCAGGCTTTCCGCGCCGGGGCGAGCCCACTGTGGCCGAGCCCAGCTCTCCGCGTAGTGGCGCCCGTAGTCGGGGGCCGGTTCGATGCCCGAATCCCACTCGCGTAGCCGCTCGTCGATATGGATCGGCAAGCCGAGCAGCCGGGCCGCCGGTTCGAGTGTTTGCACAGCACGCAGGTAGGGGCTGGATACGATCACGCCGGGCCCGAGGCCGGCGAGGCAATCGGCCAGTCCGGTCGCCTGTGCTCTACCCGGTTCGGTCAACGGACGGTGGTAGTCGCTGGGCCCGGCCGGTGTGGGTGGGACGGACCGAGCGTGGCGGACCAGGACGATCGAGGACCTCACGCACATAGTTTCCAGTACTCGGCGGCGACCCTTCCCACGGCTTTCAGCCATTTGGTGCGGGCCGTGGATTGGGTTGTGCAGTCGGGCACGGGAATACGGGACGAGTGGGGCCAGGCCGGCGCCCGCGCATCGGGCCCGCACCGCACCGGCTGGTCTCACCGTCACCGAATGGGTCGGCTATCGCGGCAGCTGTCTCGGGAGTGCCGCTGGTCGCCGCGTGCCTGTGTAGCCCGCACCGCGACTGCCCTGCGGGTTTCACGGATCGATCACGGGTGCGAAGGCCGCCCGCACATCGGCTTCGGTGGTCGTGACGTAGTGGTCGGGACCCGGGTCCCCGAAGGTGTACATCTTCGCCGGGCAGGTCGCGCCGCCGATCTCTACCCGGGTGTCGAGGATCAGGCGGGCGGTCCGGACTTCGAAGACGCGCAGGGGAATCGCTTTCTTGCGGAAGGTGAGATCGAAGAGTCGGTGGTTGCTGTGCGATTCGTAGGTGCAGGTTTCGACGGCACTACCGAACTCGGTCTCGCCCACGCACAGGATGAGCACCGCGTCGGCGGCGTCCCCGGCTCGCCAGTCCGCGGGAAATTGCGTCGTGCTGCTGTCGTTTCCGAACAGCAGTGCCTTATTGGGCCGTGCGGTGCGGTAGGGTACCGCACCGCTGTACGGTCGTGGCGTGCGGCAGTAGGCGGGCTGGGTGTTTCCGGGTGCGGGCCGCAGCAGTGCACGCAGCTGATCGAGCTCGATGAGTTGGGTGGCTCGTGTGACACCCTTTCGGGCCCGGTCGGCGAGGGCATGCTGTGGATAGAGTTCCAGCAGTTGCCGGTAGCGATCTCGCGCTTGTTCCCATTCGCCGATCTTCAGGAGTGTATCGGCGCATCCGACGAGCGCGGCGGGCGCGACTCGGTCGACAGCGTCGGCGGCCCGGCCGAGCACCGGCCCGCGGGGTGCCCGTTCCCGCAGCCAATCCGTGACGGCGGCATTGGCGCAGTCACCTGGTCCGGGGAGCAGGGCGAGGAATTCGTCGAGGACCCGCGCGGCCATCGCCTCATGGCCCGGCCACTCGGTGAGAACTCTGTTCAGCAGTTCGTATCCGGTGATCAGGGCAGCGATATCACCGGCTGCCGCCAGGCTCAATTTCTTCTCCGCGTCATCCAGCAACGCGCAGACCCGGCCGGTCTGGTCGATCCGGGCGGTCAGCGGAGCTCCGGCGAGGTAGTGACCAGCCCACAGCCTGTTGGCGGCCGAGATTGCTCGAGCGCAGTCTCCCTCTGCGCGGGCGTCTGCGACGCTCTGGTCGATCGCGTGCGCATCGATACGGATGAGTGCCAGGGCGAGCACCACGGGGACAGTGACGGCGGTCGCGAGCAGCCATTGGCGTGCGGGGGTTCGGGGTCGGCCGTGTCCCGGTTGCCGGGTGGCGAGCCGCAGTCCGTGCGCGGTGACGGCGCTCCACCACAGCAGCACAACGACTTCGAACCAGAACGAGCGCGCCGCAAAGACCAGAATCGCGACGAGTGCGAGCGTGGCGGTGAGGGTGGCGGCCGCGAGCCTGCGTCGGCCCAGCATCAGATAACCCACCCCGAGAAGCGAGGCGTTGGCGAGCGCGACCGCGAGCGGGTTACGCCGTCGGGCACCGACTTCGGCTGACTCGGGGGAGGGATTTTCATGTGACATGGCCCGAGTGTCGGGCGCGTGGGCCCGGACCGGTCCGGAGGCGGCAGCGCTAGCTTCGCCCCGGCACCGGGGTCCGGCCGCCATCGGCCGGAAGCTCGCAGCGTGCTCGACGAAAGGAGAACATCGTGTTCGGAGGAAGAATGTCCACGCTTTGTCGCGGCACCGCGGCGCTGGCCGCGGTAGCCGCCCTGTGCGCGGTCGGTGACCGGGCGCCGGCGCCGGCCGCCGCGACCGTCGCCCACCCGGTCCGCACGGTCGCCCAACCGGATCCGTGTGGAGCCAACCAGTACGGATGCCACGCACCGTACGGGGCATGTGACAACTACCAGCCGGGTTGCGCCGGACCCTACGACTCCGGAATCGAACCGTACGACTACGACCAGAACCGGCCGTACTACACCTCCGGCCTCCACGTCGAGGGCCGCGGCGTGTTCTAGTCGAGCAGGTCGAGATCCCGCGGCACCAGGGTGGCCGAACGGGTCAGCTCCTGGAGCAGGTTGTGGTTGAGCATATTGCCGATGGGTTCGCAGAGCTGGTCCCGGGTGAGTCCCGGGACCGGTTCGCGACCACAGGAGCGGGCGTACTTCTCGTTCGACAGCCTGGCGCGGACCCGGCCGACCAGTTCCGCCACACGCCGCCCGGTCCAGCCGGCCTGCGGTTGCAGCGCTGTCAGCAGGGCCGCAGTGTCCTTCCAGCTCCATGGCTGCGGCCAGCGTTCGTGGTACAGATACGCCTGCCCCAGGGCCACCAGCACCAGTTTCTCTTCTGGTTCCAGCGGCCACGGTGGCGGCTGATCGGTGACGTGCTCGTGGCGCGGGGTATGCCGGATCTCGTCGTCCCCGGTCACGTAGATCTCCAGGAGATATTCACGATCGTGTGATCCGCGCAGGAAAACCGGGGTGTAGCCGGTCGGCAGTGGTAGCGGATCCTCCCCCTCGAACAATGTCCGGGACTCCGGCAGCCGTAGGGGTGCGCGACCGGTGTTGCCGAGCCGCCAGCGGTCGTGGCGATAGGTCAGGGTGCCGTGGACCCGGCTGACCTGCAGGTCGTCCTGCCCGATGCCGACATGAACCTGTTCTATGTTCCGGCCGAATCTGATGACGGTGTGCTCGCGTGGGATTCCGTGCACCCCGCCGGTGGTGGAGAGCACCGAGATCGTGCCCGGTGCGGTACCGGTCACTCCGGCGGTCAGGCCGTGTCGCGCGGCCGACAACGCGTACACACTCGCCCCGGCGGCCCTGTTCTGTTTCTGCGTCACCACAGTCTTCTCCTCACGGTCGGGTCCGGGTGCCGAGCCTGGCATGCAATGCGGCGGACCGGTCCGGGCCCGTCACCGCGTCAGATTCCCCGCGACCGCGGTGGCGAGTTCGGTCACCACTGTGCATCGCTGCTGCGGCGGTTGCGATCCGGTGAACGAGACCACCACGACTTCGACCCGGTCGAGATCGGAAGGGCCCCGGAAGTGGCGATATTCGATCTGGACGGTGCAGTCGTCGCGCGCTTTCACACCCTCCCGGCGGAAACCCGCCAGGCCGGCGAGCATCAGCGGCTGACCGGACGCTGCTGTTTTGGGTGCGTCCCGGTCGTAGCGCACGGTCACATGGCCGTCGATGGTGCTGCTCCACCGACACGACCAGCCGGCCCAACCGGGTACCGGGTGCAGAGCATCGATACCGGCCACCCGGCCGAGAGTCACCGGATCCAGTTGAGCGCACGCATCGTGGTGGGCCAGCGAATCCGCAGGAAATGGCTGTGGACGCCGCGGAAGCGGGCCTTGTCGAAGGAGTTCGCGGGCTCGGTCGGCGACGGTGTCGGCCAGCGTGCACGGGTCCGGTCCGGCCGCTGCCTTACGTTCGCCGGTGACCTCCACGGTGCCGCCACCGATCACCAGGGAGCGCACACATCGCGCGCTACCCGCCGGTTCGGACACGACACTGATATTGCCGACGTGAACCACCGCGACCTGAGAAGACGGCTCCGGCGCATCCACCGACAACCGCAGTCGGACCCGTCCGATATCCGGGTGCTCGTCACCACCCCACAACCGCACCCGCAAATCGCAGGTGTCGAAGCTCCCGCCGTCGGTAACCAGATCGATCCGCCCATAACCGGACAGCACCGCCGGATCCAGCAGCGCGCAAGGGTCGGCCGTGCGGGGGTCACCGACGAGGTCCGCCGGTGATGGCGGCGGGACAGCGACGGCGGCCACCACGAGCAGGACCAAAGCGATCAGTTCGGCTCCGACGAGCACTACCCGGCGTAGCACGGCCGGGTCCCGGTCGCGCGGTATCCGCTCCAGTTCGGCGAAGCGGGCGGCCGCTACCGCAGCCGACGGCCGCTGATGCGGGTCCCGCGCTGTCAAATGCGCCAGCAATGCCTCCGGACGCCCCGGCCGACCTCCGGTAACCGCTAGCAGGGACGCGCCCAGCGCGAACACATCCGATTTCGGGCTCACCGGCGCACCACGGGCGAGTTCCGGCGCACAGTAGTGCCACTTGCCCAGCGGGGAGCCCAAATCGGGCGTTTCCCCGGTTCTCGCGCTGCGTAGGTCCACCGAGCTGCCGAAATCGGTCAACCGGGCCTCTCCGCCTTCGGTGACGATGATGTTTTCCGGGGAGACATCGCAGTGCACGATGCCGGACTCGTGGGCGTGTGCCAGCGCACCGGCGATTTGCTCGCCCACAGCGACGGCCCGCGACCGCGCCAGTTCAGGTGCTGCCCGCGCGAGTTCGGCCAGCGACCGTCCCGGCACATATTCGGTGACCAGCCAGAACACTCCGTCGTCGACGAACATGTCGTGTACTGCGACGATATTGGAGTGGCGGAGACAGGCCGCGTTCCGGGCCGCGTTCCGTAGCCGCGGAACACCGTCCCTACCGTTTGGGCACTTCAGGACGACGTCCCGGCCGAGTTGTTCGTCGCGCGCCCGCCAGGCCATCCCCTCCCCGCCGAGGGTGAACAATTCGCGCAGGGTGTAACGGCCCGCGATCGTATCGCCGACCCGCGCCATCTGCCCGTCCTCGTTCCGGTGTTCGAAACTCCGTGCGCGAGAGTATATCTGAGCTCAAGCCGTACGGCCTACGATCCGATGCGGACCAGGATGTTCGAGGACCGTCGTCCCGGCCACGGGCGGGCCCGCTCTCGGCAGAAGCGTCGGCGGCTCTGACCCTGTACGAGGGGATCGCCGACGTACCGGGGCTGATCACCGAATGCGCATCAGCACGGCAGCTTGCCGGCATGGGCTTCGGTCACGACGTTACGGTGGCTACGGAAATGGATGCCACCACCACGGTTCCAGTTCTCGTAGACGGCATGTTCATAGAAGGTGGTGCCTCCACCCGCGTCGTCGACCGTACCGAGAACCGGTCGCGAAATCGTTGGTGACCGAAGGGAATTGCCGAAACCTGGGCAGATATTCCACTGGCAGTGGTGCGGGATTTGCCGTACGCGTACCTGCCGGCTCGGGGGTACGTCGCATATCCGATGGTGTGGCGTGGGGTCGTGCCAGCACAATGGGCCGATGACGCGAATGGAGGCAGTGCGCGGGGACATCACCGAACAGCGGGTCGACGCGGTGGTCAACGCCGCGAATTCCTCGTTGCTCGGTGGTGGTGGCGTCGATGGCGCCATTCACCGCAAAGGTGGACCCGAGATCTTGTCGGCGTGCCGAGACCTGCGCGCCGCGCATCTCGGCAAGGGGCTGCCGACCGGGCAGGCGGTGGCGACGACCGCGGGACGCCTGCCCGCGCGCTGGGTGATCCACACCGTGGGCCCGGTATGGTCTGCCACCGAGGACCGCTCGGCGTTGCTCGCCTCCTGCTACCGCGAATCTCTGTGCGTGGCAGCGGAACTGGGCGCCGAGACTGTGGCCTTCCCCGCGATCTCCACCGGCATCTTCGGCTGGCCGATGGACGATGGTGCCCGAATTGCCGTCGAAACGGTGCGTACCGCTGAAACGGCCGTCGAACATGTGCGGTTCGTGCTGTTCGACGAGCGAGCACTCGCGGCCTTCACCGCAGCACTGGAATAGCTCGGACGTTGCACTGATCTACCAGCGGAGGCGTGAGACCCGTGACCCCGCCGCCTTCTTGACTGGCGTCCAAGAAGTGTTTACCGTAACCGCGATCTCCTTCTTGGACGGCGTCCAAGAAGAGTGGTGGTGAAGCGGGAGGACGCGAGTCATGGAAATCAGTGGGCCGGCCGATCGGCGCGAGGCGGTAGCGGTGCGGCGGAGTGAGGTCTCGTTCCCCTCTGAACAGGTCGAATGCGCGGCATGGCTGTACACCGCGCCCGAGCTGCACGGCTCGCGTCCGATGGTGATCATGGGGCACGGGCTCGGGGCGGTGCGGGAGATGCGCCTGGATGCCTACGCGCAACGGTTCGCCGAGGCGGGGTGGTCGGTGCTGGTGTTCGACTACCGTCACCTCGGGGCCAGCGGCGGAGCGCCGCGCCAGCTCCTCGATATCGGCCGCCAACGCGCCGATTGGCATGCCGCCCTTGCTTTCGCGCGCACGCTTCCGGAGGTCGATGTCACCCGGATCGCGTTGTGGGGCAGCTCGTTCGGCGGCGGACATGTCCTTCGGGTCGCCTCCGAAGACAGCCGTATCGCGGCGGTCGTGGCCCAGTGCCCCTTCACCGACGGACCGGCGTCGTTACGCTCGCGTATCCGGACCGGCCCGTTGAGCGCGGTAGCGCTGACAGTGGCAGGCATCCTCGACACGGTAGGTTCCTGGTTCGGCGCGAAGCCGATCCTGTTGCCGATGGCGGGGACGTCCTGGATGCCCGCGTTCGTCGCCTCACCCGACGCCCTCGCCGGCGCTTCCGCCCTCCTGCCCGCGGGGACCCGGCTCTCGCGGCGCACCAGCGCGCTGTTGAAACGGCTGCCCTCGGTGCGGGCGCATGTGTCGAAGAACATCGAGCTGACCGAGATCGACAGTAGGGAAGAACCCGTGACCGGTGTCGGTCGCGACAGCATATGGGGTGTACTGCGCGGCCCGGACGCTGAATTCGATGCCGCCAACGCCCTGGCCGCACGGCTGGTGCTGCACCTCCCGCTCGATCGGCCCGGTCGTGCACTGGCGCGCTCCAGCACCCCGACACTGCTGTGTGTCTGCGACAACGACGCGGCCGCGCCCGCGAAGCCCACCATGCGTTACGCGCAGGGCCTGGCACACGTGCACGTCCAGAACTACCCGTGCGACCACTTCGACATCTACGTGGGCGATCACTTCGAACGCGCCGTGCGTGACCAACTCCATTTCCTGGCAACACAATTCGACTACACCGCACGCACCACGCAGTAGGGTGCCCCTGGCTCGTGGACGTGCGGAAGACCAGGCACTCAGCCGGCGGTCGCGGCAAGACCGCGAGCGCTGTTGAGCAACGTCTCGATCACCGCGCGCCGCTGAACCTGATCCCTCGGATGCGTCAGCAAGCCCTCGACAACGAAAACGCCGATCGTAACCAGCGAATCCACTTCATCAGCGGGCACGCCGAGCTCGATCAGCTCCGCCCGGAACAATCCCTCGGCCAGTGCGTGGAACTGCTCATGCCATTCGCGAATGGACGCGGACTCCTCGGCACGCGTGTGCACCGTGCTGACCAATCGCCCCAGCTGCTCCAATTCCTCGACCAGCCACAACAGGCGATCGGCCAGCCCCGAACCCAGCACTTCGCTGTAGGCGGCCATCGAGTCGGCCAGGACCGCATCCAGGACCGCGATCAATACCGCGTCCTTGTCCTGGAAGTACCAGTACAGCGTGTTCGACACCACTCCGGCGGCGCGGGCGATCCGCGTCATCGACGCCGCGTCGTATCCCTCCTCGACGAACAACCGCCGGGCAGCGGCCACGATCTCCGCGCGCTTCTCTTCCCGATCCTGCGGACGTCTGTTGCGAGGCATCTCCAGTCCTGACCTAGTACCGGCCCCGATGCTATCTTGACCATCCCCCGAGAACGGCTTCGGCGGGCGAACTGTCGAGCAGGCGGTCCGACCAACATCCTCGTCAAAGCGCTGGAGATGCAACGGGGAGGTCGGAGACCGAAGCGGGCGTAGCTGACGCACGCAGGCGACCACGAAGACGCTCGTTCTGCACGGGCATCTGTTCCCCCGACGATCTGGGCGCGATGGCAAACGGAATGAAGTCCGGTCCGCGGGTTACTGCGGATCGGGTGACGGCGGGAGAGGGGACCGGGAAACGGAAACCGCCGCCCGACCTTGGTGCCGAGTGTGGGACTCGAACCCACACGTCCTTTCGGACAACGGTTTTTGAGACCGTCGCGTCTGCCAGTTCCGCCAACTCGGCGCACCGGGTGCAAATGATAGCCCGCCGCGGCCGGATCGCCGAATTCCGGGTCCGCCGGGGCGGCGGAGGGGCGATATGCAGGGTGTATGCCATGGTGTTCGGAGGTGAACGGTAGTCTCTAGAGCACCCGATCGCGTGACGGCGGATCGACGGCCGGGCATCGGTGTCGATCTGTCGTCCGGCGGTAGCGGGATGAGGCATCGGAACCAGAGGGGTCGTGTATGAGCACTAGTGCGGACGCCGGGGCGAAACGCGTGGTCGTCGCCGAGGACGAGGCGTTGATCCGGATGGATCTGGTGGAGATGCTGACCGAGGAGGGCTACCGCGTCGTCGGGGAGGCCGGGGACGGGCAGCAGGCCGTCGATCTGGCCGTGGAGCACCGGCCGGATCTGGTGATCATGGACGTGAAGATGCCGCGCCGCGACGGGATCGACGCGGCCGCCGAGATCGCGTCGAAACGGGTTGCGCCCGTGGTGATCCTGACCGCGTTCAGTCAACGGGATCTGGTGGAGCGGGCGCGGGACGCCGGGGCGATGGCCTACCTGGTGAAGCCGTTCACCAAATCGGATCTGGTGCCGGCGATCGAGCTGGCGGCGAGCCGGTTCCACGAGATCACCGCGCTGGAGAGCGAGGTCGCCAACCTCGCGGAGCGGCTGGAGACCCGCAAACTGGTGGAGCGGGCCAAGGGTGTGCTGATGCAGACGCAGGGGCTGAGCGAGCCGCAGGCGTTCAAATGGATTCAGCGCACCGCGATGGATCGGCGTACCACGATGAAGGCGGTGGCGGAGGTCGTGCTGGAGAATCTCGCGCCGCAGTGAAACGGCCCGTTCGCCGGCGGCGCGATATCGGCGAATAGGATTGTGCAACCGGCGCGAAACAAAACTCGGGCAAGAAAGTGCCACGAGATCATCGCGATGATCCGAATGTCACGCGCGATCAACATACCGGAGTTATGTTTCTCCCGAGCCGACGTGATCGGCTCCCCCGGACCCCGGGGTGTGATGAGGAACATAGGGGATCATCGTGCTTGGTTCGATGTGGCGAAGCGGGCCGTCGAGGTACCGCCGCACGGCGCGCGGGCTGGTGGGGATCGGTGCCGTCGCGGCGCTCGTGCTCACCGGATGCAGCGATAAATCGGCGGGTACCTCCGATTCCCCGGGCGGTGCCGGGGAATTGTCCATTCAACCGTTGATGCAGATCGACGCGGCCGGTAAGGAAGTTCCCGCCACCGACGCCGCGGCCGCGGTCGACCCGGCCGGGAACGGTTCGGCGACCTGCCCGCAGGGCCTGAAGATCGCCATGGCCGGCGCGCTGACCGGCCCGGATGCCGCGCTGGGCATCAATATCATCAACGGTGTGAAGCTGGCCCTCGATCAGCACAACAAGGCGAATCCGGGCTGCAAGGTCGAGGTGAAGCCGTTCGATACCGAGGGTGATCCGCAGAAGGCCAGCCAGGTGATTCCGCAGATCGTCAACGATCCGACGGTGATCGGCCTGGTCGGGCCCGCGTTCTCCGGGGAAACCAAGGCCACCGGGCAGATCCTCAGCGATGCCGGGCTCGTGGCGGTATCGGCTTCGGCGACCAATGCCACGCTCACCCAGAACGGCTGGAAGACCTTCTTCCGCGGGCTGGCCAACGACGATGTGCAGGGGCCGTCGGTCGCCAAGTACCTCACCGATACCGCCGGGTACAAGAAGGTGTGCGTGGTGCAGGACAACACCGATTACGGTGTCGGTCTGGCCGCGAGTATCACCCAGGGTCTCGGCGCCGCCGCGGATCCGGCCTGCGCGGCCTCGATCAAGAAGGGCGACAAGGACTTCTCCGCCACGGTCACCAAGATCGCGGGCGCGAATCCGGACGCGATCTTCTACTCCGGTTACTACGCCGAGGGTGCCCCGCTGGCCCAGCAGCTGAAATCGGGCGGCGTGGACGCGGTGTTCGTTTCCGCCGACGGCACCAACGATCCCCAGTTCGTCTCCCAGGCCGGTGGTTCGGCGCAGGGCGCGAAACTGTCCTGCCCGTGTGGCCCGGCCCCCGACGAGTTCGCGTCGGCATATCAGGAACTCAACGGTCAGGCGCCCGGGGTGTACTCGGTCGAGGGCTACGACCTGGCGACCATCCTGGTCACGGGTATCGACGCCGGTAAGGTCACCCGGCCCGACCTCCTCGAATTCGTCCGCGCCTACGACGGTCCGGGATTGGCCCGCCAGTACAAGTGGGATGCCAACGGCGAGTTGTCCAACGCGCTGATCTGGATGTACGAGGTCAAATAGCGGTCGCACGAGCGGCACGCACACCGTGGGGGCCACGGCGGGCGTGCCGTTCGCGTATCCGCAGGGGTCCGGCCCCGGGACGATGAGGGTTCGATGACAGCAATCCGGCCGACCGCAGCTTCGCTCACCTACCTGGCCGAGGGTTCGATCGATTTCAACTACGAAGGCGTGATCGACCAGTTCTGGCGGCTGACCGTCGACGGTCTGTCCTACGGGGCGATCTACGCCTTGGTCGCCGTGGGCTACACGCTGGTGTACGGCGTCCTGCGACTGATCAATTTCGCCCACTCCGAGGTGTTCATGCTCGGCATGTTCGGCCAGTACGTGGGTTTGATGCTGCTCGGGTTCGCACCCAGCGGCGATGTGTACAGCCAGGGCGTGATCCTGACGGTCACGTATCTGGCCCTGGCGATGGTGTTCGGGATGGCGGTCTCCGGCGCCACCGCGGTGGGTCTGGAACGCGTGGCCTACCGGCCGTTGCGCCGGCGAGGTGCCAAACCCTTGGTCTTCCTGATCACCGCCATCGGGATGTCTTTCGTACTCCAGGAATTCGTGCACTTCGTGCTGCCGAAACTGTGGCCGGATCTGGGCGGGACCAATGCCCAGCAGCCGATCATCCTGGTGGCGCCCACGGTGCAATTCAATATCGGCGGCGCCGAGGTCACCAATGTCACGCTGGTGATCGTGGCGGCCGCGATCGTGCTGGCGGTCCTGGCCGAAGTGCTGATCAACCGGACCAAGTTCGGGCGCGGTATCCGCGCGGTGGCCCAGGACCCCGATACCGCGACGCTGATGGGTGTCTCACGGGAACGCGTCATCATGCTGACCTTCCTCATCGGCGGTCTGCTCGCGGGCGCGGCGGCCATGCTGTACGCGCTGAAAATCCCCAACGGCATCATCTATTCCGGCGGATTCGTCCTCGGGATCAAAGCGTTCGCCGCCGCGGTACTCGGCGGCATCGGCAATCTGCGTGGCGCGCTGCTGGGCGGTCTGCTGCTCGGGCTGGTGGAGAACTACGGGCAGATGCTGCTGGGCACCGAATGGCGCGATGTGGTGGCGTTCGTGGTGCTGGTGGCGGTGCTGTTCTTCCGGCCCACCGGCATCCTCGGCGAAAGTCTCGGGAAGGCCCGCGTATGAGTGTCACGACGAAATCCCCGCCGCAGCCGCCCGCCGCCCAGGGGCAGGGTCTCGGCGATCTCCTGCGCGGCTGGTGGAACGGGCTGAGCCGGCCCGGGCAGTGGGCGGTCGGTGTCCCGGTGATCGTGGTGCTGGCGTTGCTACCGCTGTTCCCGCCGCCGCTGCTGGACACCCCCGGGACCAGTTTCGGCGGTGTCATGGCGCAGTTCGCCATGTACGCGCTCATCGCCATCGGGTTGAACGTGGTGGTGGGGCAGGCGGGCCTGCTCGACCTCGGTTACGTCGGTTTCTATGCCGTCGGCGCCTATACGGTGGGCCTGCTGACCAGCCCGAACAGCCCGTGGAATCAGACCGACGGCGGCTGGCTGGGCTCCGACTGGGCCTGGCTGGCCTGCGTCCCGCTGGCGATCATGGTGACGGCGGTCTCGGGGCTGATCCTGGGCTCGCCGACGCTGCGCCTGCGCGGTGACTATCTGGCGATCGTCACCCTCGGCTTCGGCGAGATCGTGCGCCTGCTCGCCGACAACCTGGGTGAGCTCACCAACGGCAGCCTCGGGCTCTCCGGTATCGCCTACCCGCGAGTGGGGGAGTCGGAGAGCAGCCCCGGCGGAGTGTTCTCCTCCGGGAATATCGGCTCCGACAGCGGGAGCCTGCTGGACCGCGCCAACTCGGGAACCTGGTGGTACTGGGTGGGCATGCTGGCCGTGATCGCGGTGCTGCTGCTGGTCGGGAACCTGGAACGCAGCCGGGTCGGCCGGGCGTGGGTGGCGATCCGCGAGGACGAGGACGCCGCCGAGATCATGGGCGTGCCGACGTTCAAATTCAAACTGTGGGCGTTCATGATCGGCGCCGGGATCGGCGGATTGTCCGGTGCCCTGTTCGCCGGGCAGGTGCAGTTCATCAACCCGACCGGCTTCAACATCATCAACTCCATGCTGTTCGTCTGCGCGGTGGTGATCGGCGGGCAGGGCAACAAGCTCGGCGTCATCGTGGGTGCGTTCCTGGTGGTGTATCTGCCGAACCGGCTGATGTCGGTGCAACTGGTAACCGATGAGGCCACCGGATATGCGCAGCTGGCAGTGGTGGCGGTGGTGCTCGTGGCGCTGATCGCCGGCTGGCGGCTGTGGGCGCGCCGGCAGAGCACGACCTGGATCCGCTGGATGTATCTGGTCCTGACGATCGTGGTGGCGATCTACGCTGTCCTGCTGCTGAGCAGCATCCTGCTGTTCTACCCCGGCGGAGCCCAATCCCTGGGCGATTTGAAGTATCTATATTTCGGTATTGCGCTGGTGGTGATGATGATCCTGCGACCGCAAGGATTGTTCCCGGTACGGCAGAAATTGCTGGCCTACGGGCTGCGCATCACCCGGGCGGTGCGGCCGGCCACGGCGGCGGAGGTGACCCGATGACCGGGCCGCACGCCGGTGACGCGCTGTTCGACAACAGCGATATGAACGCCGAATACGCCACCGCGAAATTGCCCGTGGTGGAGCAACCGGCCGGCCCGGTCGATGTGACCGCCGTGGACCCGGCGCTCGGCGATGCCGCCGTCGTCGCCGAAACCGTTGCCCCGCACCGAGATATCCGCACGGCAATGGGGGAGCCGCTGCTGCGCACCGAGGATCTCACCGTGAGATTCGGTGGGCTCACCGCCCTCGACGCGGTGAGTTTCGAGATCCGGCGCGGCGAGATCCTGGGCCTCATCGGGCCCAACGGCGCGGGCAAGACCACCTGCTTCAACGCCATCACCGGGGTCTACCCGCCGAGCGGGGGCACCGTCTACTTCGACGGCAAACCGCTGGGCAAGATCAAACGCAATGCCATCACCCGCCTCGGGATCGCGCGGACCTTCCAGAACGTCCGCCTGTTCGGGGAGATGACGGCGCTGGAGAACGTGGTGGTGGGCACCGACGCCCGGCACCGGACCTCGGTACCGGGCGCCATCCTGCGCACCGCGCGGCACCGCCGCGAAGAACGTGACGCCGTCGAACGCGGGATGGCGCTGCTGGAGTTCGTCGGGATCGCCCCGCGCGCGGTGGAGAAGGCCCGCAATCTGTCCTACGGCGATCAGCGCCGGTTGGAGATCGCCCGGGCGCTGGCCACCGAACCGAAACTGCTGTGCCTGGACGAACCGGCCGCCGGTTTCAACCCCAGCGAGAAATCCGCGCTCCGGGATCTCATCCGCAAGATCCGCGACGACGGTTTCACCGTGCTGCTGATCGAGCACGATATGCGCCTGGTGATGGGGGTTACCGACCGCATCGTCGTCCTCGAATTCGGGCGCAAGATCGCCGACGGCCTGCCCGCCGAGATCCGGCAGGATCCGGCGGTGATCGCGGCCTACCTCGGTGTGCCGGACGACGAGATCCGGGCTCCGCACAACCCACCGGAGGGACAGTGATGACCGAGGCCGGCTCCGGGCCGGCGCCGGACGCCCTGCTCGTGGTCGACGATATCGTCGTCAACTACGGCAGAATCCAAGCGCTGCACGGTATTTCGCTGGAGGTATCCGAGGGGGAACTGGTCACCCTGCTCGGCGCCAACGGTGCCGGGAAGACCACCACCATGCGCGCGCTGTCGGGTCTGCTGCCGCCGGCCCGCGGGCGGATACTTTTCGAGGGCCGCGATATCACCCGGATGCAGGCCCACGACCGGGTCGCCGCCGGGCTGATCCAGGCGCCCGAGGGTCGCGGTGTGTTCCCCGGAATGACGGTGCAGGAGAACCTCGATATGGGCTGCTATGCGCGGCCCTACCGGCGCAAACCCGAATACGACACCGCGCTCGAGCAGGTGTTCGATCTGTTCCCCCGGCTGCGGGAGCGGCGCAAACAGGTCGGCGGCACCCTTTCCGGTGGTGAACAGCAGATGCTGGCGATCGGCCGCTCGCTGATGGCCCGGCCGCGGTTGCTGTTGCTGGACGAGCCGTCCATGGGTCTGGCGCCGATGGTGATCCAGCAGATCTTCCGGATCATCTCCGAGATCAACCGCACCGGTACCACGGTGCTGCTGGTGGAGCAGAACGCCCAGCAGGCACTGGCCCGCAGCCATCGCGGCTACATCATGGAAACCGGGGCGGTGGTCAAGACCGGGCCGGGCCCGCAACTGCTGGACGATCCGGCGGTCCAAGCCGCGTATCTCGGCGTGGGATGAGTTCCGGGCGCAAGGGTGTGGTTCCGCGCGGCCCGGCGCGCCGTGTGGGCGGTGTTCGGCGGTCGCGGCGGCGCCGGCCTGCGACGGGACGGCGGCGCGCAGCGGCCGCGTCGTGGAAGTCGGTCGACCGCGCCGATCCGGGCGCGGGCCGCGGAGGCGTTGCCGGGCCCGGACGCGGCAGGCCGTGGGCCGGCGCCGGAGTAGTCCGTGGACGCGGTGTCGGTGGTAGTCCCTAGACTCTCCGGGTGTGACCCCACCGACCACCGCGCAGCCCAGCACCTCCGCCCCCGCCGCCTCCGGGTCTCCGGAAACGCGGCCCACGCTGCTGCTACTGGACGGGCATTCACTGGCCTACCGCGCGTTCTTCGCCCTGCCCGCGGAGAACTTCCAAACCGTCACCGGCCAGACCACCAATGCGGTGTACGGGTTCACCGCCATGCTGATCAACCTGCTGCGCGACGAGAAGCCCACCCACGTCGCCGCGGCCTTCGACGTCTCCCGGCAGACCTTCCGGGTGGACGCGTACCCCGAGTACAAGGCGAACCGGTCGAAAACCCCGGACGAATTCCGCGGCCAGGTGGAGCTCACCAAAGAGGTGCTGGGCGCGCTGGGTATTCCGGTGATGGCGATCGAGGGTTACGAGGCCGACGACATCATCGCCACCCTCACCACCCAGGCGGTCCCGCAGGGGTACCGGGTGCTCATCGTCACCGGGGATCGTGATGCCATCCAGCTGGTGAACGAGAACGTCACCGTGCTGTACCCGCGCAAGGGTGTCTCCGATCTCACCCGGTTCACCCCGGAGGAGGTCGACAAGAAGTACGGGCTGAGCCCGTCGCAGTACCCCGACTACGCGGCACTGCGTGGCGACCCGAGCGACAACCTGCCCGGTATCCCCGGTGTGGGCGAGAAGACCGCCGCCAAATGGATCCGCGAGTACGGCGATCTGAACACCCTCGTCGACAAGGTGGACGAGGTCCGGGGCAAGGTCGGTGACGCCCTGCGCGCCAATCTGAGCAGCGTGGTACTCAACCGGCAGCTCACCGAGATGGTTCGTGACGTCCCGCTGCCCTACACCCCCGATCAGCTCGCCCAGGGCGCGTGGAACCGGGAGCGGATCCATCAGCTGTTCGACGATCTGGAATTCCGGGTCCTGCGCGACCGCTTGTTCGAAACCCTGGCCCCGCCCACCGTCGAAGCCGAATCGGGCTTCGAGATCAGCGGGCAGACGCTGGAGCCGGGCAGTGTCGCGGATTGGCTCGCCGAGCACGCGACAGCCGGTGCCCGGCACGGACTCTCGCTGGCCGGGAACGGTGTCCCGGCGGCCGGGGACGTGCGCGCCCTGGCGATCGCCGCCGCGGACGGCGAATCCGCGTATATCGATGTCACCGCCCTCACCGCCGAAGACGAGACGGCGCTCGCGGCGTGGCTGGCCGATCCCGCCCCTGCCAAGGCATTGCACGAGGCGAAGAGCGCGCTGCACGCCCTGCGCGGTCGCGGCTGGACGCTCGCCGGTCTCAGCAGCGATACCGCGCTCGCGGCGTATCTGGTGCGGCCCGGGCAGCGCAGCTTCAATCTCGACGATCTGTCGCTGCGCTACCTGCATCGCGAACTGCGCACCGAAACCGAAGCCACCCCGCAACTTTCGCTGCTGGACACCGAGGACGCGGTCGATACCGAACTCGCGCAGGGGGAGATGCTGCGCGCCCGCGCCGTGGCCGATCTGGCCGGCGCGCTGGACGAGGAACTCGGCAAGATCGAATCCCGGCCGTTGCTGGACGAGATGGAACTACCGCTGCTCGGGGTCCTCGCCGAACTGGAGGACGCCGGTATCGCGGTCGATACCGATCAGCTCGGGGAGTTGCAACGCCGATTCGCCGATAAGGTCAGCGAGGCCGCGAATGCCGCGTACGGGGTGATCGGGGAACAGATCAACCTCGGTTCGCCGAAACAGCTACAGGTGGTGCTGTTCGAGAAACTCGATATGCCCAAGACGAAACGCACCAAGACCGGCTACACCACCGACGCGGACGCGTTGGAATCGCTGTACGAGAAAACCCAGCACGAATTCCTGCGGCATCTGCTCGCGCACCGCGACGCCACCCGCCTCAAGGTCACCGTCGACGGGCTGCTGAAATCCGTCGCCGACGACGGCCGGATCCACACCACCTTCAACCAGACCATCGCCGCCACCGGCCGGCTGTCGTCCACCGAACCCAATCTGCAGAACATTCCCATCCGCACCGATACCGGCCGCATGATCCGGGACACCTTCGTCGTCGGCCCCGGATACGAATCGCTGATGACCGCCGACTACAGCCAGATCGAGATGCGCATCATGGCGCATCTGTCCGGCGACGAAGGCCTGATCGAGGCCTTCAACTCGGGCGAAGACCTGCACAGTTTCGTCGCGTCCAAGGCGTTCGACATCCCGATTTCGGAGGTCTCCCCGGAACTGCGCCGCCGGATCAAGGCCATGTCCTACGGCCTGGCCTACGGTCTCAGCTCCTACGGCCTGTCCGCGCAGCTGAAGATCAGCACGCAGGAGGCCAAGGAGCAGATGGACATCTACTTCGCCCGGTTCGGCGGAATCCGCGACTACCTGCACGCCGTCGTCGAGCAGGCCCGCAAGGTCGGCTACACGCAGACGTTGTTCGGCCGCCGCCGCTACCTGCCGGACCTCGATCACAGCAACCGGCAGCGCCGCGAATCCGCGGAGCGTATGGCGCTCAATGCCCCCATCCAGGGCACCGCCGCCGACATCATCAAGGTCGCGATGATCGATGTGCACCGGGCGCTGTCGGAATCGGGCCTGCGGTCCCGGATGCTGCTGCAGATCCACGACGAACTCGTGTTCGAAGTGGCCCCGGGCGAGCAGGAACAGCTAGGCGAACTCGTCCGCGACAAAATGTCCTCGGCGATAGAACTGTCTGTGCCGCTGAGTGTTTCGGTCGGTATCGGCCGCAGCTGGGACGCCGCCGCGCACTGAACCCCCTGCCTCACCTCCGGCGCCGATATGCCGGGCGAGCCTCGGCCGCCGATGCCCACCCGGGAAGCGGCGCCAGGTCCGTAGCCCGGAGACCGCGCGGTCGCCGGCCGCAGCCGCATCGGCGAAGCCGCCGGGGGCGGAAGAAGAGCAAGCGTGGGCGGCCCGGCTCTTCCTGCTCGTCGCGGTGCTGTATCTCTCGAGGAGAGGCGCCGACGGCTGAGGACCGCTGCGATGCCACCAACACCCAGCATCAGGGCTGTTACCCGGAGCAACCGGGCGCGGGCGGTGCAGTCTGGTTCGTCACCGCGCGTGTCGGGTAATTCCGGGTTACGCGCCGGTGACCAGCGGAAACACTACTCCGCGGTAGCACGAAACCGCCGCGCGTCGTGGTTGCCAACCGCCCGGTGAGTCTTTATCCTCGAACCCGTGCAAATCCCCGCCGATGGCCTATGCGCCGCGCCGATTCTCGCAGACCGCGAGGGTGCGGTGCTGCTCGCGCGCACCGCGGAGCCGGCCCGTCGGGTACTTGCCGTAGTAGTAACCCGCCGTAGCGGGGTCTGATTCGGACCGGCCCCCTCGCTGCGGGCCCCTTTTCTCGATTTTGCTGGTCCCCCCAACCTGCCGACCTTCTCTGGGAAGACCTACGTGCTCATGACCACACTGACTCTGGAAAACGACGCCCTGACCACCGCCGCCCCACGCAGCCTGCGCGCCGAATGCGCCGAGCTGAGCGCGGCCCAATTCCACGAACGTTACGGCGAATGTGCCGGTCCGATCCGCCTCGCCGGCTGGTCCTCCACCGGTGCGCGCGGCGGCGCGTTCACCGCCACCCTCGAATTCCCGGGGTGGTCTCGTTCCGTGGTGGCCGCCGGCAGCCCCATCGCGGCCATGACCTCGGCGCTCTACGAGGCCGGTTATCCCGTGGAGATCCTGCGGTTCCATCAGCGCCGGACCGCCGTGGGCACCGCCACCTTCGTGCAATGCGAGTTCGACGGCCGCCGCGGCTGGGGCGTTGCCCTGGCCACCGACGGGGCCGAATCCTCGGTGCGCGCGATGATCGCCAGCGTGAACCGGCTGGTCGCGCAGCGTTAGATCGCGTCGCGGGGGGGGGGGGGCGGGTGGGGGGGGGGGGGTTGGCGGCCCCGGGCGTGGTGCTGCCGCGCGGGGGCCGCGCGGCGGGGGGCGAACCGCCGCCCCCGCCCCCCCCCCCGGGGGCGGCCCCCCCCCGGGCGGGGGGGGG
>NZ_JARWPM010000398.1 GCF_029869215.1 Nocardia carnea
TTATAACTTCCCCCCGCCGGGCCCCCGCCCCCCCCCGCGGCCGGCGGGGCGGCCCCCCCCACCGGCCCGCCCCCCCCCCCCCCCCCCCCGGCGCCCCCCCCCCCCCCCCCGCGCCCCCCCCCAACCCCCCCCCGCCCTCCCCGCCGGCACGGGCCGAACCCTCCAAGGGCCTCGTAAGACTCGGCACCGGCGCTGGTGCGCCCGCCGAGGTCTCTCAGGCCCCCAGTAGCTGGGCGCAGCGGAGCAGGCCCAGGTGGCTGTACGCCTGCGGGTGATTTCCGAGGGAACGTTCCGCGACCGGGTCGTATTCCTCGCTGAGCAGGCCGGTGGGGCCCGCCACATTCACCAGCTGGGTGAACAGCGCCTCCGCGTCCGAGCGCCGGCCGATCAGCAGATAGGCCTCCACCAGCCAGGCCGCGCAGAGATGGAACCCGCCCTCACCGCCGGGCAATCCGTCGTCGTGGTGGTAGCGGTAGACCGTCGAGCCGCTGCGCAGTTCGGCCTCGGTCGCCACCACGGTGGCCGCGAAACGCGGGTCCGAGGGATCGATCAGGCCGCTGAGTCCGATGTGCAGTGTCGCCGCGTCCAGGTCGGTGCCGTCGTAGGCGGCGGTGTAGGACTGCACTTCGTCGTTCCAGCCCTTCGTTTTCACCTCTTCGGCGATGGTTTCCCGCAGCGTGACCCAGTCGGCGTCGACAGGGCGGTCGAACTTCTCGGCCAGGGTGAGGGCGCGATCCACCGTGAGCCAGCCCATCACCTTCGAATACACGTGGTGGCGCGGGTTGCCGCGGATCTCCCAGATGCCGTGGTCGGGTTCGGTCCAGCGGCGCTGGACCGCCGACACCATGGCATGGACCAGCTCCCAGTCCGCGTCCGGCAGGACCTTGCGCGGGTCGGTGATGCCCTGCTTTTCGCGGGCATGGGAGAGGGTGGTGATCAGGTCCACGATCGGGCCGAACACGTCCAGCTGAACCTGCATATTCGCGGCGTTGCCGACGCGGACCGGCCGCGACCCGGCATACCCGGGCAACTGGTCGATCACGGCCTCGGGCGGCAGCGTCTCGCCGTAGATGGTGTAGAGCGGGTGCAGCCGTTCGGGGCCGGGCAGCGTTTCCAGCACCCGGTGTACCCAGTCCAGATACTGTTCGGCTTCACCCAGCGATCCCAGCGAGACCAGGGCGCTGGCGGTGAGCGCGGCGTCGCGCAGCCAGCAGTAGCGGTAGTCCCAGTTGCGGACGCCGCCGATATCCTCCGGCAGCGAGGTGGTGGCAGCCGCCAGGATCGACCCGGACGGGGCGTGCACCAGACCGCGCAGGGTGAGCGCCGAGCGCTTCATCAGGTCGGGTTTGAGGGCGGGCAGGTCCAGTGTCCGCGCCCATTCCGACCAGTACAGTTCCGCCATCCGGCGGCGTTCCGGTTCGCTGGTCGCCGCCGGGCCGAGGTCCTTCGAACCGCAGCGCAGTTCCAATACCACCGGGCCTTGGGAGGGATCGACGACGGCGGTGGCCGAATCGTGCACACCGTCGCTGTGGATCTCCCAGGCGACGCCGGGGGAGCGCAGTACCACCGGGTCGTTGGTGCCCCAGACCCGCAGGCCGTCGCGTTCGACCTCGATGGATACCGGCACCTGGCCGAATTCGGGCCGTGGCGCGAAGGTCACCTCGGCCGGTGCCGTACCGGTGATCACGCGGGTGAGGTCGGTGCGGGCGGGGTCCACATCGTGGGGGAGGTAGTCGACGACCGACAGTTTCGCCCAGCGGGTTTCCACGGTCATCGTGCTGTCGATATACCGCTGGGACAGCGGCAGGCCCGGTCGCTGCGGGGCGATCGAGAAATGACCCGCGTCGATCCCGCCGAGCAGATGCGCGAACACCGCCGCCGAATCCGGTTCCGGGTGGCAGAACCAGGTGACCGTGGCGTCCGGGGTCAGCAGCGCCAGCGAACGCGGGCTGGCCAGCATGCTGAGGCGTTCGATCGGCGGCGCGCTGGCGCCGGCCAGCCAGGTGCGGCGTTCCTCCAGCAGGAAGGCCAGGGCGTGCGAGACGGCCTCGGTGCTGTCCACCCGGTATTTGGCCAGCGATTCGCCCTCACCGACCTTGATTCCGATATCCGGCCCGGACAGCACCCGGAACGCCTTCTCGTCGGTGACGTCGTCACCGAAGAACACCGCGGCCGACGCGCTCTCCTGATGCCGCACGGTGCTCAGCGCGGAGCCCTTGTCCGTGGGGACGACGGCCAGCTCGATCACGGCCTTACCCTCGGTGACCTGAACACCCACCCAGGACGCCGGGCCCTGGCGGGCCTGGTCGAGCGCCCGGCGACCGACCTCCGGCGCCGCATTGCGCACATGCAGCGCGACACTGGCGGGTTTGGTTTCGACGGCGACCCCGGCGTTCTCCGCCGCGATCTTGTGCATGGCCACGACCACTTCGTCCAGCAGTTTCCGGGCGTCGTTGTCGATGGCATGGACGAAACCCACATCGAATTCCGAGCCATGGCTGCCGATCAACTGCACTTCGACCGGTAACCGCGACAGCGCGGCCAAATCGCGCAGGGCGCGACCGGAGATGACCGCGGCCGTGGTGCCGGTGAGACCGGCCAGCGCGCGTAAGGCCCGCACGGATTCACCGTGCGGGTACGCCTTGGACGGATCGGAGACGATGGGCGCGAGCGTCCCGTCGTAATCCGATGCGACCAGCAGCCGAGGCACGCGCGCGACCGTCGCCAGCGCGCGGCGGAGTTCCAATGGCAGATCCTGTGCGCTCACGCATCCAACCTATTGATCGGAGTTTTCGTTAAGAGGGGGCGCGCATGACAATACTGTGTCATCATCCCCCATCCGATTCGGCGGGAAGTGCGGGCGGGTGCCTGCGCGGCCCGCGCGGATCGTGGCGGTGGCCGAGCCTGCCTACCGGCCGCCGGATGAGCGCCGGTATTCCCTCAGGAGCGTTTGCCGAGCAGCAGGTCGACGGTCAGTTCCAGACGTTCGGAGACATCGGTGGCCGACGCCCGGCGGGTGAGCCAGGCAACCAGATTCGACAGCCACACATCGCTGATCACGCGGGCGATGGCGAGCTGGCGGTCGGTGGGTTCGCCGTCGTTCATGGCGCGGGCGAAAACCCGGTCCATCACCTTGCCGACACGGTCGACCTCGGCGGCGGCCGAGGCGTCGGCGAACATGAAGGCGCGGGTCATCGCTTCGGTGAGCAGGGGGTCGCGCTGCATCATCCGGGTGATCTGGGCGAGCAGTGTGTGCATCCGCTCTTCCGGCGACTGGCCGGCCAGCGGTTTGCGTTTGCCCTCGAACTGTTCGAACTCCCGGGCCAGGGCCGAGACCAGCAGGTGCACCTTGGACGGGAAGTACCGGTACAGGGTGCCCACCGCGACGTCGGCCCGTTCGGCGACGGCGCGCATCTGCACGGCGTCGTAGCCGCCCTTCGAGGCCAGGGCCAGGGTGGCGTCCAGGATCCGCTTGCGCCGCTCGCGCTGAGCCGCCGAGCTCAGCTCGTCCTCCCGCAGCGTGGTGACGGGCGCGACCGGAGTCGCGTCCGAGTCGCCGGGCTGGGAACGGGAGGGGCTTGCCATGGAGCGGAGTCCTTTCCGTGACGTGTTCGGGGCGCGGTGGCGGCCGGTCGGCGCCATGTCTTGACTTCCGCCCGCCGTGGATATTAGAACATGTTCTAGGTGTGGGAGTCACGCCGGAAAGGCGGTATGGACTGTGACCATCGCCACCACTGACGAGCATAAAGCCGTTCAACAGTCGATGAGCGGATGGGCCGCAGCAGCGCAACCGATTGCAACAATGCGGGCCGATACCACCGGTTTCTGGCGTTCGTACTGGCCAACGCTGACCGAACTCGGAATCTTCCACGTCGCGGTGGCCGAAGCGGCGGGCGGTGCGGGCGGATCGGTGACCGATCTGGCCGTTTTCCTCGAACAGGCGGCGCACGACCTGGTCGGCGGGCCGGTACTCACCACCGCGGTGGCCGGACTGGTGACGGGCGGTGCGCTGGCCGAGGACCAGCCGTGTGGCGTCGCACTGGATACGGTGGCCCCCGCGGATAGCGAGCCCGGAGCGGCCGTCCCGGTACTCGATCCGGCCGCGGGAACGCTGTCCGGAACCTGGGAATCGGTGCTCGGCGCCGCCGCCGGTACCGCGTTGCTGCTGCCGGTGGACACCGCCGACGGCCGGCGCTGGTGCCTGGTGCCACCGGACGCGGCCGGGGTGGAACTCGAATCACTGGAACCGCTCGACCTGGCGATGCCGCTGGCCCGGGTGCGCTGCACCGGGGTCACCGCCGCGGTTTTCGCGCCCGCGTACGCCGTGGAGGATCTGCTGGTCGCGCTGGCCGTCGCCGAACTCGCGGGCGTCACCGGCTGGTGCCTGGAGACCGCGGTCGATTACGCGAAGGTCCGCGAACAGTTCGGCCGGCAGATCGGCTCGTTCCAGGCCGTGAAACATATCTGTGCCTGGATGCTGTGCCGCACCGAGCTCATCCGCGCGGTGGCCGCCGATGCCGCCGCCGCGGTGGATTCCGGGGCCGCCGAACTACCGATCGCGTCGGCCATCGCCGCGGCCATCAGCCTCGACGCCGCGGTGGAAACCGCCAAGGACTGCATCCAGGTACTCGGCGGTATCGGCTTCACCTGGGAACACGACGCACACCTCTACCTGCGGCGGGCCGTGGCCCTGAGCCAGTTGCTCGGCGGTGGCGCGTACTGGCGCGGCCGGGTCACTGAACTGACCCGCGCCGGACAGCGGCGCACCACCGGTGCCGACCGTGTCTTCGCCGACGCGGCCGCGGCCGGTAGCGAGACAGGCGCCGCCGCCGGCGAACTCGCCGGCGAAGTCGCGCGGATCGCCGCCCTGCCGGCCGACCGGCAGCGCACCGCGCTCGCCGAAGCCGGCCTGATCATGCCGCACTGGCCGAAGCCCTACGGCCGCGCGGCCGACCCGATGACCGGTCTGGTGATCTCCGAGGAACTGCGCCGGGCGGGCGTGCCGGTACCGGATCTGACCATCGGCGGCTGGGCCGTCCCGACCCTGCTGCAGCACGGAACACCCGAGCAGATCGAACGTTTCGCCTGGCCGACCCTGCGCGGTGAGGTGGTCTGGTGTCAGCTGTTCAGCGAACCCGGCGCCGGTTCCGACCTCGCCGCGCTGCGCACCAGCGCCGAACGCACCGAGGGCGGCTGGATCCTGCGCGGTCAGAAGGTGTGGACCTCGCTGGCCAAGGAGGCGAACTGGGCGATCTGCCTGGCCCGCACCGATCCGGCCGCGCCGAAACACAAGGGCATCAGCTACTTCCTGGTCGATATGCGCAGTGCCGGGATCGATATCCGGCCGCTGGTGCAGATCACCGGCGAGGCGCGGTTCAGCGAGGTGTTCCTCGACGAGGTCTTCGTGCCCGACGACTGTGTGGTCGGCGCGCTGGGCAACGGCTGGAAGATCGCGCGGTCCACGCTCTCGGCGGAACGGGTCGCCATGAGCGGTAACGGGATCGGCCCGGCGCTGGAGGAACTGATCGCCAAACTGCCCGCCACCGGCCGGGGTTCGGAGCTCATCAACGACCGGCTGGGCGGTTTCGTCGCCGACGCGATCGCCGGCCTGCTGCTGGAGCAGCGGGCGGCGGTGCGGATCCTGGCCGGCGCCGACCCGAGCGCGCAGAGCAGTGTGCGCAAGCTGGTGGGGGTAAGGCACCGGCAGGCGGTCGCCGAGTTCGCGGTACAGGTCGCCGGCCCGGCCGGCGCGCGAACGACCGAGGACACCTCGGAATTCCTGCTCACCCGCTGTCTGTCGATCGCGGGCGGCACCGAGCAGATCCTGTTGACCGTGGCCGCCGAGCGGATCCTGGGCCTGCCCCGGGACGCGGCCGGTTAGTTCGTGCGACGACTGGAGAGCAGAACGTGGACTTCACCCGAGACGAAGCTCAGGAGGCGGTGGCCGAGGTCGTCGTCGGACTCCTGGAGCGGGAGGCGGCGCGCGACAGCGAACTGTGGCCGAAACTGGCGGCCACGGGCCTGCTGTCGGTCGCGCTACCGGAGCGGTTCGGCGGCGACGATATGGGCATCGACGCGGTATCGGTGCTGCTGACCGAACTGGCCACCGATGCCGTTGCCGCACCCGCACTGCCCACCCTGGGCTTCGGCGTCCTGCCGCTGCTGGGCGCGGTACCCGAGAACGTGGCCGCGGAGGTGTTCCCGGCCGTCGCGGAGGGCGCGGTACTCACCGCGGCCGTCAGCGAACCCGGTGCGCCGCTGACCACCGAGCCCACGACCAAGGCCGAGATCTCCGGCGATTCGGTGCGGATCACCGGCTACAAGGTGGCGGTGCCCTGCGCGGATCAGGCTCGCTGGATTCTGGTGACCACGGAATCCGGGGTGGCCATTGTGGATTCGAACTCCTCCGGATTGTCTTTCGCACCGTCCGCGGTATCCGGGGAACTGCCCGAATTCTCGGTGAAATTGGACGGGGTCACGATCCCGGCCGACCGGCTGCTGCCCGACGCGGGCCCGCGTCTGCACCGGTGCGTCCTCGCCGCCATCGGCGCCGCCGCCGACGGACTGCTCTCCGGCGCGGTCAAACTCACCGCCACCCATGTGGGCACCCGGCACCAGTTCAACCGGCCGCTGGCGGAGTTCCAGGCGGTGGCCCAGCAGATCGCCGATCTGTACGTGGTGTCGCGTACGCTGCACGTCGCGGCGGTTTCCGCGAACTGGGCGCTGGGGCAGGAGGCCGCAACTCCCGAACAGCAGCATCGGATCGACGACGATCTGAACGTGCTGGCCTACACCGTGGCCGCGGAACTGCCACGCGCCATGCAGAAATGTCACCACCTGCACGGCGGTATCGGAGTGGATGTCACGCACTCCATGCACCGCTACTACTCACAGTCCAAAGACCTCGCCCGCTGGCTGGGCGGCGCCGCGCTGCGGCTCGAACGATTGGGGGCAGGGTGTTCATCGATCTGACCAGCGAACAACGCAAACTCCGCGACGACCTGCGCGCCTATTTCGCCGATCTCGTCACCCCGGAGGAGGCCGCCGAAATGTCGGTCAACCGGCACGGCGACGCCTACCGCGCCGTGGTGCGCCGGATGGGCCGCGACGGCTGGCTGGGTGTCGGCTGGCCGAAGGAATACGGCGGCCAGGGTTTCGGCCCGGTGGAACAGCAGATCTTCTACAACGAGGCGTCCCGCGCGGATGTTCCGCTGCCGCTGGTCACCCTGCTGACCGTCGGTCCTACCCTGCAGCAGTTCGGCACTCAGGAACAGAAAGAGAAGTTCCTGCCCGGGATCCTGGCCGGTGATATCCATTTCGCGATCGGTTATTCCGAACCGGAAGCCGGCACCGATCTCGCGGCCTTACGGACGAGCGCGGTCAAAGACGATGCCGGCGATTGGGTCGTCAACGGCCAGAAGATCTTCACCACCGGCGCGCACGAGGCCGATTACGTCTGGCTGGCCTGCCGGACCGGTTCGGTGGAATCGCGGCACCGCGGGATCACCATCCTGATCGCCGATACCTCCGATCCGGGCTACTCCTGGACCCCGATCATCACCGCCGACGGCGCCCACCACACCAACGCCACCTATTTCGACAACGTCCGCGTTCCGGCGAGCATGCTGGTGGGCGAGGAGAACAAGGGCTGGCGGCTGATCACGACGCAGCTCAACCACGAGCGGGTGAGCCTCGGCCCGTCCGGCAAGATCGAACAGCTCTACGACAAGGTCCGCGACTGGGCCCGGCCCCGGGCGATCCTCGACGAACCCGAGGCCCAGCGCGCGCTGGGCCGCATCCACGCCATGACCCGCCTCAACGAACTGCTGAACTGGCAGGTGGCGGCCACCGCGGAGGATCCGGGCACCGACCAGTCGCAGGTCATCGCGGACGCCTCGGCGACCAAGATCTTCTCCACCGAATCGCTCCAGGAAGCGGGCCGGCTGGCCGAAGAGGTCATCGGCCGGTTCGGCGACCCGTCCGACCCGGCCACCGCGGAACTGCTGACCTGGCTCGACCGCCGGACGAAGCAGAACCTCGTGGTGACCTTCGGCGGCGGCGTCAACGAAGTGATGCGCGAGCTCGTCGCCTCCGCGGGCCTGAAACTCCCCCGGGTACCCCGCTGATGCGATTCGCCTCGCCCCACCTGACCAGCGAAGGAGCCGAGACAGGCGAAGCCTTCGAAGACTCGCCGCACGCCGAACCGAAGGTGCCCGGTGCCGAGTCCAGCAAGGCCGTTGGAAGTTCACACAACCCCGGAACCGGACGCGACCACGGCGGTGCCGAGTCTTACGAGGCTCTCAGCGGTTCGCATAACCCCGAAACCCAACGGGGCCACGGCGGTGCCGAGTCTTACGAGGCTCTCAGCGGTTCGCATAACCCCGAAACCCAACGCGACGACGGCGGTGCCGAGTCTTACGAGGCCCTTGGAGGGTTTGGCCCGTGCCCGCAGTGAGCGCGCGGTGGGGATCGCCCCCCGCGCCGGGGTGGGGTGGGGGCAGCCGGGGCCCAAGGGGGCGCACCCCCCGGGGGCCCGCGCGTTTTTCGGGGGGTAAAACGTTGGCCACAATGGGGCCCAAACCCCCGCGCGCGCCAGCGCGCCAAAAACACTGTTGAATGCAGGACATGTCAGCCAGTACCGACAATGAGTTCGATATCTGCGTAGTCGGGCTGGGCCCGTCCGGCCGCGCCCTCGCCC
>NZ_JARWPM010000399.1 GCF_029869215.1 Nocardia carnea
CCCCACAAAACCCACAACCCCCCCCCCCCGCCGGGGGGGGTGCCCGGGGGGGGGCCCGCGGCCCCCGCGGGCCCCCCCCCCCCCCCGACCGGTGTTCCCGCCGGACACCGGTAACCATCCCCGGCGGCAGGCGACGAGCACCGCACAACACCGGCAGCCGCGCCCGGCAGCGTCGCGCAGCAGCAGCCGCGGAACCAGGCGGCGGCCCGGGAGAAACACCCGGCCGGACACCGCGAACAGCGCCACAATGGAGCGATGGCACAGCTCTGGGTGAAAACACATGGTGGGGACTGGCTTCGGGCCGATCAGATCATCGAAATCGGGATCGAGGCGGTGCAGGCCGCGCACGACGGTACGGGCACGGCCGAGGTGGTCGCCCGGCTGGCGGTGGCCACCGGCAGCGGGAACTGGGATTACGACCGGGGCACCGGCGCGGTCGGGCCCAGCGCACGGGTGCTCGGCCGCTATCCCGACGGCGCGGCCGCGCAGCGGGTGGCCGATCAACTGGTGCTGGTGCTGCTCAACGCGGCCCGGAACGCACAGATCACCTTCGAGGACGAGGAAGTCCTGGTCCGGCCGGTCCACGACCGCACCGCGCACGACACCCCCTACAACGGTCACGCCGTCGACCCGCGCTGACCACCACGATCAGGTTTTCCTACGCGGCCGCTTCCGGGGCGGTTCCGGTTCGGGTTCGGGCAGGTCGGGCGCGACGATACCGGTGATCCGGCCGAGCCGGCTCACCCCGGGTAGCCGGGCGAGCGCCCCGAACAGATCCTCACCCAGCGCGATCAACGCCTCCAACCGGGGCAGCAGCCGGTCGTAGGCGGCGAAGGCGGGGTCGGCGAGGGCGAGTGTGCGGTCGAGGCGGTCCACCGTGGCATTGAGCCGGTCGATGGCGGAGGACAGATTCTCCAGCAGATCGGGTAGTTGCGCGGCCAGCTGCGCCGAGGCCGGTGGTAGCCGTACCGCCGTATCGAAAGCCTGGCCGGCAGTGAGTTGCGCGGCCTCCAGCGCCTGCCCGGCGGCCGATTGCGCGGCGTCCACCGCCGACTGCGCGGCGGCGAGCACATCGGCGGGCGTGGGCACCCGGCGCGCCCCCGGCCGGTTCGCTGACCTCTTGTTCCCCGGCTGTACCGGATCGGGCATGGGACAACTCTGCCGCATCCACCCCGGACAACGCCATGACCTGCGCGCCTGCGGGCGTGTCGGCAGCGCATGGCATAGTGCGACGACAATGGAACTGAGCAAGGGCGCCAATACGCCGATACCGACATCTCTTCTGGCCGTAGTGATTTCCTGGCGGTCCGAACATGTGGTGGACGCGCACGCCCTGCTGCTGGCGGCCGCCGGGACGGTACGCGACGACAAGGATCTGGTCTTCTACAACGCGCCCCGGCACATCTCCCAGGCCGTCACGCTGGACCAGGATCCCGCCCCCGGTACGGCCCGGCTCAGCGTCTCGCTGCCGCGGACCGAAGCCGAGGTGGACCGGATCGTGGTGTCGGGGTCACTGGAGGACGCCGATTTCACCCGGCTCGACGACCTGTGTCTCACCGTGTACGCCGTGGACGGGCCGGTCGCCCGGTTCGCCGTCACCGATACCGAGGCGGTGACGGCCATGATGTTCGGCGAGTTCTACCGCCGCGACGGGGGCTGGCGTTTCCGCGCCGTCGGCCAGGGCTGGGCCTCCGGAATGGCGGGCCTGGTGACGGAGTTCGGTATCGAGGTCGACGATCCCGCGCCGGGTATGCCGGACGGCGTACCGACCGCACACCGGCCGACCACCCCGGCGGACCGCACCCCCGGCCTCCCTGCGACGAACTCGGACGGTGGACGGGAGCCCGGCACAGACGCACACGAGGAGAGCAATTCCGGAGCCGAGACGGGCACCGCTGTTCTCACCAGGCCGCCGCGGACAGCCCACAGCGGCCCGCCACACGACAGCGGCGAGCCGGCGCGCACGGTCGCCCGCACCGACGGTCCGGAACCCCAGGCGCCGGCGGGCCCGGCGATCCGGAATGCCGACCCGGAGCGGAGAACGCGCTCCGGCGCACGCGGGACCGGCGAATCCGCCGGGCCGGCACAACCCGCTGCCCGGCACGCCGAGCCCGGGCACCGCGGGTCTCGCCCCGGTGTGGCCGGCGCCGAGACCCCGCCCGATGCTGCACCCGGCCCGGGCATACGCGCAGCAGCGCATTTCGCCGGCCGGGGCAACGGGCCGGGTCCGCGGGAGCAACCGTTTCGCGGGGCGGGTGGCGACCCGGACGCCGCCGCGGAGGCAGGAGCCGCGGTGCGCCACAACGGGCCGGCCGCCGGCGATGCGCACCGGGTACCCGAGGCGCATCCCGGTAACGCCCACTACCGGCTCGACGAGCGGACCGGCGCGGGCACGGCGCCCGCGCCCTGGGATCGTTTCGCCGAACCGCAACCCGGCCGGCGCACACCGGGCACCGTGACGCTGCGCCGGCTCACCGTGCCCGAACCCACGCCCGTGGAACCGCCGCCCGGGGCGGGTCGTGCGGACTGGTACCGCGACCCCACCGACCCGACCGTGTTCCGCTGGTGGGACGGCGAGAGCTGGACCGGCGACACCCGGCCCACCGCCCGCCCGCATCCGCACGATTGCGACCGCTGCGGAGTCCGCCGCCGGCGCCGCGTCTTCGGCGGGCATCATCCGTGCGCCGCCTGCGCCGCGCAGATCGATGAGTTCCTGATCCACTGGCATACCCGCGCCGTCCGCGTGCTCGCCGCATCGGGGCCGCGGGGTACCGACTGGGAGGCGCTGTGGGCATCGCTGCGGTATCAGCGGATCGAGGAGTCGGCCGGCCGGGCGGCGCTGCGGCCGGAGGCGTGGCAGTACGTGGAGCGGCGGGTCGCCTTCGCCTTCGCCGACGGGCAGATCTCGGCGCAGGAATACGACGATTTCGACCATGCCGTCACCGAACTGGGCCTGGCGGGCCGGCCGATCGACGAGCTGCGCGCCCGGATGGTGCGGGGCCGGGCTCTGTCGCGGCTGCGGGAGGGTGATCTGCCCACGGTGCGCACCCCGGATCTGCATCTGGATGCCGAGGAACTGGTCTATCTCGATATCGGCGCCACCCATATCCGGGAACTGGCCCGCGGCCCCAAACACACCGACGGCCGCTTGATCGTGAGCACCAAGAAGTTACGGTTCGTGGGGTCCGGGGCGGGCGTGGAACTTCCGTGGTCGCGGATCGTCTCGGTGGCGGCCGACAACGGCACGGTGGTCGTCGCGGCCACCTCGGCGCGTGGAGGCGCGAGTTTCGCCGTGGCCGATCCGGAATATCTCGCCGCCACGCTCGAGGGCGCGTTGCGGATCGCGAAACGGCTGGTACTGGCTCCGGGACAGCGTGATTCGCGCAGTATCCCGCAGGAGGTCAAGGCCGAGGTGTGGCAGCGCGACGGCGGCCGCTGCGTGGAATGCGGGGAGGGCCACTACCTGGAGTTCGACCACATCATCCCGCTCAGCCGCGGCGGCGCCACCAGCGCCGCCAACCTGCAGATCCTGTGCCGCGGGTGTAACCGCGACAAGGGCGCCAATATCTGAGTACCTACGTGGCTGTGCGACCCACCGGCCGGCTACCCGTCGGGTAACCGTGTTCGGTCCAGCGGTTGCTCAGCGCTCGAGCGGCGGCGGGAACCATTGCTTGTCCAGTACTCGCTGGTCCGGTTCATACAGGCGCATGACCAGCGAGAACTGCCCTTGCTCGGGGATGGGCAGCCAGTTCTGCCGGGGCACCCCCGGCCCCGGATCGGCGGCCTGGACCGCGATCTCGAGCGATCCGTCGGGCGCGACCACCGGCGCCACCGGATGGCCGACCACGTGCTGATCCGCTTCGTTCGGCACGAGATAACCCTCGTTGTCGTAGGCGGTGAGCGACCAGAACGCGGCCACCGGCGGCGCCTCCCCCGGCGGGAACCGCAGGGTGAACTCCAGCGGGGTGCCGTCGTCGTCGGCCTCACCGAACAATGCCGGATACACCACCACCACCGCCAGATTCGCGCCGACTCCGCGGTCCGCGGTCGCCGCGCGCAACAGATAGTTCGTGCCGTACCGGCCCACATTGAGGTCGACCACCCAGCCGTTGCGCAACTGGCTGTCCGGATCCACGTAGGCCGCGATCTTACGTTTCGCCGCGTCGACGCCCGCATCGAGTTCCCCCGTGCTCACCCCTTCGGGCGAGCCGCCGGGCCGGATACCGATGGTGGCGAAACGCCGCATCGCGGGCTCGTCGGCCGCCGCGGGCGGATTGTCCTCCATGAGTTCGCACATGCGCTCGAAGTACTCGCGGGCCGGCATCTGCCGCAGGGGGCCCAGGCCGATCGATTCGGACCAATCCTGGTTCTCCGGAATCGAATCGGATTCCCCGGCGGCGGGGGTGGTCCAGGCGCTGAGCGGGGCCAGCCGCAGGCGGGACTGGATCGCGCGCACGGCCGGGACATCGGCCGGGCCGCGCACCTCGATCCGCCCGTACAGCCAGGCGTCCACCGTCGGCACCGGCAGCTGCACCGTGCCGGGCGGGAGCTCCCCTTTCCAGCCCGGCCCGGTGACGGCGTAGGTGAACGGCGCGGACGCACCCGGTTCGACCTGGGGTTGCAGGCTGGTGGGCGTGAACGCGGTGTTGGACCAGGCATCGAGAACCTGCATCACCCAGTACCGATCCTCGATCCGCGGTACTTCGAACAGCACCGGTTCCTCCCGCAGATCCAGCCAGGCCACCGAAAACAGGTTGTCCAGGTCGATGCGGATCACGGTGCGCTGACTCGACGCGGGCAGGGTGGAGGTGTGCTGGAAGCGGTTCGGCGAGCCGTATTGCAGCGCGCGGCTGCGGATCGTATCGATCAGCATGAGCGGGTAGCCGAAAACATAGGCGTCGGACGCCACTTCGCGGCGATCGGCCGGGGTGCCCGACGGCGTGATCTCGGTATCGTCGCCGGTGCCTCCGCAGGCCGCCAGGCCGGTTGTCGCCAGCAGGCCCAGCAGCGACCGCCGGGACATCCGGAACCGGTCGGGTGCGAGACCACGCCGCGAACTACCGGATACCGCCGCCGGGACCTCGCCCATGCGCATTCTCCCTGCTCATCGCCGTCGAATGGACCGCTTGCAGGATACGCCGAGGATTAGCCGAACCGTTGCCGCCACGGTCGGCGCGGCTGTTCTCACATGGTGAGCACGGTATTCATGATGGTGCCCGCGCTGGTGGCGACCACCCCGCCGATCATGGCCCCGGCCACCATCTTCGGCGATTGCATCGAACTGCCGGACCACTTCTCCCAGGCGAATTTGCCGCCGGCGTAGACAATGCTCACCGTTCCGGACAGGATCGCCAGCCAGGTCGCGTAACGGACGAACTCCATGATCTTGTCCGCCAGTGGCGGCGGTTCCGGAGTGGGATTGCTGACCTGTGCGTATACCGATACCGCGTCGACCACCGACGCCGCGATGATGCTCACCGTCTGCTCCCTAACCTCTGTGTGCGGGTACTGCGACCCCACCTCCATCATCCAGACGCAGCCGGGCGCGGCGCAAGTTCTTGCCGCGCATCGTCTTTCGCGCTATAACCGCTGGTGCCCCCGGTTCCCTACCCGGAACTGGGATTACTGCGACCATCCCGGCGAGCGGTTACGATGCGTGTGCGTTCCCGCCCTCCCCGAACACAGAGTGAGCTGCGAGATGATACTGGCCGCCGTCACCGATACGCTTCTGGCGCAAATCGGCAATCCCACCCCCCAAGCGCCACCCCTGGCGGACAAGATCCTGCAGCTGGTCCAGTATCTGACCTGGTTCGTTCTGCTCGCCGGCATCTGCGCGATCATCTACGCCGGTGGCCGGTTCGCCTGGGAGAAATGGTCCGGCGGTGGCCTCGAATCGCCGAAAATGGTGGCCGGGGCCATGATCGGCGGGGTGGTCGCCACCAGCGCGGGCACCATCATGAACGCGGTGATCGGCTGAGCCGGGCGCGCGCCTTCGGTTCCGCGCGCGCCGATGCACCCGGCCCCGGCCGCACTCCGGGCGACTACTCGGACCTGCGGTGATCCACGTCCGAGCGGATTCCAGAACACCACGGGAATGGCCGATTTCCGCTATCGAAAATATGTTCGATTTGCGGTAGCGTGACGCGCATGCCCGAACTCGCGCCCATCCCGTTCGCCCGGCTCAACCTCGAACAGGTACGGGAGCGACTGCTCGCCGCGGCGGCCTTCGGCGAGTCGCTCTCGCCCGATCAACTCGAGGCCCTGGCCGGCAAGCTCAGCGCCGGGCTGAGCATCTACATCGAGGCGACGCAGAACAGCGCGCCGCGAGCCCACCGCCCGGCGCCGCCCGGTCGCGCCTGCCTGGATTTCCGCGGTCCGCGACGCTGAACCCCGGCCCCGCGCGGTGCGCGAAGCCGGGGTCCGGTGCCGGGCGGATGCGCCGCGCGCTACGCGCGGGGATCGGATTCGTCGTCGTCCACGGTTTCGACCGGCGTGGTGACCAGCGCGAACTCGCCTTCGTGCAGGGCCGTCCCCTGTACCACGGCGCCCTCGACGAGTTCCACACCGAGGTTCTCCCGCATGATGATCGGATCGCGGCGCACATCGCGGTACAGCGATACGCACATCATCACCATCACGAGCATGAACGGCAGTGCGACGACGGTGGTGAGGGCCTGTAACCCGGTCAGCGCGCCGCCCAGGTCATCGGAATCGGCGATCACCAGCATGATCGCCGCGACGGCGCCGGTGGCCGTTCCCCAGAAGATCACCGTGACCCGCGACGGTTCGATACTGCCGCGCTCGGACAGCGTGCCCATCACGATCGAGGCCGCGTCGGCACCGGAGACGAAGAAGATACCCACCAGGATCATCACCACCACCGTGGTGATCGAGGTCAGCGGATATTCGTCGAGCAGATGGAACAGCGCGAAGTCGGGGTTCACGCTGCCGTCCGGTTCGGTCAGGTCGTGGTTCTCGCTCTGCTGCCGGATCGCCGCGCCGCCGAAAACCGCGAACCACACCAGGCTCACCAGGCTCGGCACCAGCAGGACACCGGCCACGAACTGGCGGATGGTGCGGCCGCGGCTGATCCGGGCGATGAACATTCCGACAAAGGGGGTCCAGGAGATCCACCACGCCCAGTAGAAGATGGTCCAGCTCGACAGCCACGCCTCCATCTCCTCACCCCCGGCGATACCGGTGCGCGAGGCCATGGTCGGCAGTTCACCGATGTAGTCGCCGAGGGCGGTGGGCAGGAAGTTCAGCATGAACAGGGTGGGTCCGGCGACGAAGACGAAAATCGCCAGCACCACGGCCAGCACCATGTTGATATTCGACAGCCACTGGATACCGCGCGCGATTCCGGATACCGCGGAGACCACGAAGGCGACAGTGAGCACGGTGATCACCAGCACCAGGCCGAGTTTGGCGATGGTGTCGATATAGCCGTTGAATTGCAGTCCGGCGCCGATCTGCAGGGCGCCCAGGCCGAGCGAGGCCGCGGAACCGAACAGCGTCGCGAAGATCGCCATCATATCGATGGCCTTACCGCCCAGCCCTTCCGCCGCGCGCCGGCCGAGCAGCGGCCGGAACACCGACGAGAACAGCTGGGAGCGGCCGCGACGGAAAGTGGAGTAGGCGATGGCGAGCCCGGCGACCGCGTAGATGGCCCACGGGTGCAGGGTCCAATGGAACAGCGTGGTGGCCAGCGCGACCTCGCTCGCCTGCGGACTCCCGGGTTCGGCGGTACCCGGCGGCGGGGAGGTGAAATGGGTCAGCGGTTCGGCGACGCCCCAGAACATCAGGCCGATTCCCATACCGGCGCTGAACATCATCGCGATCCAGGACACCGTCCGGAATTCCGGCGTCTCGTCGTCGGCGCCGAGCGGGATCTTGCCGTAGCGGCTGAGGGCCAGCCAGATCACATAGACGACGAACGAGGTGGCTACCAGCACGAACAGCCACCCGGTATTGGTGATCACCCAGGACTGCGCGTTGGAGGCGACCCGCGCCAGGCCGTCCTGATCGATGGCACCCCACAGGACGAAGGCCACCGCACCGATGGAGGTGATCCCGAAGACCAGCCAGTCGATCCCGCGCTTGCGCAGCGCGGGTCTGCCTCCCGGGGAGCCCGGCAGGCCGCCTTCGGGCGTCGCTGGGCTTGATCCGGCGTCGATCACCATGGACGAGTCCTTTCCGATCGCACTCCTGCGTTCCGCATACGACCACGCACACCACGGGACCAGCCGTTTTCTCGGTCCTCGCCGCGCCTGCGCCGCATTGCCGAACGGATGTACCGGAAAAACCGTACCGCTCCGTCCGGTCCGCGACGTACCGAACACGATCCGGCAGCGTTCGTGGCGGGGGCCGGAACCCCGCCGCGGCGGACCATCGGAGGTCGCGCCGCCGCAGCGCAACGGGCCCGCCCGCGGGAAACGAAGTTGTACGATACAACTAATATGTAGAATGCAACACACTCCCGGCGACGTGGTATAACGACTGGCGGGACACCCGCCGAGCCCGAGGGCAACAGCAGACGAGCAGGACACCCGCCATGGACAAGCCGACCCATCTGATCGAATTCGAAACCATGCTGCTGGGGCGGCACAGTCTCAACGCGCATCTACGCCGGCCCGACCATCTGGAACGTAGCGCCTACCTGGTGCTGAGCCGGTTGTCGATCGAGGGCCCCATGTCCATCGGCGAACTGGCCGAGGCGTTCGGCCTGGACACCTCCACCGTGCACCGGCAGACGGCGGCCATGATGAAAACGGATCTGGTCGAACGCATTCCCGACCCGGCGGGGGGTGTGGCGCGGAAGTTCCGGATCACCACGGAAGGCGAACGCCGGCTGCGCGCCGACCGCGAATACAACATCAACGCGCTCGACCGAGTGCTCCGCGAATGGAGCGAACAGGATGTCCGGGCGTTCGCCGCGTACCTCGAGCGGTTCAACACCGATCTCGAACAGCGCGAGGCACGGCCTTGGCCCCGGCCCACCCATGCCGAGCCCGGACGGTAGCGGCCGCCGTCAGAACCGGGACATATCGACCTGGCGCCACACATTGGATACGGCGGTGACCACCGCCGTCCCCAGTGGCCCGGTGCGGTCGTAGAGGGCGACGGTGCCGACCGATATACCCGCCGCTCCCACTTGGTCCTGCGCCAGCACCCCGATACCCGGGCCGATGGGCAGCCTCGCCAGCGCGAGGGTCACATCGGAGTTGATATAGCCGATCCCGGCGCTGCCCCAGTTGGTCATGAAACTCGCCGCGTCACCCGCCATCGCCGCGCGCTGGAACGGGGTCACCGGATCGCCCGCCACCACCGGGAGCATGTTCTGCCAGATGGCCTTGCGCTCGGCGTTCTGGCCGGCGGCGAACTCACGGGTCCAGGCACCGTCGCCGATCTTGAACAGCGGATGCGCACCGGACTCGGAGGTATCCGGGATATCGGGAACCGGGAGGTCGCGACCGGGTTGCCAGAGGTCCCCCGCGGGCACTTCACCCGTGCGCAGATAGACCACGGTCGCGCGGGAACGCACCTCGTCGTGCTGTACCAGCTCGGCGTCGATCACACAGATGCGTTTCCCCTCCCGGACCACCGCACTGCGCAGCGAGGTGGGTTCGTCGGCGACCGGGCTGAACATGTCGACGGTGAACCGGGCCGGAACGAACTCCTGTCCGGGCGACCGCGTCTCCAGTTCGCGGGCCAGCAGCCCGCAGATCGCCGGACCCGAGACCTGGGTGGGGCTCCAGCTGGATATGGCAACCCGGGTGGGCAGGAACTGCTCACCCTCTCTGGTGAAGAACGCCAACACGGTATCGACTCCTCTCGCGGCCAACCCGCATCAGAATTACAACACGTTTTAGTTGGTGCCCCGGCGTGGAGGTACCCGCCGGCGGCCGGTATGCCGCCGATGGGTGCCTCCACGCCGTCAACCGGTCATGCGCCCGCGGTAGCCACGAGGGCATCCGCCGACTCCGCGACTGCCACGAGGTCGCCGTGCCAGCCGAGCACCCGCAGGACCGCCGCCGCGATCGCACCCCGGGTATCGGCCGATACCGCGCCCTCGTCGGAACGTATGTTGATCACGGTCTCCACCAGACGGAAAGGGATGGCCGACGCTTCCGCGATCCCCCCTGCCCCGATCTCCGTGACCACGCGCGCCGCCAGCGCCTCGTAACTTTCGCGCAGCCGGTCCCGGCGCAACCGGAACTGCGCGAACCGCTCGCCGCGCAACTCCGGGAGGAAGTACAGCGCGCCGACATTCCACCGTGCGGCGCACAACTGCTCGATATCGAAACGGGCCAACGCGTACAACCGCACGGCGGCCGGCTCATCGTTTTCACTCAGCCGGCCGGCCAGTTCCGCCGCATCCGCGATCGTTTCGCCGAGCAGGGCGTCGAGAATATCGTCCTTGGCGCGGAAGTGGTGATAGAGCGAGGCCTGCCGGATCCCCACTGCTTCGGCGATCGCCCGGGTGGAGGTGCTGCGGTCGCCGTGGGTGGTGAACTGTTCGGCGGCGGCGTCGAGGATTTCGGCGCGCGGTGACCGCCCTTGGCGCCGCCGCGCCTCGAGGCGCGGCCGGCCCGGACCGAGTTGGGTCATACCCCCATTGTCTCCACCTCCGGAATTCCCCTGCCGCTGCCCGCACTCCGGCGGCTCGAAACCCCTGCCGCTCACCGGCCGGCGGATGCGGGCGTCGTATTTCTGTCATTCGACAGAAATACGGGCAACACAGACGTTACCCGTGGGACCGATACGGATACATCGCCGTCACCACGACGTCTCGGCGGGCGAGAAAACTTTCAACCGATAGATATTCGTCTCGGATGAAGGGCCCCGGGCCATGATCATTCTCGGAATCGCGGTCAGCGTGCTCGCGGTAATCGGCATCGGCCTGCTGGTTGCCCGCAAGGTGGACGGGGACAGCGTCAACTTCCTGGTGGCCGGACGTTCACTGGGCCTGCCGCTGGTCGCGGCCGGGCTCATGGGGCAGGCGGTCGATTCCAATGCCACCCTCGGCAATACCGATCTGTCCGGATCGCTCGGCTTCTGGGCGGGGGCATCACTCCCGCTGGGACTCGGGCTGTGCCTGCTGCTCACCGGTATCTTCTTCGCGAAACCGATGAACCGCATGGGTTTGCTCACCCTGCCGGACTTCTACCGGATCAAATACGGGCGCGGCGTGGAGCTGTCCGCCTCGGTCCTCATGATCTTCAGTTTCTGCATCCTGCTCGCCGGCAACCTCGTCGCGGGCGGATATCTGTTCGAACGCTTCCTGGGCGTCCCCTACACCGCGGGCGTCCTGCTCATCGTGGCGATCGTGCTCACCTACACCGTCTCCGGCGGGATGTTCAGCGACGCCTACACCGCCCTGGCACAGATGGTGATCACCGTGATCGGCTCACTGTCCCTGCTGATCTGGGTGGGTTCGACCTACGGTATCCATATCCCCGACGGGATGGGCCCGTTCGACCTGGGCCAGCTGAGCAACACCTCCGAAGGCGCGGCGATCAACTGGGCCACCCTCATCGCGCTCGGCATCGGCGATATCGTCGCCATCGATTTCATGCAGCGCATCTTCTCGGCCCGCTCCCCCGAAATCGCCCGCCGCGCCTGCTTCGCCGGTGCCGCCGGCACCGCGCTGGTCGGGATCCCGTACGCGCTGGTCGCGCTGGCCACCACCGACCTCGTCGACGCCGAGGGCGGGCCGCGGCTGCTGGCCCTGCTCGACGAGCACGCGCCGGCGGGCCTGGCGATCCTGGTGCTGTCGGCGGTGATCGCCGCGTCGTGCTCGACCGCCAACGGCGCCATCCTCGGTACGGCCGCGGTCGCGACCCGCAATATCGCCGGCCGCACCGAGCGCACCGATTCCGGTGGCCGCGACACCCTGCTGCGCGATGTGCGGATCACCATGCTGCCGGTGGCCGCGGTGGCGATCTTCTTCGCGGTCCAGGTGCCGCAGACCGGTATCCTGCTCACCCTCGCCTTCGACCTGATGCTGGCCGGACTGATCGTCCCGTTCGTGGCCGCGCACCTCACGCAGCGGGTCACCACGGCGGCCGCGGTGGCGGCGATGGTCGCCGGGCTCGGTGTGCGGCTGGTGCTGTTCGTGCTCACGCCCACCATGTACGGCGTACCGAATACGGTGCTGTATCTGGAGAATTCGCTGATCGGACCCGGTTTCGACGGCTGGCCGACCTTCCTCGGCTTCCTCGCCTCGCTGGTCGCCTTCCTCTGCGTCCTCGCCGCGCGGGGGTTGCGTGCCGGTAACCGCACCGCCACCACGGATGCCTCGGCCGTCCCGGCGTCGCTGCCGGAACCGCTGGCGGCCCCGGAGCCCGCCAATCAACCGGGCTGACTCGCAGTTTCGCCCCGACGAGCAAGGAGAGACGATGACGCCTCCCAGCGCGCCCCCGACCGGCGCACCCACCACCGCATCGACCACCGGCGCCCGCGAACACGCCCGCGCCCAGGCCACCGCGAACCCGGCCACCCCGGACCTGCCGGAAGGTCTCCGGCTCGCGGATACCACCTGGACCGTCCGCCTCCCGCCCGGCGGCCACACCAGTACGGTCCTCGGCCGCGGTACCCGGTTGCGGCTGGCCGATCCGCAGGGCGCGGCCTGCGCGCATCTGTTCCTGCTACGGGCCGAAGCCCCGTGGGAGCGCCTCAATATCGCCGACACCATGAAAGTACCGTGGCAGGCCTACCTCGGGCCCGGCCATCCCCTGCTGTCGGACCAGGGCCGTGTCCTGGCGACCGTCCTCACCGATACCGCCGAACGCCACGACACCCTCTGCGGCGCTACCAGGGAAGGCCGGCTGCTGCTGGAACGGGCGGGAAGCAAACACGGTCTCGAACCCCGGGATATCGGGCCGACGCTGTCGTTGTTCCGCGGCGTGCGGGTCGGCGCGGACGGCAGCCTGAACGCGTACGGTTCCGCGGGCCCGGGCGCCCATGTGGAACTGCTGATCCACCTGCCCGTCACCGTGCTCGTGGTCAATACCGTTCATCCGCTCGACGATTCCCCGGTCACCGATCTCGACCTGGTCGCCTGGCCCGGCGCACCTTTGGACACCACCACCGTGAACAGCGACCCGGAGTACCTGCGGGCCGTACAGAACACCGAACAGGCCTGGTCGGCCGCCCGGACTCGACAGGAGTGGGTATGAGCAACGCTGCCACCGCGACCGTGGTTCTCGACGACACCGTGCCGGCGTGCGCGCCGTGGTCGGCAATCGTGCGCGCGGGTGACCGTCTCGACATCATCGATCTGCACGGCAATCAGGCCGTGGACTGCCTGCTGTACTCGGCGGCCGATCACACCGACCGCTACAGCGCGCAGGCCACGGTCACCGCCCAGCGCAATATCTTCCTCACCACCGGCAGTGTGCTGCGCACCGACGCGGGCACCGCCCTGATGACCGTGATCGCCGACGAGGTCGGCAATCACGACACCATCGCCGGGGCCTGTTCCCAGGAGTCGAATACGCTGCGCTACGGCCACCACACCCGCCATCAGCACGCCTGCGTGGAGAACTTCCTGGCCGAGGCCGCGAAATGGGGTATGGGCAAACGGGACCTGGTGTCGAATATCAACTGGTTCATGAACGTGCCGGTGGAATCCGACGGCACTCTCGGTATCGTCGACGGCCTGTCCGCACCCGGTAAGACGGTCTCGTTGCGCGCGGAGATCGACACCCTGGTGCTGGTCTCGAACTGCCCGCAGATCAACAATCCCTGCAACGGCTTCGATCCGACGCCGGTGCGGATGGTGGTGACCCGATGACCGCCCCGGTCGTACTCGCGCCGGATCCAGGGGTCGCCGTCGACCAGGTGGTGGTCGAACGGCCGGGGATGCTCACCACCGTCCAGGACTGGCCCGGCCGGACCGGTTACTGGCATGTGGGAGTGCCGCCGTCGGGGCCGATGGACGATCTGTCGTTCCGGCTGGGCAACCGCGCGCTCGGCAATGCCGAGGGTGCCGCCGGCCTGGAATGCACCATGGCGGGCCCGGCGCTGCGGTTCCCGGAGCCCACGTGGGTGTGTGTCACCGGCGCACCCACCGAGGTCACGGTGGTGGGCCGGCGGGTACCGCTGTGGCGGCCGGTCCTGGTTCCCGCGGGCGAACTCCTCGATATCGGACCGGTGCGGGGCCCGGGAATGCGCTGCTACGTCCTCATTGCCGGTGGCGTGGAACTCCCCCGCTATCTCGGTAGCGCGGCGACCTTCACCCTCGGCGGGTTCGGCGGGCCCGCCGGCCGGGCCCTCGCCGCCGGCGACCTTCTGCCGCTGGGCCCGGCGCCGGCAGTTCCCTCGGGTCCGGTCCCGGGTGGGGAACAGCCGGTGCTCACCCGCACCTGGCAGCTGGCCGTCACCGAAGGACCGCACGGCGCACCGGAATTCTTCACCCGCGCCGATATCGACACCCTCTACGACACCGCCTACGAGGTGCATTTCAACTCCGATCGCACCGGTGTCCGGCTCATCGGGCCCAAACCCCGCTGGGCCCGGCCGGACGGCGGCGAGGCGGGGTTGCATCCGTCCAATATCCACGACACCGCGTACAGCGTCGGCGCCCTCGATTTCACCGGCGATACGCCGATCCTGCTGGGTCCGGACGGGCCCAGTCTCGGCGGTTTCGTCTGCCCGGTCACGGTCACCGCGGCCGACCGGTGGAAACTCGGGCAACTGTGCCCGGGTGATACCGTGCGATTCGTGCCGGTCCGGGCCGATCGGACCGCCTCACCCCGCGCACTGGGGCCGGAACGCCGCGCCGGCTGGCCCACCGTCCTGTCGACCGGCGGCGACGGCGACGACGGGGTCATGCGGCGCGCCGAAACCGCGGACGGCACCCCGATCACCTACCGCCGCGCCGGAGACGACGGAATCCTGGTCGAATTCGGCACGATGACCCTGGATCTCGAACTCCGTGCCCGCGTACACGCACTGCACGAACGGCTCCGGCTCGGCCGGGAGCGCGGAATCACCGAACTCACGCCGGGCGTCCGGTCGCTGCAGATCCGCCTCGACCCGGCCGCCCTGGGCACCCCGGCGGCGCTGGATCTGCTCACCGAGATCGAAGCGGAACTGCCCGCGGCCGCGGACCTGGTGGTGCCCAGCCGCACGGTGGAACTACCGCTGTCCTGGGACGATCCGGCCACCCGTGAGGCGATCACCCGCTATATGCACGGCGTACGCGCCGACGCTCCGTGGTGCCCGTGGAATATCGAGTTCATCCGCCGCATGAACGGGCTGGAGTCGGTCGACGAGGTCTTCGATACCGTGTTCGCCGCCGAATACCTCGTCCTCGGTCTCGGCGACGTCTATCTCGGGGCCCCGCTGGCCACTCCGGCCGACCCGCGGCACCGGCTGATCACCACGAAATACAACCCCGCCCGCACCTGGACCCCGGAGAACGCGGTCGGTATCGGCGGCGCCTACCTGTGCATCTACGGGATGGAAGGCCCCGGCGGCTATCAGTTCGTCGGGCGCACCACTCAGGTGTGGAGCCGAACCGACCACGAAACTCCCTGGCTGCTGCGCTTTTTCGACCGAATCAGCTGGTATCCGGTGAGCGCGGAGGAACTGCTGGACCTGCGAGCGGATTTCGCCGCCGGCCGCGGTGAACTCCGCGCCGTCGACGGCGAGTTCCGGCTGGCCGAGCACCGGCGATTCCTCGCCGACAACGCCGAATCCATCGACGAGTTCCGGACGCGCCAGGCAGCTGCCTTCGCGGCCGAACGGGAATCCTGGCGCAGATCCGGCGAACTCACCGAATGAGCCCGGCCCGGCCCCGGGATCGCCCGGCGGCCGGGGCAGGCTCAGGCCCCGGCGTGTACGGGCGCCTCGAGCTGCGACAGCACCCCGTCGGTGCTCAGCACCATGCCGCAACGGCGAGCGGTGTAGCGCAACGCGATCGCGTGCTCGTCGCGGCTGAAATCGGCGACCGCGTCGTGCACCATGAACGCGCGGATATCGTTCATGAACGCCTCCGCGGCACTGAGCATGCAACCCATATGCGCGTACACGCCGGTGACGAGCAGCTGGTCGCGGTTGCGGTAGCCGAGCAGCTGGCGCAGATCGGTGCGCTGGAACGCCGAATAGCGCCATTTGGTGACCTGGATATCGTTCTCGCCCGGTTTCAGCTCGGCGATCACCTCGGTATCCGGGCCGTCCGACATCCCGGTGCCCCAGAAATCCGCGAGCAGGCCGCGGCGGTCGGGATGCTGATCGCCGGGCTGCATACTGTAGACGACCGGAATGCCCAGCTCATGGCATTTATCGCGGAGCCGGACGATATTGTCGATCATCGTCCGCGCCGGATCGCGATCGAGCTGATACGCGGTGAGGAAATAGTTCTGCATGTCGTGGATCAGCAGGGCACATCTGTCGGGGTCGAGTCGCCAGGACACCTGGTTGGTGATCTCGTCGTCCAACGACGGCATCGCATAGGGCGCGATCGGCTGCATGGGCATGTCCAGAACTCCTCATCTCTTGTGGCCCGCAACTTTCTGGCAGGCTGCGGGCCCGGGCGCAGTAGCGGAATATCGTCGGATCAGGGCACCGTGGCGGGCCTCCCGGTGACTCCCAGCGGGCCGAGGACGCGCTGGAGTTTGCCGGTGGTTTCGGCCAGTTCGTCGTCGGGATCGGATTCGGCGACGATCCCGCCGCCCGCGTACGCCAGCAGGGTCCGGTGATCGGCGGCCAGTTCCGCACAGCGGATGCTCACCATCCATTCGCCGTTACCGTCGGCGTCGCACCAGCCCACCGCTCCCGCGTAGAAGCCCCGTTCGCCTTCGAGTTCGGCGATCAGCCGCGCGGCCGCGGCGGTCGGGGTGCCGCAGATCGCCGGGGTGGGATGGAGGGCGTCGGCGAGTTCGAGGGCCGTCGGGCCACCGGCCGGCACAGTGGCACCGATTGTGGTGCCGAGATGCCACATGGCGGGTGTCTCGGTGAGATCCGGTGTGGTGGGGGTGCGCACATCGGTGCATCGGTCGCGCAGCACATCGGCGACGTGCCGCACCACATAGCCGTGCTCGTGCTGGTCCTTGGCCGAACCGAGCAGGGTAACGGCTGCGATCCGGTCGGCCACCGGATCATCAGCGATCCGGCGCGCGGACCCCGCCAGTGGATGGCTGGTGACCTCCGAGCCGAGCCGCCGCACCAGGATTTCCGGGCTCGAACCCACCAGGTGCCGGCCGGTGTACACCCCGCCGGCCGCGGAGAGATCCACCAGGTAGCCGTTACCGGCGTGATCGGTGGAGACCAGCAGGTCCAGCAGATCGAGCGCGCGCACCGCACGGTCGGCGCGGGCCCGGACCTTCCGGGCCAGGACGACCTTGCGCAGCGGATTCGCCGGATCGGCCAGCAGCCGGAGGGCACTACCCACCCGGCGGACGTGTTCCTCGGGTTCCGGGAGACTTTCGGTGATCGCGATCTCCGGCGCGTGCACCGCGCGGGCGGCCCGCGGGCCGTCGGTGATCGCGACGGTTTCCGGCGCCCACAGTGCGGCGGGCGCACCGGGGGTGAACGGGAGCGCACCGACGATATGGGTCACCCGCCGCGACCGCAGCTGAGCGGCGGCTTCGGCAGCGCTGTGGAAGACACGGTCCCCGGCGGACGCGGTCACGGTGCGTTGCGGCCGGGACAGGACAAAAGCGGGATCCGCGGGATCCGCGGAGTTCTCGGCGTTGATGATGATCATCCTCTCGTGTCACATATCCAGCGTGGCGCCACCGTCGACCCGCAGGTCGTGCATGGTGATATGGCGCGCGGCATCGGAAACCAGGAAGCGGACGGCGGCGGCGATATCGGCCGGTTCGGCGATCCGCCGCAACGGGATTCCCAGCCGGTAGTTCGCGGGATCACCGTCGAGCAGGCTCGCCCGGGCGGCTTCGCCGAGCCCGTTTTCGTCGGAGTCGGCGTACATACCGCGCAGCAGCGGCGTATCGGTGGATCCGGGCGAGACCAGGTTCACCCGCACCCCGTGCGGAGCGACCTGTAAGGCCAGCGACCGGGTGAACGCCGTGGTGGCGGCCTTGGCGGCGCCGTAGGCGGCCAGCCCGACCCGGGGTGTGGTGGCCGAATTCGAGGAGACGACCACGATCGAACCGCGGTGCACGGCGACCATTTCGCGGGCCGCGCGCTGCGCGACGTACACCGCGGCGTTGGTGTTGACGGCGAGGCAGCGCTGCCAGTCCTCGGCGGCGGTATCCAGTGCCGATCCGCCGATCATCGCGCCGGCGGTATGCACCACGATCCGGGGAGCGCCGTGCTCGGCGACGGTGCGGTCGAACGCGGCGGCGACGGCCGCGGCGTCACTGAGGTCGATTTCGGTGCCCCGGACGGCAATTCCCTCGTGTTGCCGTCCGAGCCGATCGGCCACCTCGCGCACTCGAGGGTCCAGATCCCACAGTTCCAAGAGCGGAGAATCGCCGGCGAGTTCGGTGGCGACGGCCGCTCCGATACCCCCGGCGGCTCCGGTGACGATGACCCCTTCGCCCCATTGCTTCGTGACCATTAGGTTAGCCTAACCTGAAGTTACACCGTAAGGCTAGCATTCCGGTGTGACATCGAACAAGATCGCCGATCGGAAAGAGGTGCTCCATGCCATCGTCCGTCCTGCCCGGTTTCACTCCGTGGCCACCGGATCAGGCTGCCCGGTACCGTGACGAAAAGTGTTGGACCGGTGAGACGTTCGCGGATCTGCTGAGCAACCGAGCCGCGGCCACTCCGGAAGCGATCGCGGTCGTCGACGCGAACCACCGCTGGACCTACGCCGAACTCGACCGCCGCGCGCGCTCGCTGGCCACCGGGCTGATGCGCCTCGGAATCGGCCGGCACGACCGGGTCCTGGTGCAGCTGCCCAACCGGGCCGAATTCGTCGAAGTGATCTTCGCGTTGTTCAAAGCCGGCGCGCTGCCGGTGTTCTGCCTGCCCGCACACCGGGAATCCGAACTGGTGCCCATCGGCACGGCCAGTGGTGCGGTCGCGATGATCACCTGCGACACCCACCAGCGTTTCGACCATGCGGCGCTGGCCGATACGGTACGGCGGCAGGTCGATACGCTGCGGCACGTCCTGCTGCTCACCGACGCCCCGGATGCCGAGTTCGGCGAAGGCGCAGCCGATCTCGCCGACTACCGCGACGAACCGGGTGAGCTGCCCGCGCTCGACGCCGGGGATGTCGCGTTCCTGCAGCTTTCCGGCGGCAGCACCGGAATTCCGAAGCTCATCCCCCGCACCCACGACGATTACCTCTACAGCGTGCGGCGCAGCGCCGAGATCTGCGAACTGGGCCCGGACTCGGTGTATATGGCCACCCTGCCGGTGGCCCACAACTTTCCGATGAGTTCCCCCGGCATCCTGGGCGCGCTGTACGCGGGCGGTGCGGTCGCGATGACACCGGATCCCACCCCCTCGACGGCGTTCGCGGCGATCGAACGTTTCGGAGTCACCATCACCGGCTTGGTACCCCCGCTGGCGCGGCTCTGGGTCGAGCGGGCCGAAAAGGGTGGCGAACTGCCGGATCTGTCCAGTCTGCAAGTCGTTCAGGTGGGCGGGGCGCGCTGCCCGGACGAATTGGCCCGCCGCGTAGGACCCGCGCTGGGCGTCACCCTGCAGCAGGTCTTCGGGATGGCCGAGGGTCTGGTGTGCTACACCCGCCTCGATGATCCGCTCGATGTCGTGGTCTCCACCCAGGGCCGGCCGATGTCGGAATTCGATCGAATTGCCATCGTCGACGACAACGGTGACGAGGTTGCGCCGGGTGCCGACGGAAATCTGAAAACGCAAGGGCCCTACACGATTCGGGGCTACTACGACAATCCCGAGGCCAACGCCCGCAGCTTCGACGCCGACGGCTGGTACACCACCGGCGATATCGTCGCGCTGCGCCCCGACGGCAACCTCGTGGTGAAGGGCCGCGCCGGTGACTGGGTCAACCGGGGCGGTGAAAAAGTGTCCGCCGAGGAACTCGAGGCCCATCTGCTCGAACACCCCGGTATCCGCGACGCGGTGATCGTCGGAACACCGGATCCGGTGCTCGGCCAGCGGATCTGCGCGTTCGTTCAACCCGCCGATCCGGCCGCCCCGCCGACGCTCACCGCGGTGCGCGGTTTCGTCCGCGAACGCGGTATCGCGGCCTGGAAGATGCCGGACGCCGTGGTCACCATCGAGGAATTCCCGGAGACCGGGGTCGGCAAGACCAGCCGCCGCGATCTGCGCCGGCTGCTCGCCGAGGGCCACCGCGCACAGTGACCCGCGGTGCCGCTAACCCCGCGCCCGGCGCGGTTCGCGGCGCCCGGTCACGGGCACAGCACCTCCAGCCAGGACTCCAGAACGGGGTCCCCGGCCAGCAGCATCGGATCGACGGTCTCGTGCCCCTCCGCCCGCCATTTCTCCACCAGCTGCATGATGCGCACCGAATCCAGTCCCGCGTCGAGCAGATTCATATCGGTGGTCAGTTCCTCGACCGGAACCCCCAGCACCTCGGCGACATCGCGGATGAAGCGGTCGCGATCGGTGACGGCCGTTGCGTCGTTCGTCATGGTTGTCCTCTCGTCATTCTTCGCCGTCGAAATTCGCGATGCCGTGTTTCCAGTAGCCCGCGATCAGGAAATCCTTCGGCCCGACGCCGAGTTCGCCGCGGACCCATTTGCGGATCGGGCGCAACTGCCCGGCCTCCCCGGCCACCCACACGTACACGGTCTGCCCGTCGGGCACGGTGACCGAGCGGATCGCCTTCTCCAGTAGGTCCCCGGTGCCCGGCGCGGCATCGCCGCGATGCAGCCACCGCACCTCGACTCCGGCCGGCGCGTCCAGCTCGATCTCCTGGGTCGCATCGGTGACCTCGACGAACGCCCAGCCCGTGGTTTCGCGCGGGAGCCATTCCAGCCAGCGGGCGATCGCCGGCAGGGCGGTGATATCTCCGGCGAACAGGTAGTTGTCATAGCTGGTGGGCACCACCACACCACCGGGCGGGCCGGCGATATGCATCCGGGCGCCCGGTGTCACCGCCAGCGCCCAGTCCGAGGCCAGCCCGCCGGGATGCAAGGCGAAATCCACGTCGAGTTCCCCGGCTTCGGCGTCGTAGCGCCGCACGGTGTATTCCCGCGAAATGGGCCGTGGCACAGGCCATTCCAGTGAAAGACCATCCTTGACCGGCAGCCGCAGCACACCGTCGGTATCCGGGAAGATCAGCCGGATGTGCTCGTCGGGTACGTAACTGTGGAACCCGGCGAGTCCCGGGCCGCCGAAGGTGACCCGGAGCAACCCCGACCCGACCTGCCCGGTGCGCAGCACCTCCAGTTCGCGGAGTTCGATCGGATATCCGACCTTGGCCCCGTGCGAACCGGCCATCACCTCGGCGATGCGTTCACGGTAGGCACCGCGATCCATCACACACCGTCCTTTCCTTTGTCGGCTGTTCCGGTGGCCTGGACCGGCGGTTTCACCGGTGGCCCGGTGGGTGTGCCACCCCCGGTGAGGCGGGCCAGCGGCGCCATGAAGAGCAGGGCCGGCACCAGCAGCACCAGCACCGCGCCGCCGTAGACCACCAAGGCGGCACCCGGTTCCACCAGTCCGCCGATCACGCCGGCCGCCATGGACCCGATCGCCGTGCCGGTGACCGACTGCACCAGTTGCAGACTCGACAAGCGGCCGCGCATATCCTCCGGCGAATGCTGCTGCAGTACCGCGTAGCGCAGGATGTTGTTCACCGCGCGGGCGATACCGAAGGCCGCGAGCCCGAGGAAACTCCACGCCACCTGCGGCCAGACACCGGCCATGATCAGGCCCACCGGCATAAGCGCCAGCGAGGCCAGCAGCGCCAGGCCGTTGCGGGGAGTCCGGCCGATCCAGCCGCTGGTGAGCGACCCGAGAACGGCGCCGACACCCGGCGCGGCGTAGAGCAGGCCCAGTGTCGCCGGTCCGGCTTCCAGCGCCTGATCCGCGAACGCCGGCAGCAGCACCAGCGGTCCGCTGACGAGCATGGCGAGCAGACCACTCACCAGTACCGCGCGAATGATGCGGTGGCGCACCGCGAAACCGATCCCCTGCCCCAGTTCCACCAGCGGGTTGCGCAGATCGCGCGCCGGAGGCGGCGCCGAGCCGATGGCCCGGATCAATCCCACGGTGGCCGCGGTCGCCGCCGCGGCGGCGAAGAACGCGAACGAGACCCCGATCTGGGCGATCAGCACCCCGGCGATGGCCGGGGTGATCATGGTGCCCAGATCCGAGGTCAGCGTGATCAGTGCCCCCGCCGCCGGCATCTTCGCGCGGTCCACCAGCATCGGCACCAGCGCCATCATCGCCGACCCGCTGATGCCGCCGGCCAGCCCGTCCACCACACCGGCCGCGTAGATCACCGGCAGCATCGGGTCGGCCAGGATCGCGTTGATCCCCAGCGCCAGGAACGCCAGCCCCGCCGCGGTGCGCGACCACTGCATCACCGTGCGCCGGTCGAACCGGTCGGCGATCACCCCGCCCGCCAGACTCCCGGCGAACAGGGCGACTGCCATCGTGGTCGACACTCCGGCCACGTGCAGGCTCGACCCGGTGAGGTCGTAGACCTGCACCGGCAGGGCCACCATGAGCAGCCCGATACCGAGCACGGAGATCAGCCGCGCGCCGAAGGCACAGCGGAACCGCCGGCTCTCCCGCAACGGGGAGATATCGATGAGGAGGCCGGCGGTAGCTGTCACTTGAACTGCTCCTGGATCAGGTCGAGGGTGTTCATGACGCCGCGGTAATCCGGCCGGTAGCTGGTGGCCGGCAGTTCGTAGACCTTCTTGTCCTTGAACGCCGGCAGCTGCGCGAACATCGGATCGTTGGCCAGATCGGCCGCGCTCTTGGCGCCGCTGAGCGGAACCACGATCACCACGGGCTGGTCCACAACCTTCGTCAGCAGTTCGGGGCTGAAGTTGAACCAGTCGGCGGAGGCGTTGATCTCCGGGTTACCGGCCTTGGCGACCACCTGGTCGTCGGCCTTGAAGCCCAGCTCGGCCAGCAGCGTCGGCAGAGCGGCGTTCGGCAGGATCATCTTGGGCTTGCCGTCGGCCGCGGACTGGAAGTAGCCGATCTGCTGCGCGGGCGCCTTGACCGTCTCGGAGACCTGCTTGAACTTGTCGTCGTAGGCACCGATCAGCTCGGCGACCTTATCGCCCTTGTTCACCACATCGGCGAGCAGTTTCAGCTGATCCTGCCAGCCGGTGACATCACCGGGCACCAGCACGGTCGGTGCGATGGCACTGAGCTGGTCGTAGGCGTCGGTCGACTGTTTGGCCGGGAAACCCTGGCCGCCACCGATGATCAGATCCGGCTGCTTGGACGCCACGAACTCCACGTTCACGGTCTGCCCGATCGGCACCACCTCGGTGCCCTGTTCCGTCGCGTCGGCCTCCCACGTCGGCGGGAACTTTCCGCTGCGGTCGGTGACCCCGAGCACCCGGGTATCGGCCGCGACCACCGGGACATCCAGGTCGTAGAGGTAGCCGGCGAGCGCGCCGTTGAGCACCACGACCCGCTGCGGGTTCGCCGGCACCTCGACGGTGCCCTTCTGGGTCTGGATCGGCCGGGTCCCGGATTCCGCGGCGGGCTCGGCATCGGAGCTACAGCCCGCGACCGCGACGACCGCGACGAACAGGCCGACTACGGCACGTAGCCAGGCCGCGAAGCGGCTGTGGGATAACAGCGACATAGGTGTTTCACTTTCTTTCTCGAACCACCGGGGCACCGGATGATGCCGCGGCAGAGTCTGTGGAGCGCACGGGTCAGGTCCGCAGCGCCGGATCGGTATCGAGCAGCGCGGCGACCTCGGCCCACCCGGCGTCGGAGACGATCCCGAAGTGGGTGTACGGCAACCGGCGCGGGATGACCCGGGCACCCGCCGCGCGCCAGCCGGTCAGCTGGGCGGCGACGCGCGGTGCGTCCTGCTCCCCGCCCGGATCGGCGGCGTAGAGCGCCATCGGACCGGAATACCGCGGGGCCACCGATTTCGTGACCATGCGCAGCAGTTCACCGGCGGCGCCGCGGATACGCGCGGCCAGATCCGGGGCGTCTTCGGGGAGTTCCGGCAGCAGGGCGTCGAGCCGGCTCGGGTCGGCGAGTGCCTCGGCGGCCTGCTCGGCGAGACCGGCCAGCGGATGGGAATCGACCAGGCCTGCGAACGCGACCTCGGCGCCGGCCGCGGTGAGCTGCGCCGCCATCGCGTGCACGATATTTCCGCCGAGCGAATAACCCAGCAGGTAGTAGGGGCCCTCCGGCTGAATTCCCCGCACGGTCGCCACGTACCGCGCCGCCAGTTCGTCGATGGTGGTGGCCCCGGAATCGTCGCCGCGCAGCGCGGGCAGCTGCAACCCGATGAGTGGCCGGTCGGCACGCAACCGGCGAGCCAGCGGAGCGAACTGCCAGGCGGTACCGCCCACCGGATGCACGCAGAACACCGGTTCGGCGGAACCGCGGTCCCGCACGCGCAGCACATGGTCGAGCCGGCGGCCGAGCATCGCGATTTCCTCGGACACCGGCTCTCGGTCTGCCTCCGGCAGCCCGGGACCGGCGTTCCGGGAACCGGCCGGCAAGGGTTGGGCGGCACCGTCATCGAGGGAACCGATTGCGAAGTGCGCGGCGGCACCTTCGGCCACGGAAGCGGTTGCGAACGACAAGCCGGCATCGCCGGGCAGCGAATCGGTTCCGGTGGGCAGAGCGGCAGCTTCGATCCGCGCCGTGAGCGCCCGCGCGGTGGGGGCCTCGAACACATCGTCGACCACGACCTGGTATCCGGCGCGGCGCAGCCGCCCGACCAATCGCACCGCGGTGAGCGAATGCCCGCCGGCGGCGAAGAAATCGTCGTCGAACCCGATCGCCGGGATACCGAGCACGGCGGCCATCGCCGCGGTGACCGCACCGGCCACCCCGGATGCCGTCGATACGTCCTGCCCGCGCGCCGGACCACCCGCATCGACAGCCGCGGCCACACCCTGGCTCGCACCACCCGGACCGGCCGGAGCAACCGCGCCCACAGCCGGACCGCCCACGCCCGGCGCACCCTGATCCGCAGTCGATCCGTCTTGGCCGACCCGCGCACCCGGACCCGCAGTGGAATCGCCGGTACCCGCAGCAGACGGAACCGTGGTCGATCCATCCTGGCCGACTCGCCTACCCGGACCCCCAGCAGACCGGCCGGGGCCCGCGGCAGGCGAGACCGTGGTCGTCCCACCCTGCCCGCCCGGTGCGACCGAAACCTCGGGCGGTACGCCGTGCCCCGCAGGCTCACCCGGACGTGCGATGGCACCGTCTCGGCTCACTGCGCCCGGGACCGTGATCGACCCGCCCGAGCCGGCCGGCCCACCGGCGCCCCCCACCGAACCGCCCGGTGCGACCGCGCTCGCGACTGCGGCGGCGTCCACCGGATACTCCGGGATCGGCAGGGCCTTGCGGTCCAGTTTGTCGCTGATGGTCATCGGGATCTCGTCGAGTTCCACGAAAGCGGCGGGAATCATGTAGGACGGCAGGGTTTCCCGGAGGGCGGCCCGCAGCACCTCGGTGTCCACGGTGGCGCCCGAACGGGCCCGCAGGTAGGCCACCAGGCGCTGATCGCCCGGGATGTCCTCGCGCAGGATCACCGCGACCTGGGCGATCTCGGGGCGGCGCAGGATCGCCGATTCGATATCGCCGAGTTCGATCCGCTGCCCCCGCAGTTTGATCTGGCTGTCGGTGCGGCCGATGTAATCCAGTTCGCCGTTACCGCCCCAGCGCACCAGATCGCCGGTGCGGTACATGAGTTCGCCGTGACCGGCGGGGTCGGCGACGAACGTCCGGGCGGTACGCGCCGGTTCGTGCAGATAACCGCGGGCGAGCTGGACACCGGTCAGATAGAGCTCGCCGACCGTGCCGAACGGCACCGGCCGCAGCCGCTCGTCGAGCACCCGCACCCCCGCGCCGCCGGGCGGGCGGCCGATCGGGACCGTGTCCTGATCGGTGTCGTCGGTGACGTGGTAGGTGATGCAGACCGCGGCCTCGGTGGGGCCGTACAGGTTGTTCACCTGGGTGCCGGTCACTTCCCGGAACCGCTGCGCGGTGGCCGGGGGTAGCGGTTCCCCGCCGGTGAAAACGCAGCGGAGCGCGGAGCAGCCGGTGAGGTCGCTTTCCTCGGCCATGGTGGTGAGCATGGAGGAGGTCATCTGGACTGCGGTCACCCGCTCGTCGGCCATGAGTTGCGCCTGGTAGTAAGGGTCGCGGTGGCCGTTCGGCCGGGCGAGGACGATCCGGGTGCCCACCAGCAGCGGCAGGTAGATCTCCAGCAGCGAGGCGTCGAAGGTCGCCGGCGTGCGGTACAGCATGGTGTCGCCCGCGCCGAACCGGTGCTGTTCCTGTAGCCAGGCGAAGGTGTTCACGATCGCCGCATGACTCACCGCGACCCCCTTGGGCACACCGGTGGATCCCGAGGTGAACAACAGGTACGCGGCATTGTCCGGGCGCAGCGGCGCGAGCCGGTCCGCATCGGTGAGCGGGCCGGCGGCGAAACCGGTCAGGTCCAGGCTGTCGACGGCGACGACGGGCGCCCGTTCGGTAGTGAAAGCGTCCGCGGCGGTGGTCAGTACGAGCGCCGGCGCGGCGGTCGCGAGGATCGTGTCCACGCGTTCGGCGGGCTGGCCCGGATCCACCGGCAGGTAGACCCCACCCGCGCGGCTGATCGCATGTGCGGCGATCACCGCGTCCGCGCAGCGCCGCATCGCGACCACCACCACGGTTTCCGGGCCGACCTCCCGGTCGACCAGCCAGCGGGCGAGCCGATCGGCGCGCGCACCGAATTCCCGGTAGTCGATCGTCACCCCGTCGGCGGTCACCGCCGGAGACTCCGGATCGATTTCTGCCGCGGAGGTCCAATCCGCCAGTGTCGCACCGTGGGTGTCCGGGTGCCGGGTCCCGTCGAGTACCGCCCGCACGGTGGCCGACGGGTCGGCCACCAGCGCGGTGAGTACCGCACCCAGCCGCGCCGCCATCCGCTGTGCGGGGGCCTCCGCGACCGCACCCGGCGCGTAGTGCAGCATGAGCCGGAACCGGTCGCCGGGCAGCGCCGTCACAGTCACCGGGTAGTGGGTGAGACTGTGCACGGCGACATCCGCCACGCCGACCTCATGTGTGTCCTTCGGTCCCACACCGGTTTTCGGGAAGTTCTCGTAGACGACCAGCGTGTCGAACAATTGCCCGACCCCCGCGGCGCGTTCCACGGTGGACAGCCCCAGATACCCCTGGTTCTGCAGTTCCAGTGTGGTCCGCTGGAAATCGGCGAACTGTTCGGCCACCGGCCGCCCGGGATCGAGGGTCATCCGCACCGGAACGGTATTGCTGAACAACCCGACCATGCCGCCCACCCCGGGCAGATCGGCGGGCCGGCCCGAAACCACCGCACCGAAAACCACATCGGTACGGCCGAGCTGTTCGGCCAGCACCATCGACCACGCACCCTGCAGCAGGGTGTTCATGGTGAGCCCGTGCGCCCGGCCGAAGGCCTCGAGCGCGGTCGCGGTCTCCTCGGCCAGCGGTACCTGCAACCCGACCGCCGCCACCCGCGGCCCGGGCGCGCCGATCAGGCTCGGCGCCACCAGGCCCGCCAGATACGTACCCCAGCGCCGGGTTTCCGCGGCGGTGTCCCGGGCGGCCAGCCACGCCAGGTACGTGCCGTAGTAACCCGGTTCGGGCAGTTCCTCCCCGTGGTAGCGGGCGAGCATCTCGCGCAGCACGATCGGTACCGACCAGCCGTCGGCCAGCAGATGATGCGCCGTGAGCACCAGCCGGTGCACGGTATCGGAGAGCCGGAGCAGCAGGGCGCGCAGCAGCGGCGGGTCACCGATATCGAACAGTTCGGCGCCCGCGGCGGATTCCAGTGCCAGGGCGCGGTCCGCGGCGTCGGGCAGATCGCGCAGATCCTCGACCCGCCACGCGACACGCGGTTCGCGCGGAATCACCTGGACCGGCTGATCGGCCTGGTCGTAGTGGAACGCGGCACCCAGATTCGGGTGCCGGCGCAGCACGTCCGCGAACGCGGTTTCCAGCCGGGCCGGATCCACCGGGCCGGACAGTTCGAAACGCGCGGTGAGGGTATAGACATCGGCGGCGCCGTCACGCAGGGCGTGGAACAGCAGACCTTCCTGCAGCGGTGACAGCGGCAGCACATCGGCGATCGGCCCGTGCACGGCGGCCAGTTCCGCGATATTGCGCGACGGCAGGGCGATCGTCACGGATTCGGCCCGCGGCAGCGGCTCCGGATCGGTCTGCGCCGAAACCTGCACCGGTGCGGCCGCGGCGGCCAGGTCGGCGAGGCTGCGGCGGGTCAGCAGATCCTGCGGCGCCAGCACGTAACCGCGTTCGCGCAACCGGGCACAGACACCGATCGCGGTGATGCTGTCGCCGCCCGCACCGAAGAAATCGTCGTCGATATCGACACTGTCGCCCTCGCGGCCGAGCAATTCGGCCACCACCTCGCCGAACGCGCGTTCGGCCGGTGTCGCCGGCGGCCGTCCACCGGTGGTTTCCACCGGATCCGGCAGCGCGGGACGGTCCACCTTGCCGTTCACCGTCCACGGCAATTCGCCGAGCACTACGATCCGGGCCGGCACCATCGGATCGGGTACCAGTTCGGCCAGCCGGTTACGCAGCCGGGCGCCGAGGTCCGCGGACCCGTCCGCCGGGTCGGCCGCGGCGCTCTCGGCGGCCACCACATACCCGATCAAACTCGCCCGCCCGCCGAGGTCACGAATATCCGCGGCCGCGGCCAGCACCTCGGGCAGCCCGCTCAGTGCGGCCTCCACCTCACCGATTTCGATACGGTGCCCGCGAATCTTGACCTGCGCGTCGGCGCGGCCGGAATAGAAGTAGCCCTGCCCGGGAACCCAGCGCGCCAGGTCGCCGGTGCGGTACATCCGCGCGCCGGGCGGGCCGAACGGGTCGGCGACAAAACTCTGCGCGCTCACCCCGGGCCGGCCCAGATACCCCTGCGCGATCCCGGCACCCGCCAGATACAACTCCCCCGGCTGCCCGTCCGCGACCACCTGTAAACCGTTGTCCAGCAGATACGCTCGCACGCCGGGCAGTGGCAGCCCGATATGCGGATCGGTGCCGCGCACGGGGGTGCCGATGGCGTCGACCGTGGCCTCGGTGGGGCCGTACAGATTCATCGCGGTGATCCCGGCGTCCTGCACCTGCTGCCACAGATCCGGCGGGCAGGCTTCGCCGCCGAGAACCAGCAGCCGCGGAGCCACCTCCGCCAGACCGTGCGCGAACAGCGCGGCAGCCAGCGTCGGGGTGCCGTCGACGACCTCGATCCCGTCCGCCCCGAATGCCGCCACCAGCGCGGCGGGGTCACGGCGGATCGTGCTGTCGTACAGATGGATCCGGTGGCCGTCGAGCAGCCACAGCAGGGGGTCGAGTGCGGCGTCGAACGCGAAGGAGGTGGTGTGCGCGATCGCCAGCCGGCGGCCGCCGGCGCGCTCGACGGTTTCGGCGTAGAGGCCCGACCGGTGTCCGGCCAGCAGCTGTGCGAGGGCGGTGTGGTCGATCACCACACCCTTGGGGGTGCCGGTGGATCCGGAGGTGTAGAGCACGTAGGCCGGGTGGTCACCACGGACGGCGATCCCGGCCGGCGGGGTGTCCGGGTGGTCCCGCAGCGCGGCGGCGACCTGTTCGTCGTCGAGCGCGACCACCCGGCCCGCGAGTTCGCCCACCAGTGCGTGGTCGGTGAGGACGAGGACCGGCGACGCGTCGTCGATCATCGTCTGCAACCGGGCCACCGGATGTTCCGGATCCAGCGGCAGATAGGTCGCACCCGCACGCCATACCGCCAGCAGCGCCACCACCAGGTCCGCGGCGCGCGGCAACGCCACACCCACCGGATCGCCGGTGCGCACACCCTGGTCGCGCAGATACCGGGCCAGCCGGTTCACCCGTGCCCCGAGTTCGGCGCCGGTGTACCGGTCCGCACCTGCCACCAGCACCATCGCGCCGGGATGCTCGGCGATCATCCGGTCCAGCGCCGCCGGCACCAGTTCCGCCGCGTCCGCGCCGGCGGGACCCGAGCGTTCGTCCAGCAACCGCGCACGGTCGGCGCGGTCGAGTAGTTCCAGCGCCCCGACCGGTACCTTGTCCAATTCGGTGAAGGCCTCGATAACCCGGACCAGCCCCGCCATCCGGCGGTAGGCGGTCTCCGGATCATTGGTGCGGGCATCGCATTCGAAGTTCAGCAGCACGGACTTATCGGGCAGCGGCGTCACGACCAGGCCCAGATCCTCCGGCGGCCCGCCCGCCACATTGCGCAGCACGCCCTTGGCACCGTCGAAATCGAGGGCGAAATCGAAGACCTTCAGGTTGATCCCGATCCCGTGCAGCAGTTCACCCGCACCGAAACCCCGCAGGTCGCGGGCCAGATCGGCACCGCTGTAGCGCTGATGCTTCCGCATCTCCTTCAGCGTTTCCGCGACCCGCACCCCCAGTTCAACGACCGTTTCGTGCGCATGCACGGCCAGCCGCAACGGCAGCACGTTCACCGCCATCGCCGGAGTACTCAGCGCGACCCGCCCGACCCGGCCCATCATCAGCATCGACAGCACCACATCGGAGGTGCCCAGCAGCCGTTGCAGGTACGCCGCGTAGCAGGCGATCAGCCCGTCCGCCCAGGTGATCCGGTAGCGCTCGGTGCAATGTTTGAGCCGGTCGAGCGTGGCGACCGGCAGAATCGCCTCGGCGCGGATCGTCCGTTCCACCGCGCCGCCGAGTGCGGTTCCGCGCCCGTCCAACGACGGTGCGGGACTGAGCTGTTCGCGCCAGTACTCCTGATCGGCGGTGAACTGTTCGCTGCCCCGGTAGGCCTGTTCGTCGGCCACGAGATCGGCAATGGTCCCGAACGTCGCCTTCGGCGGTTCCGTGCCCCGGCGCAGCGCCGTGTAATGCGCGGCCACCCGGCGCGACAGCAGCGCGGCACTGTACCCGTCGACTATTAGGTGGTGGTACAGCTGCACACACCAGACTTCGCATTCGGTGAGCCGGATCAGCGTGTAGTTGTAGAGCCGCCGGTCGACCATTCCCCGGCACCGCTGCGCGGCCTCGTGCCGTTCCAGCGCCACGGCCTCGTGCGCCAGTGACACTGGATCGGCGGCGCCGCGCAGATCGATCATCGGCCGGAGCACCGCGGGCTCGTTGCCGACGAACTGCCGGGGTCCCGAATCGGTATCGCGGAACCGCAACCGCATGTTCTCGGCCTCGGCGACGGTACGGCGGATGGCCTCGGCCAGCAGCTCGACATCGATCGGTTCGGCGCCGGATATTTCGAGGACCTCGCCGACCAGGTAACGGCCGGATTCCGGGTCGAATTGCTGTGCGTTCCAGATTCCCAGCTGGGGGCCGGTGAGCGGCAATCCTGGATCGCTGACCATCGACGCGTTCTGCACTGCCGCCGGCACGGCAACTCCCTTCGCTGTGAACCACTTTCGCCTGTCGCACCACCCGGTGGAACCCCGCGGCGCGACACACGACCACAGTTGAGGTTAGCCTAACCTTTACTAAAGTAAAACATCTTGATTGTAGTAAGAGCTAGTGCTCCCGTCCGGTGTTCAGTGCGCCCGTACCGCGTTCACCCCCAGCGGAACCACCAGCGGCGAACCCGTTTCCGGATCGTCGATCACCCGGCAGCCCAGGTCGAAGACCTTCTCCACCAATTCCGCGGTCACGATCTCGCGCGGCGGCCCGGCCGCGACCACCGCACCGTCCCGCATCGCGATCAGGTGATCGGCATAACGGAACGCATGATTCAGATCGTGCAGCACCGCGACCACCGTCCGGCCGGTCTCCCGGTTCAGTTCCCGGCACAGGTCGAGCAACTGGATCTGGTGCGCGATATCGAGAAACGTGGTCGGCTCGTCGAGCAGCACGATCGGGGTCTCCTGCGCCAGCACCATCGCGATCCACACCCGCTGCCGCTGCCCACCGGACAGTTCGTCGACCAGCCGCCCGGACAATTCGGCCACCCCCGTGGCGGCCATCGCGGCGGCCACCGCCTCCTCGTCGTGCCGCGACCACTGCCGGATCAGCGACTGATGCGGATACCGGCCGCGGGCCACCAGATCGGCGACCCGGATGCCCTCGGGCGCCGTGGAGGTCTGCGGGAGCAGGCCGATCCGGCGGGCCACCTCTTTGGCGGGATAGGAGCCGATCGCCTTACCGTCCAGCAGTACCGCCCCGGATTCGGGGGCCAGCAGCCGCGAGAGCGCCCGCAGCAGCGTCGATTTACCGCAGGCGTTGGGCCCGATGATGGCGGTGAAGGTGCCGTCCGGGATATCGACGGTGAGTTCGTCGCTGATCACCCGGTTGCGGTAGCCGAGCCGGAGCCGGTCGGCCCGCAACCGGGCGGCCACGCCGTCCGGCCGCGCGGCAGCATTGTGCTCGATCTTTTCGTCCACGAAAGTTTCCTCAGTTCCGTCGAGCCTCGGCCACCAGCAGGTAGGCCAGATACGCGCCACCGACCGACGCAGTCACCACACCGACCGGCACGGTGGTCGGCGCGAACGCGCGGCGGGAGATCCAATCACACAGCGCCAGCAGAAACGCCCCCATCGCCGCCGCGGGCAACAGCGCGGTCGTCGGCGTCCGGGCCAGGCGCCGGCCCAGTTGCGGGGCGGCCAGGGCGACGAAGGCGATCGGTCCCGCCACCGCCGTACCGACCGCGGTGAAGGCCACGCTCAGCACCGTCAGCACCACCCGCGCCCGCCCCACCCGGACGCCGAGCGCCTGTGCGGCATCATCCCCCAGTTCCAGGATCTGCAACTGCCGCGCCGCGGGCACCACCGCGACGGCGAGCAGCACCAGAACCACCAGCGCGGGCGTGATCTCGGCCCAGGTCAGGCCGTCCAGCGTGCCGACCCCCCAGGCGGCGGCCGACATCGCGGCGTCGAGATCGGCCCGCAGGATCAGCCAGGTGTTGACCGCGGCCAGCATCGCGCCGATACCGATACCGACGATCACCAGCCGGAATCCCTTGACGTTCTGCCGGAACGCGAGCACGAAAATCGCCAGCGCCGTGGCCAGCCCGCCGCCCACAGCGCCCGCGGCCGTGGCGTAGTACCCGCCACCGGCCAGGATGACCAGGAGCGCACCGGTGTACGCGCCGGAGTTGAAGCCGACGATATCGGGGCTGCCCAGCGGGTTACGGGTCACCGATTGCAGAATCGCACCGCTGATGCCCAGCGCCGCACCGAGCACCAGGGCCATCAGCACCCGCGGGAAGCGCCATTCCCACACCACGAGTTCGTCGCCACCGACCCCGCTGCCGAGCAGCGCCCGCAGCACCCGGTCCGGCGGAATGGCGAAATCCCCCGAGCCCAGCGCCACCAGCGACACCGCGCAGGCCGCGACGACCAGCACCACCGACACCACCACACCGCGCACCCCGATCCGGGCGGTGACGCCGCGCGCCCGCAGGACGCGGACCGTGCGGCCGAAATCCACGGCCGAATGGATACCGATCCGGGGTTGTTTCCGCACCGTGGTCACGACTGCCTCATCTCCGAACGGCGGGCGAGCCAGATGAGCACCGGCGCGCCGAGGAAGGCCGTGACCACACCCGCCGAGAGCTCGTCCGGCGGAATCGCGACCCGGCCGAGCACATCGGCGAACAGCACCAGCGTCGGCGCCAGGACGAGTGCGTAGGCGACGATCCAGCGGTAGTCCGGCCCGACGATCCAGCGCGCGATATGCGGTACCGCCAGCCCGACGAAGGTGATCGGCCCGACCGCCGCCGTCGCCGTCCCGCACAGCAGGATCAGGGCCAGCGCCGTGAACGCCCGGGTCCGTGTCACATGTACGCCGAGTGCGCGGGCCATATCGTCACCGAGCGCCACCGCGTTCAGCGACCGTGCGGCGATCCCGGCGAAGACGATCCCGGCGGCGATGAACGGCGCCGCGCCCGCGAGCACGTCGTAACCGCGACCCGTCAGCGCACCGGCATCCCACTGCCGCATCTCGTCGAACGCGTTCGCGTTCAGCAGGATCAGCCCCTTGGTGATACCGGTGAGCACGGCGGTTACCGCGACTCCGGCCAGGGTGAGCCGGATCGGGTCGGTGCCGCCGCGGCCGGCGGTCCCCAGCCGGTACACCGCCACCGACACCACCGCCGCCCCGGCGAAACCGAACCACACATAGGAAGCGATACCGCTGGCGCCCAAATACGCCACCGCGACCGCGATCGCGAAGGCCGCGCCGGCATTGACGCCGAGCAGTCCGGGGTCGGCCAGCGGGTTGCGTGTCAGTCCCTGCATGAGGCAGCCGGCGATACCGAGCGCGCTGCCCGCGAGCAGGCCGAGCAGAGTGCGGGGCAGACGGTATTCGCTGATGATCAGATCATCCGGTGATCCGCCGGGCTCCCACAGCGCGGAAATGATCTCCGTGATCGGAATCTGCTTGACACCCACCATCAGGCTGAGTATGCAGGCCGAAATCAGGAAGACGGCCGCAAGTAACCACCCCAACCACCTGCGGATCGATACCCGAGTGTGATATTCATAGGACGAACCGGTCGTCATGACACGGTGCTACAAGAACTGTGCATCGAATCGTCCCTTCCCGGCACGTATGAGATACGTCACGGTCGTAGCTCACAATTTTTGTTAACTAACCTTTATAGTGAGCGCAGGCTAACCTAACTAAACCAGCCTGGCAACAGACTGTGCCGCAAGGCGCGGGCCACCGGCCGTACCGGCCGGCCGCAAGAAGATAGACAGGATGAGGGATTTGATGGCGCAGTATTTCGTCACCTGATCGCCCAGGAATCGACGATCCGACACCACCGGTGGACTCATTCTTTCCCACCGGATTTCACCTGCGAGTACGCAGCACCCGGAACAGGCATGCCTTCGGCCGGTCCGTCCCGGGAATTCGTGCTGCCGTTTTCGCCGGCCACCGCGGCGACGACCGCCTCCGGCGATACTTCGCAAGACCATGAGGGACACACGATGAATATCAAAGGGATTGCTGCCACCGCGGCGATGACGGCGGCGGTTATCGGCGTTGCCGGCGGAACGGCGAGCGCGGATACGTTCGTGCCGCTGCCCGGCGGCGAGAAGGCCGCCCCCGGCGCCAAGATCACCCGCGTCAACGAGAGCGCGCTCATCTCGCCGTCGATGTCGGCCAACGGCGCCGGCCGCGTCGCATGGCTCACCGCGCAGGTGCACGCGGATGTCACCGCCACCCCCGAGGGTGAAGCGGGACCGTGGAAGGGCCCGACCAATGCCCCGGGTACCAACAACTCCTCCACCCACGGCACCTCGCGCCTGAGCACCGGCTACATCGTCGGCTGCCAGGTCAGCATCGCCGAGAACGCGATCTCCGCCGGTGTGTCCGCCAGCGTGGACACGTCCTCCTTCGGTGGTAGCGGTTCCCTGAGCATCAAGCTCGGCCCGGGCGAAGTGAAGTTCGTCCACATCGAGGGCGTCGACATCACCAAGCCCGGCCAGTACTGGGTCGACTACAAGGATGTCGAGATGAACATCGAGGGCTGCGCCGGCTACGCCCAAGCCCGGTCCTACTCGGTCCTCGAGATCATCGGTGACCACTATTCGAAGACCACCCTGTACGGAGCTCCGTTCAGCATCGGCTGACCCGGGTCAGCACTGGTCGATCAATCCGTCGCTGAACGGAATATCTCTTCCGAGAGGGAAAAAGTCATGTCTGTAGTGAAGAAGAGCGCCGTGCGTATCGCCAGCGTCGCCGCCGCGGCAGCCGCCGCCGTCGGCCTGTTCTCGACCGGCGCCGCGAACGCCGATACGTTCATCCCGCTGCCGGGCGCCGAACTGCACCACACCCTGCCCAACGGCCTGCAGGTCACCGCGCGGATCGCCAACGAGTCGGCGCTGATAAACCCGTCGATGGGTTCCACCCCGCTGCACCGCAACGTGTGGGTTTCGGCCAGCGCGCAGGTCGAGGTGCACGGTAAGCACAAGGGCACCAAGATCACGCCCGGATACGTCGTGGGCTGCCAGGTCGATATCAGCGGTGGCACCGGCCAGGGCGGCGCGGGCGCGAAGGTAGCCGGCGAGAACGTGACTGCCAACGCCAGCACCGGCGCGAACCTGACCCTGGGCCCCGGCCAGGCCAGCTCGTTCCTGATCCTCGATATCGAGAAGCCGGACGTGTACGGCAACGAGGGCCACCAGTTCGCCACCAAGTTCACCGGCCCCAGCGGCTCGGTGACCTGGACCGATACCACCATCGGCCTGAACGGCTGCGCCGGCTACGCCCAGGCCCGCTCGTTCGTGCGGGTGGAGGTGTCCACCGATAACGGCATCTCCGAATTCCGTGTCTGGGGCGCTCCCTTCAGCCTCGGCTGATCCGGGCCCGGTCGAGCGATATCGACGTAGCCCCGGCCGTTTCCGGCCGGGGCTACGGTCGTCTTCCGGGCCGGTATTAGGCTGATCCGTCTATGGCTATCGGCGCGACTCTGCACACCTTCGCTGTCCAGCTCTCCGACGTCGATCGCGGCGTCTACCAGGAGCTGGACCTGCGCCTGGCCCGGCACCCGTCCGAGACCGCCGAATTCCTGGTCACCCGGCTGCTGGCCTACTGCCTCGAATACCAGGAGGGGATCGCGTTCAGCGACGGCGGGGTGTCCTCGACCGACGAGCCGGCCGTTCTGGTCCGCGATCTCACCGGACGCCTCACCGCCTGGATCGAAATCGGCGCTCCCGATGCCGATCGTGTGCACCGCGGCAGCAAACTGACCGGCCGCGCCGCCGTCTACACCCACCGCGACCCGGCAAAGGTATCGGCGGCGCTCACCGGCAAACGGATCCATCGCGCGGAAACGATCCCCCTGTACAGTTTCGACCCGGGCTTCGCCGGCACCGCGGCCGCAGCGCTCGAAAGACGCAACACCGTCACGCTGTCGGTGCTGGAACGGCAGCTCTATCTGGCACTGAACGGCACCGACCTCACGACGGCGATCACCGAGCACCGGCTCGCCTGAGGTATCGCTACCCGCACCGGCCGAACGTGATCGTGATCCGGTCCGGCACCGCGGCCGGCAGGATCGGTACTCCCCCTTCGACGAGCCCCGAACCGGCCGCCGGTTCCCGGCACGAGCGAACAGGATGGTGACATGTACGAGGGAAACACCCCCGCGGCCCGGAAAACGGCTCTGTTCGTGGGACTTTCGACGGTCGATATCGCGTACCTGGTCGACACCTACCCGGCGGAGGATACGAAAACCCAGGCGGCCGGCCAGCACATCGGGGCGGGCGGCCCGGCCACCAACGCGGCCGTCGCGTTCGCCGCACTCGGCGGCGCACCTACTCTCGTGACCGCCGTGGGAACCCACCGGCTCGGCGACCTCATCCGTGCCGACCTGGCCGCACACGAGGTACGGATCGTCGATGTCCGCGCCGGCAGCGACCATCAACCCCCGGTCTCGTCCATCGTGGTCGCGGAATCGGCCGCCACCCGTACGATCGTGTCCCTCGACGGCACCCGGATCGCGGTCGAGTACGACCACCGCCTGGCCGGCCTGCTCACCGGAACGAATGTCGTGCTGGTGGACGGGCACTATCCGGAATTGGCCGCCGGTCTCTGTGCGGGCGCCGGCGCACTCGGAATCCCGGTCGTGCTGGACGCGGGACGGTTCAAGGAATCCCATATCGCGCTCCTGCCCCATATCCGGTCCGCGATCTGTTCCGCGGCGTTCACCCCACCCGGTACCGACCCGGGCGATACCGGCGCCGTACTCGCCTATCTGCGCGACGCCGGCGTCGCGAATATCGCGGTCACGAACGGCGGCGAACCGATCGTCGGCCTCGCCGGTGACCGCGAATTCCGCATCGCAATCCCGGCCGTCCGGGCCGTGGACACCCTCGGGGCGGGCGATATCCTGCACGGCGCCTTCTGCTACTTCACGAGTACCGGCCACGATTTCGTCCGGGCACTCACGCTGGCCGCCGACGTGGCGAGTTTCTCCTGCCGGTTCTTCGGCACCCGGGAATGGTGTACCCGCCTCAGTGAACTGCCCGCACCAGGAACCGGTCGCCCCGGGGCGTGAGAACGAGATCGGCGTGTTCCCTGGTCCCGGCCACGAGCACGGCGTTCGGCAGATCCGTGCCGGTGACCTTCGCGCGCGCCACCGCCGGAGGCTTCCCGCCGGCGAGATGCCGCGCGTACAGGCGCCGTTCGATCAGCTCGGCATGAGCGTCCAGATACCAGCACTCGTCGAGCAACGAGCGCACCTCCCGCCACCCCGGTTCGTCCAGCAAGAGATAGTTGCCCTCGACCACGACGATCCGGTGCGCGCGGAAGACGACACCGTCCGGTACGGGGTCGTGAATCCCGCGATCGTAGACCGGCCACCCGACCTCGGCGCCGATCGGCGCGGCACGCAGCTCGCGCAGTTTCGTCGTGAACGCCCGCGGATCGAAAGATCCCGGCGCCCCTTTGGTTCCGAGTTCGCCCGCGGTCGACAACTCCAGGTTGGTCCGATGGAATCCGTCCATCGGCGCGACCCCGGCGAGATCGCCGCCCGTCCGGTTCAGGGCCGCGCAGAGTTCCGCCGCCACCGTGGACTTTCCCGCACCCGGCGGCCCCGCCAGGCCCAGGACATATCGTCGCCCGGAATCGGTGCCGGCCGCCGTTCGCACCCGCTGCGCCAGGTCGGCGATCGTGCGGCCGTGCCGGTCCGTCACCCACATACCTCGCGCGCCGACGGCCACCGCGGATCGCCGAGGTCCGTTCCGAGCGAACGCACGAGGGCAGTGTCCAGCCACTGCTGGATCGCGCCCGTGGTGTGCGGCGTGCCGAGCGCTTCGGCGGTGAGCGCCCAGTAGCGCGCGGCGGTGTGGTCGGCGGCCGGGACACCGCGGGCCAGCGCACGGCGGAAGCCCTCGGCGTCCCGGCGGCCGCGAGCCACCGCGTGTGCGGCCACGTACCGGTCCAGTTCCGGGCCCGGTCCGGGCGGATCGCCGGCGGCGATCCGGTGTGCCACCGCGGTATAGGCGGCCGAGACCTCGTCGATCAACGCGCGTTTGTCCCGGACCGCCGGCTCCGGCGGCCCCCAGACCTGCCGGGAGAAAACGCGCGCCAGGCCGGGTGAACGCACCAGCTGCCCGAGTTCGGCGAAGACCAGAACATGACGGGGCGACGGCTCCGCCGGCAACCGCGGGATATCCATCTCGACGAATCCGTCGAATATCGGCGGCGGCACGGCACTCAGGATCCGGCGCCAGAAGTCGATGAGTCCGGTGCGGGCCGCACCGCGATCGGCAACCGCCGCCAGTTCGGCGAGTATCCGCGGATCGCCGGCCTGCTCGATCGCGGCCAGCAGCGCACGCCGCCAGGACAGTGCACCGATTTCGGCCTCCACCGCGGCCCGTTCCACCGCGACCACCTCCGGAATCCCGCGCACCCCCGCGAGTACCTCGGAGATGACGGCCAAGCCGAGACCCAGCGCCCGCAACCGCCGCACGGTATGCAGCCGTTCGAGGGCCTCCGGGGTGAATACGCGGTGCCCGCCGCTGGTGCGCTGGGCTACCAGAACCCCTGTGTCGCAATAGAACCGGATGGTCCGGACCGGCACACCGGTGCGCCGCGCGGCTTCCCCGATGCTCACCGCGTTCGACGGATAAGTGATGTAGGTCACAACTACTGGAACCTCCACCCGGCTGGAGTTCCTACGCTACCGGAAACGCCCGAGTACAGGAGATCCGCCGATGAACGTCGCCACCGAAGAACTCGCCTGGGCGGCCGTAACCGCCGAACGCACCGGCCTGGCCGACCTACTGGAAGGACTGACCGAAGCGCAGTGGAACCACCCGTCGGTGTGCGACGGCTGGCGAGTCCGCGATGTGGTCGCCCATATCCTGCTCACCTCCCGGGCGAAACTCCCCTGGCTGCTGTGGCAGACAGCGCTGGCGCGCGGCAGCATCACCCGGATGAACTTCGGCACCGCGATCCACTACGCCGACAAGAGGACCCCGGCGGAACTGCTCACCGAACTCCGCGCGATCGCGGGCCTCCGGCACAAGCCGGTCGCAACCGACGCCGTCGACCGCTTGATGGATCTCCTGGTCCACGGCCAGGACATCGCGATCCCCCTGGGCATCCACCGGGAGATGCCGATCGACGCCGCCCGCTGGTCGGCCGACCGCGTCTGGAACATGGGCTGGCCCTTCCACGCCCGCCGCACCCTGGCCGGCCACCGGTTGACCGCGACCGATACCGACTGGTCCGCGGGTGCGGGAACACCGCTGGCCGCCCCGATCGCCGACCTCCTCCTGCTCGTCACGGGTCGGAAATCGATCGCTGGTTTGCGTCCGTGAAGCAGAACCGTGGTGACCACTCGCCCGCCCGAGCGCAGACACTCCGGGTCAGGACAAGACCAGGTCGGCGGTGGGGCGCAGTCCGTCGACACCGCCCGGGGTGATCACAGCGAGCTCGTACCCATGACGGGCGGCCGGCTGCCACTGCCCACCGGCCAGTGGCACGGTCGCGATATTCGGTACCGGACCCGAGGTCCAGTCGAGCCGCCCGGCCACGGTTTCGATATCGGTGCGGCACAGTGCCGCGGCCACCGCGTCCGGGCCGGTGGGGTCGTCCGCCGTGGTCAACGCGTGCACAGCGACCTCGAACAGCGCGTAGGCGAGCCCGAGGGGCTGTAACCATTGCCTGCCGGTCCGCTGCTCATAGCTCTCGGCGAGTTCGGCTGCCGTGCGGCCGTCGAGTGCGCACCGGTAGGGGTGGCCCGGGGACCAATAAACGAGTGTGCCGACGTTCGCCTGAGCGGGCGCGCCGTCGGAACCGCCCGCCCCGGGCGGGTAGGCGAGCCAGCGCGAACAGGTGATCAACCGGGGCCGCCAACCGGAGCCGGCAGCCGTAGCCCGGAAAAGGGCGAGATCGCGGGCGGTGGCGGCACTCGTCACGATCTCGACGCCGGCGTCGAGGAAAGTACGCAGATGCTCGCCGAGGTCGGCGGCCGGCTCGCGATAGCCCGGCGGGTCGACGAGCCGGTGCCCTTGCGCGCGGGCCGCGGGGGCGAAGCCGTAGCGGCCGTGGCGCGACCAGTTGCCCTGCGGACCGTCGTTCCACAGGCAGCCCACATCCCCGCCGCCGGCGCAGTCCCAGAGCTCGGTGAATACGCCGGCGATATCGTCCAGTCCCCAGCAGAAGTGGAAGGTCCGCTCGAACGGCCGGTCGTCGTCCGCGCCACGGCCGTAGTAGTACACCTGCCAGGGAAAGGTGCTGGAAATACAGACGACTCCGAGTTCTTCGCAGGTGTCGGCGACCACCGGCAGAACCTGCGTCCCGGCCAGCGTGAGGACGATGACCGCACGCTCGTCCCGTACGAGCTGCGTAACCGCCCGACGCGCCCCTTCGGGTGTGGACCTGCTGTCGCGGCTCGCGAGCCGAATCCGATGCCCGCTCGCGGACATCCGCTCGAGGCGCCCGGTGAGTTCCGCCAAGGCGAAGTCGAGCGGATCGCCCAGGCCCGCCAACCGGCCCGAGCGAGCGATGACGACACCGATGGTGACAACCCGTTGCCCCGCCACGCCTCTCGTACCTTCGTTCACCGCAAACCCTTCCGGTGGAAGCGGAACCATGAACCGGCCGCCCGGCCGTGCCGCAGACGAATCAGGCGGAATCGTCGTGAGGGACAGCAGGGTTCGATACCCGACGCCGCCGGACCCGGTCCCCACTGCGCTCGCCACTCAGCGGACGCGCCGACCCACCGCCGGAAATAATAGATGACTGCTATCACAGCCTCGGGAGGTGCTCATCGGCGTGTTTCAGCCGGTCACGCCACCGGTGGCCTACCCCGGCGGAGGAACTGCTCGACCGTGGTCTCGAGCAGCCCGCCGAGCATCTCCGGTTCGACGAAATTGCCGTTCACCAGCGAGGCGAGGCCCTGCATGGTCGCGAACAGGACGAGTCCGAGCTGCCGGGTATCACCTGCCGGCAGCGCTCCTCGCCCCTGCCCCTCGACGACCAGATCGTGCATCAGCGCGAACGGCGCTTCGGCCGCCCGCGCGATCCGCTCCGCACCCGGCCGGTGCTTACCCGTGTACATCAGCTCGAGCAACGCGGGATTCTCGGTCGCGAAGCGAGTGTAGGCGCCCATGGCGGCCCGGAGGCGGGACGGAAAGTCCCCACCCACCGCCAGTTCGGCACGCAGGGCCATATCCAACCGAGCGAATCCGTCCTCGGCGAGGGCGTCGAGCAGCGCTTGCCGGTCGGCGAAGTGCCGGCGCGGCGCGGCATGGCTGACCCCGATCTCCCGCGCCAGATCACGCAGCGACAGCTGGTCCACACCGCGTTCCCGGAGGCTGCGCCCGGCTGCATCGAGCAGCGCGGTCCGGAGGTTGCCATGGTGATAGGGCCGTTCGGCGGACAGGTCGGGCATAACGCTCACCCTAGCGAATCAACGTTTCCGTCGACAACATTGTTTCCATCGTCTACTTTGTAGACTATGACAACATTCTCCGCCTCCAGCGTTCCTTCCCTGACGGGTCGCACGGTCATCGTCACCGGCGCGAACAGCGGAATCGGCCGCGTCGCCGCCCGCGCGCTCGCCGCCCGGGGAGCCCGCGTCGTCCTCGCTGTACGCACCCCCGACAAGGGCCACGAGGCCGCCGCCTCGATGACAGGCGATATCGAAGTCCGCCGCCTCGACCTGGCCGATCTGGCCGCGGTACGCGCTTTCGCGGAAAACTTCACCGACCCGGTCGATATCCTGATCAACAACGCGGGCGTCATGATCCCGCCCCTCACCCGCACCGCCGACGGTTTCGAATTACAGTTCGGCACAAACCATCTGGGGCATTTCGCCCTCATTAACCTGCTGCTTCCGCAGATCCGGGAACGGATCGTCACGGTGTCCTCGAACGGCCACAAAACCGGTTCGATCGATTTCGGCGACCTCAACTGGGAGCGCAAACCCTACCGGGCGATGCCCGCCTACGCCCAGTCCAAACTGGCGAATCTGCTGTTCACCGCGGAACTCCACCGCAAACTCACCCGCGCCGGCTCCCCGATCCGCGCGACCGCCGCCCACCCCGGCATGGCAGCCACCAATCTCCTGCGCTCCGGCGACCGCGGCCTCGCAACCCGCCTCACCGAGAAGGCAGCCACCCTACTCGCCCAGAGCGACGAGAACGGCGCCCTGCCCACCCTTTACGCAGCGGTGGCCGATATCCCCGGCGACAGCTACGCGGGACCGGGCGGCTTCATGGAGGGCCGCGGCGCCCCGAAACTCGTCGGCCGCAGCGCGAAAGCGCGGGACACCGCGACGGCACAGCGCCTATGGGATGTCTCCGAATCCCTGACCGGAGTCCCCTTCCCCCAGCACGCACTCCAGTCGAACTGATCCGCCGCCGAAGAACTCCGCGAGGACCGGCGGCAGAATCGAGCGCTCCGCCGAAGACTCGATTACCGTGCCGGGCCACCACATTCCCGGTGCAGCAGCCCACGCCGGCGACCGGTTCAGTGGCCCGACCCCAGGACCACCTCGGCGAACCGGTCCAGCCGGTGCAGCGCCGCATCGTGCGGGAGGACGGGAACGATGCCCAGCAACGTGCGGTGAATACCCAACCTCGCGAGGCTTTCCAAGTCGCGAGGTTGTGGATCGAAGAGTGTCGCGATCACCGGCACCGGGGGCCGGCCGTGGCGGTCGGCCAGTGCGTGGAGTTCCCGGACACCTTTCGCGAGTTCGTCGAGCGGGATACCCACCGGTGCCAGCCAGCCGTCGGCGTGGTCGAGGATACGTTCGTGGGTGGACGGCCCCCAGCCGCCGAGCCACACCGGTGGACGCGGTTGCTGCACCGGTTTCGGCCACGAATACAGCGGATCGAAATCGACGAATTCACCGTGGAATTCGGCCTTTTCTTGGGCCCAGATGGTGCTCATCGCCACCAGCCGTTCCCGCTGCAGCGCCACGCGGGTGCGGGGGTCGGTGCCGTGGTTGCGCAACTCCTCACGCAGCCAGCCGACGCCCACGCCCAGCTCGAAACGCCCGCCCGAGGCCAGATCCAGGCTCGCCACCTCTTTGGCCAGGATGATCGGATCGCGCTGGACGGCCAGGGCCACGGCCGTGCCGATACGGAGCCGCCGGGTCGCGGCAGCGGCGAACGAGAGCGTGACGAACGGGTCGAGGTTGCGATAGTAGTCACGCGGAATCTCACCGCCACCGGGATACGGCGTGTCCACGGTGACCGGGATATGCGTGTGCTCGGCAACGAACAGCGATTCGAAGCCGCGGTCTTCCACCGCGCGGGCAAGGTCGGCCGGGCCGATACTTTCGTCGGTCACGCCGGTGAAGATTCCGATTTGCATGCGGCTACGGTAAACCTTGACATCAATGTCAATGTCAAGGTCGAGGTGAGTGGAATGCAGATCGGCGAACCGGCCCGGCGCACCGGCAGCCGCACCAAGTCGCTTCCGGAACAGCGGCCACGGACACTACGGCCGCAACATGCCACGACCACCCGCGGAAGGATGGAATATCCTTCCGCGGAAGGTTTCTCGTCGGCTCACCGCTCCGTAGACTCGCCACAATGACGAGCACCGGCAAGCCACTACCGAGCTACTTTCCCGCGTGGCTCGACCGGTGGGGCGCACGGCTGCTGAATCCCGGGATGCGGCGGGTTGCGCCGTGGCTTCCGGGGTACGCCGTCGTCGAGCACACCGGCCGCCGGACCGGCCGGCCTTACCTGACTCCGGTCACCGTGTTCCGCAAGGGCCGGGTGATGGCGGTGGTCCTGTTCCACGGCGAGACCGACTGGGCGCGCAATGTCCTCGCCGCGGGAGGTGCGTCGCTGCGCTACCACCGGACGACGATCGCCGTGGGCGATCCCCGTATCATGCGTCCGCACCAGACTTGCGCGGACGTGCCGCGTATCGCACGGCTCGGCAACCGGCTGGCCGGGGTTCTCGTCGTCGATATCGAAAGACCGACCGTCCCGGCATGAAGGTGGCGGCCTATCCCGCCCGCCGGTCGATACGAACACCGAAACGCGCGGCGAGGACACCGAGCAGCGCACCCGCCGCCGTGGGCGCCAGCAGCAGGCCCGCCCACAACCAGCGTGTCGGCCACATCTTCCACGCCATCTCGCCGAACATCTCGTCCGAATCCCGGTCGTAGCTCGCCCAATAGCAGCTGACCGTATTCGGTCCGAGCCACCACCACACCGCGGTCATGCCCACTGCCGCCAGACCGCACAGCACACCGACAAAGGTCGTGGCGAATACGGTGCTGCGCATCGCCGACCGGCTGTCTGCACTCATGAATCCCTTTCCGACGACCGCGGCGTGCGAGCGATACCCGCCGGCCGCTGCTGCGGAGGGGTCAGGTATCGGAACCACGGTCCGCAGATACATCGCGCTGCCGTGGGCTGTGTTTCAGCTCGCCCCGCCACCGCGCTCCCCCGGCTCTCAACGCCAGTCGTCGATGACGTAGACATCCGCACGGCTGTAGCCGGATTCGTTGGGCCGGTGCATGGCCACGCCCTGCAACCCGGTGCGATACCCGCGCTCGATCATGCGTCCGTAGGCGTCGGCGCGGGCCAGATTCATCCCGGCATCGACCCGCTGGAGCCCGCGATCGGCGGCGAGTTGCTCACAGGCGTCGAGGAGCCGTTCGAAGCGGTCCGCGGCGGCGCGCCCTGGGCGGACGGCTCCGAATTTCACGTAACAGACCCCGGCTCCCGCCTCGGAACCCGCCCCGAGGTGGCAGACGGCGAAACCGTCGAGGCCGGTATCGCCCTCGAGCAGTACGGTGTCGCCGATTGCCTGCTGCTGTACGGATTCGATCTCGCTTTCGAGATCCAATCCCTCGTACACGCTGTCGGTCAGTGCCCGGCACGACCGTAGGTACTCGGGGCGTTGCGCGGCCGTGAGCGTCGCGTAGGTCGGCGGCGGCATCGTGGACGGTCCGGTCACGGGTTTACCCATCACGGCCGTGAGAAAGCGTGGCCAGAAGCCGTACCGGCGATACAGCTCCAGATGCTTCGGGCTGTGCGCGAAGGTGAAGAGACCCGTATGCGTGGTGTTCCAGCTCGCGAACCGGTCCATAACCGGTTCCATCAATCGCCGGCCCACGCCCCGGTCCCACAGCTCCGGGCGCACCGTCAGCGGGCCGAAATATCCGACGCTGCCCCAATGCGCGGCGAAATTCGACCCGGCGAGCCGGCCGTCCGCGACAGCCGCGAAAGCGGCGTCCGGGTCCGCTGCCCAGCGGGTGCGGACCAGCTCGGCCGATCCGAAGGTGGTACGGGGATCGGGCAGGCCGAGGAATGTACCGAAGGCGACGCGGAAGATTTCGTCGGCCGCGTCGAGGTCGTGCCGGACCAGCGGACGTACCGAGACTGCTCCCGTCGACGAACCCATGTCTGCCTCCTTTCGCCGTGCCAGTGCCATCCCACCACGCGGCACACGCGCCGGGCGGTATCGACGCACCCGCCGCGGCCGGTCGTCATTCGTCGCCGGACTCGTCACTCATGCCACCCGAGTCCTCGATGGCTTCGTATCCGCCGGCCCGCTGCAGCCGAGTTGCGGCGCCGGCCACGCCCGCGGGATCGGTGCCCGGTCACGCAGGCGGTCGCCGGCCGGAACCCGCTATCCGACGCCGCGACCGGTGAAGTCGAAGGATCCCCCGTCGATGCCCCACGAGATGATCCGCTCGGGGTGGATCCGGATGATCGCGCGTTCCTGGGGCGGGAACGGCGGTTCCTCGTCGTCGAGTGCCTGGGCCGTACCGCGTACCTCGATACCGCGAATCACATAGGGCTCCACGGACACCTGCTGGTCGATTACGAACGACACCCGGCTGCCCGCCTCGATATTGCGGTATTTCCGGCTGCCACGCATCCGCATACCCCCGATATCGATCGTGCCGTCGGCGTTCACTCGATAGTTGGTCGGGTTGTTCTGCACGACCCCATCGGGCGACACCGTGGCCAGCCGGCCGATGCCGGCTTCGGCGAGGAACTGCTGTTCGTTGCTGGTGAAGGTCATTTCGGCTACTCCTCGGCGCTCCGGCCGGAGGCAGTGTGTGTTTCTCCGGCTCTGGTTTCTAGCATCGCTAGCAACTAGAGCGACAGTAACATCACCTCGCTACCTTGTCTAGCATCGCTAGTTCTCCGGCCGCCGGCCGGGAAGTCGTGCTCGAATCAGCCAGCGGTACATACCGGGAGACAGCCGCAGGGGTACGCGCCGGAGCCCTCTCCCCGGGCGAAGGCTCACCCGGCACCACGAGGGCACCGACCCTCGGAGTGAGTTCGACGAAGGAGGCTCCCGATGGCGGAGCGACGTTATCTGCACCTGAACCTGGTGGCCAACGACATCAACCTGCACCAGGGCGCCTACCGATACGAACAAGCCCACGGCGTTCCCGAGCGCAGCACCTTCGAGCGTTTGCTCGAATACGGCAGATTCGGCGACGAAGGCCTGTTCACTGCCCTGTTCGTCGGCGATATCCCCGGCCTGCCGAGCTCCCCGGCCTTCGACGGCGGGCCGGCCGAACCCATCACCGCGCTCACCGCGATCTCCCAGCACACCCGCCACGTCGGCCTGATCGCGACAGCGTCGACAACGTTCTACGACCCCTACAACCTGGCCCGGCTACTCGCCTCGCTGGACCAGGTCTCCGACGGCCGCGCCGGCTACAACGCCGTCACCTCGGTGATCGATCGTTTCGCTCAGAACTACAGCCTGCAAGACCATCTCTCCCGCGAAGAGCGCTATCACCGCGCCGACGAATTCCTCCAGGTCCTGCGAGCCCTGTGGGACAACCGATCCCTACGCCGCGCCCCCGACGGCCGCCCCCGCTTCCACGCCGACCCGATCAACCACGACGGCCCGCTGTTCCAGATCACCGGACCGCTCAACGTCGCGCCCAGCCGGCAGGGTCGCCCGCTGATCGCCCAGGCCGGCGGCTCGGGACCGGGCATCGAGGTCGCCGCCAAACACGCCGAGATGGTGTTCACCAACTCCGCCACCCGCGCGAGCGCCGCCGCCTACCACCGGGCACTCGACAAAGCCCTCATCGAGGAAGGCCGGCCACCCGGCACCGTCCCCGCCATTCCCGGCCTCATCCCCTATCTCGGCCGAACCACCGCGGAAGCCCAGGAGAAACTGCGCGAACTCGACAGCTACGTCGACTGGGCACCCCTCGCACCGGCCGCATTGGGACAGTTCGGCCTCGACGTTCCCCTCGGCGATATCGACGACCCGTTCCCCACCCACCTGCTACCGCGCCCCGAAGACGTCGAGCAGACGATCAAGAGCACCTTCGGCAATTACGTCGGCCTCTACAACTGGGCCCAGGAGCATTCCGGCGTCACCGTCCGCGACGTCGTAGCCCAGGCAGTCGGCCGCGGCGGCGCCACCCACCGCAAATTCATCGGCACCTACGACGACCTCGTCGACGATTTCGCGGCCTGGCACGAGGACGGCACCATCGGCGGCTTCAACCTCATGTTCGCCACCGGCTCCACAGCCATCCGCGAATTCATCGACGAAGTAGTCCCCCGCCTCATCGACCGCGGAATCTACCCCAGCACCCCCACCGACCTCCCCCTTCGCCAACGCTTCTGAACTCCCGTCCCGGCCGAGCACCGCCGAAGCCCAACGACCTCGCCAGGCTTTCCGCCGGACAGCATCTCGCTCGTCCTCTGCCGGTCGTCCCGTGGGTTCGGGCCACACGATCGCCGCCACCAGTACGACAAGCGGCAACCCGATCGCGACCACGAAACCCAGCGTGATCAACGCCCCTTGCTCTGCATCGACCACCGCGCGAAGGACAGCCACGGTAGCACTGTCTCGACATCGGCGATGTCCATGACCCTGTTCAACTCGACCGGGCCGAGATGATGCGGGCCGGGCAAGACAACCGCGTCCACGTCAGCGGCACGAACCTGGTCGAACAGTGGGAGCACGGAGGCGAGGTCGGGCCATATCACCCGATAGCCGAGATGACGTGCCAGGCGCCGGACCTGCGCCCGGTCCCATGACGGCGAAGTGCTGATATCCAGGTCTACGTATCCGAGTGCCGTCGGCCGATGTCGCATCAGGTGTCCCCTGTCCCTGTTCCCCTACAGTCGCTGATATGCACCCACCGCCGGGGAACACGTCGAACCCGGCGGCGGGTCCGTTTGAAAGCCTGCTGCAGGCAGGGGATCTGACGCTATGGCACTTTCAGGGAAGCGAGCTGAGGAGTACCACGTCAGTACTCGAGGCGGATCAGCTCGGCCAGCTCTCGCATCTCGGGCGTGAGCGTCCGCCGTTTGGCGATGATGCGGCCCAGAATGTCTCGCGCTGCACGCTGCTCTACAAACCAGGGCCGCGCTTCCCGGGACAGCCTTTCGAGGACTTCGAAAGCCAGGTCATAGCGACGCAACTCGACCTCGGCCAGCGCAACATCCAGAAGGTGCCGGTTCCGGTTGTCGGAAGTCGGTCGCAGATCCTGCGGAATTTCCCGGGCCAAGCGCAGCGCGAGATCGGGCCGATCGTCCACAACAGCGTTTTCGACTCGTTTCATCGCGACTGTAGCCGGATCGAAAGTCGTCCAATATTGGTGATAGGGAGCTCGTTCGGGCCGGACAGCGACCGCCGCCGCAGCCGCAAGCCGCATCATTTCGTCGGCTTCATCGGACCGGTTGTCACGGACGGCCGCCGCCGAACCACGCAGCAGCAGCCAGCCCCAGGTGGATACCTCCCGCGTCGTAGCCACCGACAACCGCGGTTCCACCCGATCGGCCCACTCCACCGCCAGGTTACGCACCCGGTCGAATCGCCGTTCCACGATCAGAAGCCAGCACAAGGTGATCACGGCAGAGGCCGCATCCAGCACGTCTCCGGTGGATTCCGCATCCGCCAGCGACCGGTTCAAGGCAAGCCGCGCGGGCTCCGGTTGGCGCGTTTGCACCAGCACCGACCCCGCGAGTTGCAATACCCGCGAACGCAACAACGGCGCAGCGGCATTTCCCTCCCGAATCAGACGCGGCAGGATCCGGGCGAGCTTCGCGTACTCGTTGTCGTGATACAACCGCGTGGCATGGGCCAGCACGGCCTCCACACCAGGCCCCGGCTCACCGTCCGCCGAAGCAGTGAGTGCGTCTCGCGTGGCCGCCCAAAGATTGCCGTTGCCGGTGCCCTCCGGCGGCATCGGGTCCGGACCGAGCAATTCGGTCAGCGGACGCCCGAGCGCCACAGCAAGCCGGCGCAACTATCGATCCGGGCGACGCGCTCGCCCTGCTCGAGCTTGCGAATGAGCGATAGGGACACCCCGGCCGCCTCGGCAAGCTCACGCTGAGTAAGACCGCGCCGCTTGCGGATGTTCTGGAGCCGTTCCCCGAGGTCCATAGGTACAAGGCTAAGCCCACCAGCACGCCACCGTATCGCTCGGCGGAATCCACGCCCACACGGCGTGGGGCAATATCCAGCGGCCAGGGCCGGACTGCCGAGGTCTCGACCCGCTCGATCGAACTGTCGGAAGCTGCACCGGCAAGGGTTCGTCAGTGTTGGCGGTAACGCTGAGACGGGTCCGCGGATTCGATCTGCCGGAGCTGAGCCGCGATCGCCGCTTGTTCGTCGGTCTGGGTTTCGCTCGGGTGATGGATCCACCAGCCCGGTCCCCACCGCAGCACCCGGCCGTACAAGGTCAATAAGAGACCTTCCTCGAAATCGGCCGCCTGCACACGGATGTCGCGAACCAGCGGATCGGGGTCGAATCCACCGTCGAACCGGCCCTTGCCGGGCACATACCGCTGAGAAAGCTCATCCCAGCAATCGAAAAACACCCACCGCCCCCCATCGGCCGGGGCATAACACAACACGCGCTTGCCCACCAGCAAGCTCGGCACTCCAAATGCAGCCTCGACCTCACTGCGGCGCACGTCACGGATACCCACCCAGTCCCGAAGGCGGGTCAGCGGCGACCACTCCTCCGCGGTGAGCAGACGCTCGACCGGCAGATAGCCCAGGCGGTGATACACCTCGGCATAGACCGACGCCACCTCGTCCGTACAGCGGCGCCCCCCGTCGAAGATCGCCGCGAAAGGTCCGTGGACTCCCAGTTTTCCGAAGCCCCGCAGAAACTCGCGAACATGCTCGTATTCATAGTCGCGCTCGTCCAGATAGCACAGATCTCGAAGCCGTTCTCCAGCCACCGACTCCATTTCCGGGCCGGACCGGGCGTACATCCCCGGCCGAGTAAACACCTGCTGCGCTTCTGCCAGCCAACGCTGCTTCAGCTCTTCCGATGACCGCACCCACCGAGCCTAGCCAGGACACCCTCATGCCCTATACCGGGCGTTTACCGCGCGTTCGCAGTGACAGATGCGCCGATCAAGTCTGTCGGCCGGCCGTCGATCGTCTTCGTATCTCGGTTCTTCCAGCAGAGCTCGCTCCCAAAGTCTTCCGCCAGCTCGCATACGTCCAGATCCATCCCCATGGTGGGGATTGCACTGGCCAAAATCCATTGCTGCCGGAGCGCTGTTCTGGATCAACGCGGCTGTCTGTATCAAGATTTCTGCTGGTAGATTGCCGTTTGTAGGGCAGGTGGGCCTCGAACCCCCGACGGCCATGTGACCACAGGGACGTGGAGCGAACTCACCGCACCCGACGGCTGCTACCGCGGCGCCCGCTACCACGGCTCGATCCAGCTACTGATCGAGCTGACCGGCAGCCGGATGGCTGGGAAGTGGGTCGGGTTCGGAAAGAATTTCGAGGTGAACACCGGACCATGGGAATTGGTTTTGCAGAATGCCTCGACGTCGAAGGCGGTCATCGACGCCTACAACAAGCCTCCGGAGTCGGATATCCAGGCGTAGCGCGCTGGTAGCCGGTTGATGCCAGTTCGATTCGCGCGGCGAGCTCGGCGCAGTCGACCGGTTGCGTGGTGTCGACGAAAACGGTGGGCGCGAGCCCGAGCGGTTCGGCTTGTTCGGCCCACGTCTCCCAGTGGTCGGCGAGGCGTTGCCGGTCTCGATAGAGATCCGAACGGCGCCTCGTCATGTATCGCTGCCTCGCCGTATCCGCCGGCACCCGACACCAGACCTCGACCACCCGGTCGGCCCGGACCGTTTCGATGCCGGCCGCCGCATATCGCAAGTCGCGAGGCTTGAACCACCATGAGTCGATGACCACGGATTGCGGCACCGCCCGAGCCAGCGCCCAGACCGTATCCATCGCAACACCCCCGAGTTCGGCGCCAACCTCCCGGTCATACACATAGGCTGCCAGCGCTTCCTTCACAGCGTCCTTCGAGAGGAACTGCGCGTTCAGTGTCGCGGCCAGCGCCCGACCCAATGTGGACTTGCCGGAGCCCGGGAGTCCGTTGATCAGGACCAGGAGTTTGTCCACCGGGCCATCTTGGCGGACCGCAGACTCAGTCGAGGTTTCCGCTGGTAGATTGCTGTTTGTGGGGCGGGTGGGGCTCGAACCCACGACCAATGGATTATGAGTCCACGGCTCTAACCGACTGAGCTACCGCCCCTCGTTGCGGCCAGGGGCCGCAGGGGTGGGTTGGTTCCCGGTGTGCTGAGCGGGGTGCCAATCAGGGCGGGTGCGGTACGCGGCGGACTGCCGGCGGCAGGCTGGGTCGTTAGGGTGGGGGCGTTGCCTACAGAGGAGGGGTTTGTGGCCGGGTTGTTCGTGCGGGCGTTGCAGGCGCATCAGTGGGTGTACGAGAACAGCGGTGGGCTGGTGGGGCATCGGCTGCTGTTCGGGAATCCGACGCTGCTGTTGCGGACCGTGGGCCGTAAGACCGGGCTGCCGCGGACTTCGGCGCTGACCTATGCGAAGGATGGGGCGGATTTTCTGGTGACCGCGTCGAACGGTGGGTCGCCGCGGCCGCCGGGCTGGCTGGCGAATCTGAAGGCGCGGCCCGAGTGTGAGATCCAAGTCGGGCGGCGCGCGATTCCGGTGGTGGCCCGGGCGACTCTGCCCGATGATCCGGAATACACGCGCCGCTGGGGGTTGGTGGACGCGGTGAACAAGGGCCGGTACAGCGAATACCAGAAGAAGACCCGGCGCCCGATTGCGGTGGTGGTGCTGTCGCCCGCGCGGGGAACGAATCAGTCGGAATAGCTTTCCGAGCCGACCCGCGCCCGAGTTCTGCGCGATACGAGGTCCTCCGGCGGCCGGCTGGCGAGATGGACGACGGAGGCAACGAGAATCAGGATTGCGAGTACTACCAATGCGGTAACCACGGCACGCACAGTAACGGGGCGCGGGGGGCGCTGCACCCGGGAACGGTCTATGCCCGTTCATGAATCACGTTGCTTTGGAGGCAAATTCGGAAGTAACCTAATATTCTTCGCACATGGGACACATACGCCGAATTATTTGAGACACAGGCGGCGGCCCGCGAACAATCTGTGGAAACGCGGGGTTCCAACGTATATCAAATTGATATAATTCAGGCGCGCCGCGCCGACCGGGAATCGAATAGCCAAGCGCTACAACAGGTTCACTACCCACGAGCGCGGATCGAAGAATCCGGCGGTATTCCCGAGCGCGTCATACCGAATGATACACGCAACTTCCGGTTACAGCCATTTCGCCGGCGAGCGGAACCCCCTGCGGGAGGGTCGATCCCCGGCCTCGGGTAGCGAATCGGTCGCCGGCAGCCCGGTCAGCTTCCGCCACCGCCGCCACCGCCGCCACAGCCTCCCCCACCACCACCGCCGCCACCACCGCCGCCACCACCGCCGCAGCTGCTCCCGCCACCGCCGCAGCTACTTCCGCCGCCGCTCGATCCGCTGTCCCCCGAACTCCAACCGCCGGAACCACTGTCGTAGGTCCAGGCGCCCGGGTAGGTTCCGCCTCCGGCACCCCGCCCCCTGCGCCCCGGGGACCCCGCCTTGCTGATCAGGAGGACGATTCCCACGATCACTCCCGCGCAGAGCAGGCCGATCATCATGAGGACGAAGAACCCCAGAAACATGTCCATGACTCCACGGTAGCGACGAGCAGTGCGGTGGCACATCGGATTTCACGGGCCGAGGCGGAGGGAGCACACACCTCCGATACCACAGCCGGGCAGCCTGGTGTCCGGTGCAACCGGATAATGGCGGTGTGTTTGCCTTCGCCCGGACCCGGCGCCGCCGTATCGACCCCGCCGCAGTGGAGCAGGCCGTTCGTGAACTCGAACTACCCGAGGCCGTGTACAAGACCTGCCCCTGGGAACCGCGCGACCTCGTCGCCACCGGATTGCGGCAGTGGTTGCGCTGCTGCGGGCCGGCGCTGGCCGACGATCAGGTGATCGGCATGCCGTCGCGGGCGGTGGACGAGGCGTGGCACGGGTTCATCCTGTGCACACGACGCTATGCCGATTTCTGTGATCGGGCCTACGGGCGGTTCCTGCACCACCATCCGGACGGGGCGGGCCCCGCCGGCACCGGCGATATGGCGGGGCAGCTGGGACGGACCGTTGTGGCCTGGTCGCTGGTCGCCCAGCCCGGCGAGGAGTGCGTACTGTGGGACCTGGATTCCCGGCTCGGGTTACCGGATCCCTGGGGTATCCCGGCGGCACGTGTCGCGGAGATCGAGGCCACACTGCGAGAACGCGCCCACCGGTATTGACCGGCTACCATTCCGCTAAATACGCCCGAAACGGGCAATCCGGAAACCGGCCGCGTATTCTTCTGCGGTATCTTCGGCGGGGTGAGTTACTCAGCCGCCGCAGCGGTCACCACCGAACTTGCCCTGATGCCGGGATTCCTCGACCCGGTCAATCTGCTCAATTCGTTCGGCACCTGGGTGTTGCTGGGCCTACTCCTCGTGGTGTTCATCGAATCGGGCCTGCTGTTCCCCCTACTGCCCGGTGATTCACTGCTGTTCACCGCGGGGCTCATCGCCGCGTCCAAGTCGACCGAAATCGAACCCTTCGCGCCCATCGGGGTACTCCTCGTCTTGATTCCGATCGCGGCGATCGCCGGCGACCAGGTCGGATATCTGATCGGGTCACGAGGTGGAACAGCGTTGTTCAAGAGCAACGACGCGAAGATCCTCAAGAAGTCCTATATCGACGAATCGCACGCATTCTTCGAGAAGCACGGGCCGGTCACCATCGTGCTGGCGCGGTTCGTGCCCATCGTCCGCACCTATGCACCGCTGGTGGCGGGCGCGGCGAAGATGAAGTATTCGGTGTTCCTCACCTACAACGTGCTCGGCGGCGTGCTGTGGGGCGCCGGGGTCACGATGCTGGGTTATCTGCTCGGGCAGATCGAGTTCGTGCGCGACAATATCGACTACATCTTCCTGCTGATCGTGGCGGTTTCGGTGCTGCCGATCGTGTGGGAGGTGTTCAAGCGTTACCGCTCGGGACGCGCGGGCAGTTCCGCACCGAAGGACAGCGAAGAACCGGTAGACCACCCCGCCGCCTGATACAGGCGGCATACCACGACGCGGGGGGGGGGGGGGGGGGGGGGGGGCCGGGGCGGGGGAGGGGGAGGAGGGGGGGCCCCGCCCCCGCGCCCCCCGGGGGGGGGGGGGGCGGGCGCCGGCGGCGG
>NZ_JARWPM010000400.1 GCF_029869215.1 Nocardia carnea
CGGCCGCGCCCGCGGCGACGGTCTCCGTACCGATGCCAGGAATTTGCCCGGACCCGCCACCCGGCGCCGCCGCGGGGCTTGCCGCCTGATCCGCAGCGGTGCCGGCGTTCGCGGCGGAGGCAACCGCGTCACCCGTCTCGGGTGTCCCGGCCGCACCGGTATCCGGCGCGGCGCCGGCCGGTTCGAACAGGCCCGGTTCGGGCGGGTTGAGATTGGGAGTGGTCAGCGATTCGCGGACCGATTCCGCGACGGCCCGGTCCACGCTCGACTGCGGGCTGCGGGCCTCGGTCCCGAGTTCGCTGAGTTTGGCCAAGATGCGCTTACTGGTCACACCCAGCCGTTTGGCGAGGGCATGTACTCGGATTCGCTCCGGCAAGTGATCGTCGTCCTGTGATGTTGTGTGCAGCGGCTCTTGATCGGCCACGAAGTCTCCTCGGGCCCCCGGGCGCGTTCCTCTACGAGTGACGCGGCCGTCGCGGGGACGCTTTCCGTCCGCCTCGCGCGGTTGGCACGAGGTCAATGGTCTCGCCCCGCGTGCCCGGTTATCTCCACTATCGAACGTCGGTCGGGCTAACTGGCCACGCGGCGCCTGGCATATGGCTGAACTCCGCGGTGCGAGCACTCGTCCAGCGCGCCGGGCAGACGTAGCCGAGATCTTTCGGCTCTTACGTCCGCGGCAGCGATGGCGGCATCGTTCCGCAGTGTGTCATCCGGTCGCTCCCATGTGTCGGGCGCAACCAAGTACCAGTATCCCACACCATGCGCCAGGCGTTCGCCACGGCGCTGCGCAAGGCACTCGCACGGATCCGGAAAGCCCGTTACCGGGCAGTGTTCAGAGCGGGAATTCGGGGAACCATAGGGAGATTTCACGCTTGGCGGAGTCGGGCGAGTCCGATCCGTGCACCAGGTTCGACTGGGTCTCCAGGGCGAGGTCGCCGCGGATGCTGCCGGGGGCGGCTTTCTCCACCGGGTCGGTGCCACCGGCCAGCTGCCGGAACGCGGCGATGGCGCGCGGGCCTTCGAGAACGGCCGCGACCACCGGGCCGGAGGTGATGAAGTCGATCAGCGAGCCGTAGAACGGTTTGTCGGCGTGCTCGGCATAGTGGGCACCGGCCAGTTCCGCGTCCACCTGCTCGAGCTTCAGGGCCGCGATCTTCAGGCCCTTGCGCTCGACCCGGCTCAGCACCTCGCCGACACAACCGCGCGCGACGCCGTCCGGTTTGATCAGAATCAATGTCTGCTCTGTCACGCGGCCAGCCTAATGGGCGCGTCGCGGCGTTGCCCAATCGCCGTCCGCCGATCGACGCGGCATCGGCGCAGGTACCGGCGACCGGCCCCGGCCGGCGTCCGCCGGGTGACGATCCCGGCCGGTGACCACCGGATTCAGGAGCCGCGCGGCGGCCGCTGACCGGGCAGGGTCCCGGCCTCCATCCGGCGTTTGACATCGGAGCGGAGCACCAGGATGAAGGCCCATACGGCGAGGAACACGACCCCGATCACCGCGATCGAGATATGGAAGATCCCACCGGCCAGCACCAGCACCTGCAAACCCAGGTTGAACGGGATGGCCCACGGCCGCCGCTGCACACCGGCCCCGGCAATCATGAGCAGAGCCAGCGCCACCAGATATGTCCCCGACACCCAGGTGATCCCCCCGGCGATATCGGCGACCACCGGTAGCGCGAGCAGCACGGTGATCGCCTCGAGCACCAGTGCCCCGGCCATCACCCCGCGCAGACCCTTCCACGGGTCGGGCGCGGCCGATGCCGGAGCGGGGCCATTGGATTCGCTCTCACTCATCATGCGGGGTCCTTACCGAAGAGGGCGCGGGCGGCGCCGGCGGTGACGACCGAACCGGTGACGACCACGCCGGCGCCCGACACCATTTCCCCGGAGTCGCCGACCTCCTCGGCGAGGGCGATGGCGGTTTCCAGGGCGTCGGGCAGGCTCTGCGCGGTGACCACGCGTTCGTCGCCGAATCGCTGAACGGCGAGATCGGCCAGGCGGTCGACGGGCAGCGCCCGGGGGGAACCGTTCGTGGTGACGACTATCTCGTCGAAAACCGGTTCGAGAGCAGCCAGGATGCCCTCGACATCCTTGTCGCCGAGCACTGCGACCACGCCGACCAGTTTGCGGAAATCGAATTCCGCGGAGAGTGTGGCCGCCAGCGCGGACGCGCCCGCCGGATTGTGCGCCGCGTCGACGAACAGGGTGGGCGCATTACGCATCCGCTCGAGCCGGCCGGGGCTGGTGACCTCGGCGAAGCCGGCGCGGATCGCGTCGATATCGAGCTGGCGCTGCGCCCCCGCCCCGAAGAAAGCCTCCACGGCCGCGAGTGCCAGGGCGGCATTGTGGGCCTGGTGTTCACCGTGTAGCGGCAGGAAGATCTCGTCGTACACCCCGCCGAGCCCCTGCAGTTCCAGCTGCTGCCCGCCGACGGCGATCCGCCGGCTCAGTACCCGGAACTCGGCGCCCGCGCGGGCGACCGCGGCATCGACCTCCACGGCCCGGCGCAGCAGCACCTCCATGGCCTCCGGATCCTGTTCGGCGATGACCGCGACATTGTCGACGGGCACCAAGGATTCGGGGGCGGGTTTGATGATCCCGGCCTTCTCCTTGGCGATGGAAGCCAGATCCGGACCCAGATAGTCGGTGTGGTCGAGGCCGATGGGCGTGATCACCGCGACCTGCCCGTCGATCACATTGGTGGCGTCCCAGCTGCCGCCCATCCCGGTTTCCACCACCGCCACATCCACCGGGGCCTCGGCGAACGCCGCGTACGCCATGGCGGTGAGCACCTCGAATTTGCTCATCGGCGGGCCGCCCGCGGTCGCCGACTGGGCGTCGATCATCTCGATATACGGCTGCAGTTCGCGATACAGCTCCACGTAGTGCGCCGGGGAGATCGGCCGGTTGTCGATCCCGATCCGCTCGGTCGCCAGCTGCAGATGCGGGCTGGTGAGCCGGCCGGTGCGCCGGTGCAGCGCGGTGAGCAGCGAATCGATCATCCGGGTCACCGAGGTTTTGCCGTTGGTGCCGGCGATATGAATGGCCGGGTAACCGCGCTGCGGCGAACCCAGCACATCCATCAGCGCCGCGATGCGGGTGAGCGACGGCTCGAGCTTGGTTTCCGGCCAGCGCCGGTCGAGTTCGGCCTCGACCAGCGCCATCTCCGCCAGTTCGACCGGCGACGGCCCGGTACCGAGCCGGGCGCCGCCGTGCTGCGGCTCCGGTTCCGGATTCGGCTCGTGGTCGTTCACTTGCCGCTCAGCTCGGCCAGCCGGGACCCGATCCGCTCCACCTCGGCGGCGGCGATATCGCGCCGGGACCGGATTTTGCCCACCACCTGTTCCGGCGCCTTGGCCAGGAAGGATTCGTTGCCGAGTTTGGCCTCGGTGCCGGCGAGCTCCTTCTGCGCGGCGGCCAGATCCTTTTCCAGGCGGCGGCGCTCGGCCACCAGGTCCACGCTGCCGGAGGTGTCGACCTCGACGGTGACCGTGGTGGCGCTCAGCCGGACCTCCACCGACGCGGTGGCGGCGAAGTTCTCGCCCGGCTCGGTGAGCCGCCCCAGGTTGGCGACCTCGGGATGCAGCCGGGTGAGCCCGGCCTCGTCCAGCCCGATCACCCGCGCGGCGACCTTCTGCTTGTCGTTGAGCCCCTGATCGCTACGGAACCGGCGGATCTCGGTGACCAGCCGCTGCAGATCGGCGATCCGCTGGGCGGACCCGGTATCGGCCGGGATGCCGGACGGCCGTGGCCACTGCGCGATCACCACCGATTCGCCGCCGGTCAGCGCCTGCCACAGCGATTCGGTGACGAACGGGATCACCGGATGCAGCAGCCGCAGCACCGAATCCAGCACGGTGCCGAGCACCACGCGGGTGGATTCGGCGCGCGCCTCGCTCTCGGCGAACTGGACCTTGGACAGTTCCAGATACCAGTCGCAGAGTTCGTCCCAGGCGAAGTGGTAGAGCGCCTCGCAGGCCTTACCGAACTCATAGGCGTCGAACGCGGCGTCGACCTCGACCAGCACCTCGTCGAGCCGGTCGATGATCCAGCGGTCGGCATCGGTGAGCGTGTCGCGGGCCGGTAGATCGCCGGTGCGGGCGCCGTTCATCAGCGCGAACTTGGTGGCGTTGAACAGTTTGGTGACGAAACTGCGCGAGGCCAGCGCATGCGGTTCGCCGACGGACAGATCGCCACCGGGCTGGGCGCCGCGGGCCAGGGTGAACCGCAGGGCGTCGGCGCCGTAGTCGCGGATCCAGTCCAGCGGGTCGATCCCGTTACCGCGCGATTTCGACATCTTCTTGCCGTACTGGTCGCGGATCAGGCCGTGCAGGAACACGTCCTTGAACGGAATCTGGTATTCGCCACCCTTACCGGCGGTGAGCGCGGCGTCGTCGGCGACGAAGGTGCCGAACATCATCATCCGGGCGACCCAGAAGAACAGGATGTCGTACCCGGTGACCAGCACACTGGTCGGATAGAACTTGGCCAGTTCCGGGGTGGCGTCCGGCCAGCCCATGGTGGAGAACGGCCACAGGCCCGAGGAGAACCAGGTGTCCAGGACGTCCGGGTCCTGCACCCAGCCCTCGGGCGCCTGTTCATCGGGTCCGACGCAGACCACTTCGCCCTCCGGCCCGTACCAGATGGGAATGCGGTGGCCCCACCACAGCTGCCGCGAGATACACCAGTCGTGCATATCGTCGACCCAGTCGAACCAGCGCGGTTCCTGGCTCGCGGGGTGGATCACCGTATCTCCGTTGCGCACGGCGTCACCGGCGGCTTTGGCCAGCGCCTCGACCTTCACCCACCACTGCATGGACAGCCGCGGTTCGATCGGTTCACCGCTGCGCTCGGAATGACCGACACTGTGCAGGTAGGGGCGCTTCTCGGCGACGACCCGGCCTTCGGCGGCCAGTCGCTCGCGCACCTTCACCCGGGCCTCGAAACGGTCCATCCCGTCGAATTCGGTCCCGGTACCGGCGATCCGGCCGCGTTCGTCCATGATCGTGGGCATGGGCAGGTTGTGCCGCAGGCCCATCTCGAAGTCGTTGGGGTCGTGCGCGGGGGTGATCTTCACCGCGCCGGAACCGAATTCGGGATCGACGTAGGAATCGGCAATGACCGGGATCTGCCGGCCGGTGATGGGATGTTCGAGCGTCGTACCGATCAAGGCCCGGTAGCGCGGATCGTCGGGGTGCACCGCGACCGCGGTATCACCGAGCATCGTCTCGACCCGGGTGGTGGCGACGATGACATGCGGTTCGGCATCGTCGAGCGAACCGTAACGCAGCGACACCAGTTCGCCGGCGACCTCGTCGTATTTCACCTCGATATCGGAGATGGCGGTCCGCAGTTCCGGCGACCAGTTCACCAGCCGTTCGGCCCGGTAGATGAGCCCGGCGTCGAAAAGCCGTTTGAAAATGGTCTGCACGGCCCGCGACAGGCCCTCGTCCATGGTGAACCGGTCCCGCGACCAGTCGACACCGTCACCGAGGGCCCGCATCTGCCCCTGGATCGCGCCACCGGATTCGCGCTTCCAGTCCCAGACCTTCTGCACGAACAGTTCGCGCCCGAAATCCTCTTTGGTCTTACCATCGGCCGCGAGCTGCTTCTCCACCACCGACTGGGTCGCGATACCGGCGTGATCCATACCCGGCAGCCACAGCACCTCGTACCCCTGCATCCGCTTGCGGCGGGCGAGGGTGTCCATCAAGGTGTGGTCCAGGGCATGGCCCATATGCAAGGTGCCGGTGACATTCGGCGGCGGCAGCACGATCGAGTAACCGGGCGCGGAACTGCGCGGGTCGGCGGTGAAGTAACCGGCGGCTACCCAGCGCTCGTACAGGTCGGCCTCCACCTCGCCGGGATTCCAGCTCTTGGGGAGGGCATCGGCACGATTACGCGTGTTGTCAGGGGCTGCGCTGGTCACGCGCCGATTCTAGTGTCAGTGTTTTCTGCGCCGCCTCCGGCGTCGCCGGTTCGGGGCCCCCGAAGTCTCGAATCTTCCCTCCTCCGCTCCTCCGCTTCGCTCCCCCGCTCCGTCAGTCCAGATCCGAGACGGGCCCCGAACCACGGGGGTGATGCGTCGAGGTATGGCCGATCGCATAGGGGAAGGCGGTTGTACCGAGGCGTGTTCGTACGGGCCGGTCCCGCGAGGTTGGTGTGGTGGCCGCTGAAGGCGCTGGCGGGGGCCTGGAAAAGCCGAAGGCGGAGCCTTCGGTGGATGAGGGACACCGAAGACTCCGCCTACATGAGACAGCCTACCGCCGATCGATGGCCGCGCCCCGAATCCATAACAGATTCTCAGCTTGAACACCGGAATTCTCAGATCCGTCACAAAGAGGAGATACGGCACTTTGTCCGGTTCGTGACGTGTGAGGTTATGCGGGCCTTGTGGGTTCCGCCTTGCCGAAATCGGTCGCACTGGGGACCCTGGACATCGTGAACCCCCCGCTCGACTCGGTCCCGTTGTATCCACCCGAATCCATCGTCCCCGAATCGGATTCGCTTGTCCTGAACCCACGAGGAGTTGTGGATCTCCGCGGCCGCCGCACCGGGGAGTTGCGGTATCCGCCCACGGCCACAGTGATTTTCGCCGGTATCCCGGGTGCGGGTAAGAGCACCGCGCTGCGCAAACTGTTCGGCGCCGGACCCGAAGATCGCACTCCGCCCGCGAGTCCGGGCGGTGCGCTGGTACTCGATTCGATCCAGGCCCGGAACTCCTGGCGGCGCCGGCTGGCCTGGTTGCCGTACCCGCTGTGGCGGCCGGTGGTGCATCTGGTGCATTTCCGACGGATCTGGATCGCCCTACGCGATCACACCGGCCCCGTGGTGATCCACGATTGCGGCACTGTCGCATTCACCCGCCGCCTGCTGACCAGGTGGGCCGGCCGGCGTGGCCGCGAACTGCATATGGTGCTGCTCGATGTCCCCGCGACGGTCGCCCGGGCGGGGCAGTACGCCCGCGGCCGGCGGGTCGGCCGCGCCTCGTTCAACTGGCACGTCCGGCGCTGGAGAAAGCTATTGGACCAGGTGGAAGGCGAAGCGGGCCCGCACCCGCGACCGGAATCAGTCGTCCTCCTGGACCGCACCGCCGTCGACCACCTCGACGAAATCCGCTTCGCCGCCTGAGCACGCGGGAGGAAAATCCGCTCGCCGCCCGAGCCGCACAGAGCAGCGTTCGCTTCACCACTCCGCCGCTCCTCTGTCCCGTCTCTCCAGGCCACGGGCCCGGCCCCGTGACCTTCACAGGTTGTGGCCGGATGGCCTCCGGCTGGGCGGGCGCGGTATCGCGTACGCGCTATCGTTCGCAGGTCGGTCGGCTTCGGCAGATCGCCGGAGGCAGCGTCGAGGCACCATGCCACCGTCAATACAGAAGGGTGAGGGCGCGGGGCACGGCACGTACTGTCACCGGGAGCCGCCCGGCGGGTTCTCCGTCCGCGGTGGCGGGGGCGTCCGGGGCGGACAAGCGCACCGATTCGACCCGGAACTGGCGCACCGCGGGATGTTCGATGCGTTTGCCCGCCGACAGCGCGGGCAGGATGCGCAGCATCTCGAGGTGGGAAACCTTGCCGACCACCGTCACGTCGAGTAGTCCGTCGTCGCAGACCGCGTCGGGGCAGATGCGCATACCGCCGCCGTAGGTCGTGGTGTTACCCACCGCGACCAGCAGCGCCTCGGTGTCGAGCACCGGTTCCGGCTGGTCTCCGGCCAATTCGATCCGGTACGGCACGGTGGTGCCGTGGGCGATTTCGGCGACCGCGGCGAAGGTGTAGCGCAGCCGGCCGCGCGGCCGGCGCATCCGGTTGGCGCGCAGGGTGACCCGGGCGTCGAAACCGGTGCAGGCGACAGTCGCGAACCACATGGGTTCGTGCCCGCTGGGTTCCAGGCGGCCCAGGTCGATGGTGCGCACCCGCCCCGTGCGGACCAGTTCGGCGGCACGGCGCGGATCGTCGCCGATCCCGAATTCGCGGGCCAGATCGTTGCCCGTGCCCGCCGGTACCAGAGCCAGTGGGACCGTACTGTGCGCGAGCGGGTCGAGGATGGTGGAAACCAGCCCGTCCCCGCCGACGCAGACGACCGCGTCCAGCGCTGCGCCGGCCAGGGCCGCCCGCAGGCCCTCCCGGGTTTCGGCGGCGGATGGGGCGTGGATCTCGATGATCTCGATACCGTCGCGGGACAGCTGTTCGGCCACCGTCCGCGCCGCGTCGCGGGCCCGGCCCTGGCCGGCGGAGGGGTTCGTCACCACCGCGACCGCGCGCACCTCGCGGAGTCCGGCCCGGCCGCTCGCCTCGGTCATGGCAGCAGTGTGCCAGGGTTGAGAATCCCGGCCGGGTCGATTTCGCGTTTCACCGCGCGCAGTACCCGCACCCCCAGCTCCCCGATCTCGGCCGGCAGCCACGCGCGATGGTCTGCGCCCACCGCGTGGTGGTGGGTGATGGTGGCACCGGCGGCGGCGATGGCGTCACCCGCGGCCTGTTTCGCGGTCCACCACTGGGTGATCGGGTCGTCGAGGAGTTTCGCGACGACAGTGAAGTACAGCGACGCGCCGGTCGGGTAGGTGTGCGAGATATGGCACATGACCAGCGCGGGCGTGCCCTGGGCCGAGAGCGCCTCGGTGAGCGCGGTGGTGACCCGGGCCTTCAGTTCACCCAGCCGGTCCCAGGTCGTCGCCGTTTCCAGTGTTTCGCACAGCACCCCGGCGTCGAGGAGGGCGTCGCGGAGGTAGGGCGCGGCGAACCGGCCGTGCTCCCAGTCCCGGGCGGGCCCGGGACCCAGTTCGGTACCACCCGCCGCGCGCAGCAGGCCGGCCGCCTCGGCGCCGCGCGCGGCGACATGGGCGGCACTGCCTTCGAAGGTGGTGACAGCGAGGCAGCCGGCGACCGGGGTCCCGCCGACATCCTTGGAGCGCGCCAGGTTCAGCCCGGTTTCGGCCTCGTCGGACAATCGCAGCACCGTCGGGGCGGCGCCGGTCTGCACGACCGCCCGCAGCGCGGCGGCCCCGGTGCCGAAATCAGGGAAAGACCACGCCATATGAGCCGTGGTTTCCGGAACAGGATGGACCCGGACGGTGACCTCGGTGATCACGCCGAACGCGCCCTCGGAACCGAGGAAAAGCTCCCGCAGATCGGGTCCGGCGGCGGAGGCCGGCGCCCGGCCCAGCGCCACGGTGCCGGTGGGCGTCGCGACCCGCAAGCGCTGGACCATATCGTCGAAACGGCCGTATCCGGCGGAGGCCTGGCCGGACGACCGGGTGGCCGCGAAGCCGCCGATACTCGCGAATTCGAAGCTCTGCGGGTAATGCCCGAGCGACAGTCCGTGCGCGGCGAGCAACTGTTCGGCCCGCGGTCCGGTGACTCCGGCGCCGAAGGTCGCGGTGCCGGAGACCGGGTCGCAGTCGAGCAGCGCGTCGAGGCGGCGCAGGTCCAGGGCGAGCACGGTGTCGAACCGGCCGCGCACCGGGTCGAGACCGCCGACCACGCTGGTGCCGCCGCCGAACGGGACCACGGCGATGCCCTGTTCGGAGCAGTAGGCGAGAAGATCGGCCACCTGCGCGTGATCGGCCGGGCAGACCACCGCGTCGGGCGCGTCCTGGGGACCTTCGGCCCGCCTGCGCAGCAGATCGAGCGTGCTCTTACCGCCGGCATGCCGAAGCCGGGCGGCATGCTCGGTGGATACGTGCTCCTCCCCCACCAGCCGCACGAGACCGGCACGCCGGTCCGCGGACAGGACCGGCGGCCGTAGCGGCACCTCGCCCTCATCACGACGCGCCACCGGTTCACCGGAGACGCCGAACACCTGGCCGAGCAGACCGCGAATCTGCTCCGGCAACGGTGTGTGCCCGGCGGGAACTCCCCAGGCGTCCCACACCATATCGGGTCGCGCGGCGTGTCCGGCCGGTTCTGCGGGAGTCTCACCCTGCCCAGTGGTCATGCGTTACAGTTTGACATGAAGTGTCAAGAAGTAAACCCTCCGAGATGAGGTCGCAGCCCGTGTCCGATAGCGCCCCTCCACAGGACGCCGGTTCGGTGGACCGGACGATCCTGGACGCCGCACGCGACTGCGTCGCGGAATTCGGGGTCCGGCGCACCACCCTGGCCGAGGTCGCCCGCCGGGCGCGGGTGAGCCGGCCCACCGTCTACCGGCGCTGGCCGGACAGCCGGGCGCTCATCGGCGAACTGCTGGTAGAGGAATTGCGCGCGATCATCGCGTCGGCGATACCGGAATCGGGTGACGCCCGCACCCGGCTGGTCACCGGTGTGGTGGCCGGGGCGGCACAGGTACGGTCGAACCCCCTGTTCGGCAAGATCTTCCGCACCGATACCGACCTCATGCTCACCTATGTCTTCGGCCGGCTCGGGCGCAACCAGCGCCAGCTGCTCGAGCTGTTCACCGGCGGTATCCGCGACGGGCAGGCCGACGGCTCGGTGCGCGCCGGCGATCCCGGGCATCTCGCGGCGATGATGCTGCTGATCGCCCAGTCGGCCGTGCAATCGGCGGCCACGGTCAGCGAACTGCTCGCCGGGCCCGCCATGGATACCGAACTCCGGCACGCGCTCGACGCGTATCTCGCGCCCGAAACCCACTCGTCCGGGAAGGAGTAGCGCACGGCCGGCGGGACACATTCCCGCCCCGCCACGCGCCACGCACAGATGGTCACCAGCCCTTCCGATACCGCCGGGCCCGCACTCGATGCCCGCCGGCGCACCCGCGAACTCACCGCCCTCGGCGACGACCCCACCCTCGACCTGCTGGTCATCGGTGGCGGAGTGACCGGCGCCGGGGTCGCCCTCGACGCCGCCGCGCGCGGACTGCGCACCGTCCTCGTGGAGAAGAACGATCTCGCGCACGGCACCAGCCGCTGGAGTTCCAAACTCGTCCACGGCGGCCTGCGTTATCTGGCGAGCGGACGGATCGGCATCGCCCACGAGAGCGCGGTCGAACGCGGCATCCTGTTGCGGCGCAACGCACCGCACCTGGTGCGCCCGCTACCGCAGCTGGTACCCCTCCTGCCCGGACTCGGATTCGGCCCGCGGACCCTGATCCGCACCGGTTTCCTGGCCGGCGATCTCCTGCGCGCCGGCGCCCGCACCCCGGCCGCCGTGCTGCCGAGGTCCCGCCGGGTCACCCGCGCCGAAACGCTGCGCCTGGCCCCGACCGTGCGACAGGACGGACTGCGCGGCGGGCTACAAGCCTGGGACGGGCAGCTGGTCGACGACGCCCGCCTGGTGGTGGCGCTGGCCAGGACCGCCGCCGCCCAGGGCGCCACGGTGCTCACCCGGGTCGCCGCCGAATCCGTCACCGGGGACGGCGCCACCCTCCGCGACACCCGGACCGGCGAAACGCTGACGGTCCGCGCCGCGGCGGTCGTCAACGCCACCGGGGTGTGGGCCGACCAGGTGGATCCGAGTATCGACCTCCGCCCCAGCCGCGGCACCCATCTCGTCTTCGACGCCGCGGCCTTCGGCGGTCTCACCGCCGCCCTGACCATCCCGGTCGCGGGGTCGGTGGGCCGCTTCGTCTTCGCGCTGCCCGCCCCGCACGGCCGGGTGTATCTGGGCCTGACCGATGAGGACGCGCCGGGTCCGGTGCCCGACGAACCCCGGCCCACCCCCGGCGAAGTCGATTTCCTGCTGGACACGGTGAACACTGTTCTGCGAGTTCCACTCACCCACGGCGATATCCGCGGTTCCTACGCCGGGCTGCGTCCGCTGCTGCGCACCGCCGGCGACGATACCGCCGATATCTCCCGTGAACACGCGGTCCTCACCTCCCCGTCCGGGGTGATCACCGTGGTGGGCGGCAAACTCACCACCTACCGCAAGATGGCGCAGGACGCCGTCGACGCCGCCGTAACCCGTGCCGGGCTCCCGGCCGGACCCTGCCGCACAATGGATCTTCCGCTGGCCGGCGCGGTCACCGGCGGGGCCCGGGATCGGCTGCTCGCACCACAACTGCTGATCGAACGCTACGGCGCCGAAGCCCCCGCCGTGGCGGCGCTCGCCGCGACCGACCCGGCACTCGCCGCACCGGTAGCACCCGGAATCGATGTGGTGGCAGCGGAATTCGCCTGGTCCCTCACTCAGGAAGGCGCCCTGGACGCCGACGATCTCCTGGACCGCCGCACCCGAATCGGCCTGGTCGCCGACGACCGCGCCGCGGCCCGTGCGACCGCCGAGGCCATGGTGGCCACCTACTCCGGCTGACCTCCGATGTACTCCCACTCCGCGACGGACGCCGTCATACCGGCGCGCGGCCAGCGATCCAGCCCGTGCGCGGCCTCCGCCGCCCGCACGGCGCGCAGGCCGGGGGTTTCCTCGCCCGGCCTGAGATAGCGGAAACCGAGCCGCCGATAGTAGGGACCGTTCCACGCGACCTCGGTGAACGTGGTCAACGTGATCGCCGGTAACCCCCGCCCGGCCGCCCAACGCACCGCCCGGTCGATCAGCCGGCGGCCGATCCGCTGCCCCCGAAACTCGGGCAGCACCGATACCTGGTCGATATGCGCGTTGCCGTCGAGGATGCTCACGATGAGATAGCCGACCGGCTCCGCACCGGCCACCCACACCCAGGCCCGGCCGTCGAGCACGAACTCCCCCAGCACCTGCTCCGGCAGCGGCTCGTCACCGGCCACCGCGTCCATACCCACCGCGGCGAACGGCCGCCCCGCCCGCACCTCGATATCCTGCAGCCGAGGGATATCCGCGGCGGTCGCCTCTCGAATCATAAACACTCCCGTTCGTGGCACCGGCCGCGAAGAATACCCGCAGACCCGATCGCAAAGGTGCTGTGTTTTTGGCGCGCTGGCGCGCGCGGTGGTTCCGCCATGCACCTCTCGGACGGTCGACACCGGTGGCACCCACTCCGATCGGTCAAACCTCCGCGGTTCGGGGCCCGTCTCGTTCTGGAGCGACAGAGCGGGGGAGCGAAGCGGAGGAGCGGCGGAGTGAAGAACGAGACTTCCGGGGGCCCCGAACCCCGCGCCCCCCGGGGGGGGGCCCAATATAAAGCGCGGCA
>NZ_JARWPM010000401.1 GCF_029869215.1 Nocardia carnea
CCCGGATGGTCTCGACGGCCGCCAGGGCCCGTGCCCGTACAGCCGCCGAGTCGACGCCTTCCGCGGAGTCGACCAGCAGGATGTAGTTGGGGGCGGCACCTTCGAAGTTGTCGGCGAGTAGATCGGCGGCGCGGGCGGGGCGGGGGGCCGGGCGCCCCCGCCCCCGGCTGATGGGCGGACTGCCACCCGGCGGCGCCATGGTGGCCGTGACGGCCGATGCCGGGGAGATCGCGGACCTGCCGGACGGCGTCTCGGTGGCCGCGGTGAACGCGCCCGGATCGGTCGTGCTGTCCGGGCCGGTGGCGCCGATCGAGACACTCGCCGCGGACTGGGTACAGCGCGGACGGAAAGTCTCGCGGCTGCGGGTATCGCACGCGTTCCATTCGGCGCTGATGGAGCCGATTCTGCCGGAGTTCTGTGCCGAGATCGCCGATATCGAAGTCCGCGCACCCCGTGTTCCACTGGTATCCGGCGTGACCGGGAAGTTCGCCGGGGACGGATACGGAGATCCCGGTTACTGGGCGCGCCAGCTCCGGGAACCCGTGCGATTCGCCGACGGTATCGCCGCGGCCCTCGCCGCGGGGGGCGCCCGGTTCGTCGAACTCGGCCCCGGCACCTCGGCGTCCGCACAGATCGCCGAGAACATCGGTGCCACCCGGGCGGCCGTCGTGCCACTGCTGCGCCGCGGCGAGTCCGAGTCCCGGTCGGTTCTCGCCGGGCTGGCTCGCGTGTTCACCGCCGGTGGGAGCGTGGACTGGGAGCGGGTCTTCGAGGGGACCGGCGCCCGGCGCGTGCCTCTGCCGTCGTATGCGTTTCAGCGGGAACGGTACTGGCTGCCGCCGGCTCGGTCCGCCGATCCGAGGTCCGCGGGGCTGGTCCGCGTGGATCATCCGGTACTGGCCGCCGCGACGCAGGAGCCGGAAACCGGGGGTGTGCGTTTCAGCGGGCGGCTGTCGCCGGCGGCGTTGCCCTGGCTGGCCGACCATCGGGTGGCCGGCGCCGTGCTGTTCCCCGCCACCGGACTCGCGGAACTTGCCCTGTACGCCGGCGGCGAGGTGGGGTGCGGGGTGCTCGAGGAGTTGACCGTGCGGACACCGCTGCCGGTTCCGGATACGGGTGGTGCCGCGATTCAGGTGCACGTCGCAGCGCCGGGGGAGCAAGGCCGCCGGGCCGTCGCGATTCATGCGCGTGCCGACGCGGAGGCCTCGGAGTGGGTCCGGCACGCCGAGGGAATCCTGGCCGAGCAGCGGCCGGAACCGCCCGGTGCGGAACAAGACCCGTGGCCGCCCCCGGACGCGGTGGAGATCGATATGGACGGCCGATACGACCATATGGCCGAGTCCGGCTATGCGTACGGTCCCGCCTTCCGCGGCGTGGGGGGGCGGTGGGGGCGCGGGGGGGGGGGGGTAGGCGGGGTGGCGGTGGCCGACGCGGGGGGCGGCGGTAGGTTAGGGGGTGACCCGGCCCGGGTGGGCGCCGGGGGGGACGCCCCGGTGGGGG
>NZ_JARWPM010000402.1 GCF_029869215.1 Nocardia carnea
GGCGGGCGCGCGCGCGCGGCGGCGCGCGGGGCGCGGCGGGGGGGGGGGGGGGGGGGGGGTTCGGGTGGCGTCCCCCCCCCCCACCCCCTTCCCGTGCGCGGCGGCGGCCCGCCGGGGGCCCGCGCCCGGATCCGGGGCGCCCATCAACCGGCCCGCCCGGGTATCGGGGACCAGCAGAGTGAGCGGGCCGTGCCCGAAGAACAACCCCTCGGGCGCCGGGCCCTGGGTGCTCACCTGGTGGATCCGGGCGCGGGAAAGTCCCGCGGCCGCGCCTATTCTGGCGAATGTCCACCCTTCGGCGTGTAACTCACGGATTACCGCACGCCGAATTCGAGTGAGCTCGTTGATGGTCTGCTGAGCCGCTGCGACACCCTCCGTTGCGGCCTTGAGTCGCTCGACTTTGTCTTCGATCGCGAATATCCGCGCCACGTCATCGGCCGACATGTGCGAAGTGTAGACAGCAGGCCCCTGAACGGCGTCTAGACTGGTTGACGTTTTAGGTGGCGTCGTTGTCGATCGGCGGACGTTCGTTGTGCTCCAAGGGTTTATTCTGTGGGGTCCGCGGGTATTCTGGCATGCCGCTACTGGCGCCGAGAATATTCTTACTGTCCGGCAGGGCGCCGTCGAGATCCTTGAAAAGGGAATCGTCGCCGTTCAGAAGATGTTTGGTCACCACCGAACGCGGAGACATCCCACGTAATTCCTGAAGGTCGGCGAGCGGTTTTCGCAGATCCTCGAATTCGGGTCCGAGTTCGGACCGTAATTGCGATGTCGCGCCGGTGGCGTAGTCGCGCACCTGGCGCAATGTGCGCGCAGTCCACCGCGCGGCGCCGGGTAGACGTTCCGGGCCGAGAATGACGAGGGCGGCGACGAGAAGGACGAGCATCTCGCCCCACCCGATACTGCTGAACACCTCACCAGATTACCCGGCGTCGCGGGCGGTGGATCAGTCGGAGGCGAGCGTCACCGGAACGTCCACCTGCCGGCCTTCCCGGATGAGCTGGACGTTCACCGTCTGGCCGATATCGTGCATCTGCACCGCGACCACCAGCTCGTCGCGGTTGGTGACCTCCCGGTCGCCCACCTTGACGATCACATCGCCCTCGACGATGCCGGCCTTCGCGGCCGGGCCGTCGGCCTGGACATCCGCGACCTCCGCGCCGCTCATGACCTCGTTGGCGACCGTTTTCTCCCGTGCGCTGACCCCGAGTACGGGATGGTTGATCTTCCCGTCGCGGATGAGGGTCTGTGCCACTTCGGTCATCTGGTCGACGGGGATGGCGAACCCGAGGCCGACCGAGCCACCGCTTTCACTGCGGATCGCGGTGTTGATGCCGATCACGCGGCCGTCCGCATCCACCAGTGCGCCACCGGAGTTACCCGGGTTGATCGAGGCGTCGGTCTGGACCGCGTCGATCACGGCCTTGGTATCGCTGCCCTCGCCCTCCAGGTTCACCGGCCGGTGCAGAGCGCTGACGATCCCGGAGGTCACCGTTTTGCTCAGGCCCAGCGGCGAGCCGATGGCCAGCACCGCGTCACCGACTTGTACGTCGTCCGATTTACCCAGCTGCGCCACAGTGAGATTTTTCACATCCACCTTGAGGACGGCGAGATCGCTCTTCGGGTCGCGGCCGACGATATTGGCCGGTGTACGGGTGCCGTCGGAGAATGTGACCTGGATCCGGGCCCGGCCCGAGGTGTCCTGCGCCGCCATCGAGATGACGTGGTTGTTGGTGACGATATAGCCGTTGCCGTCGATCACCACGCCCGAGCCGACGGAACCGTTCTCGCCGATCGTGGTGCGAATGGACACCACCGACGGCAGCACCGCGTCCGCGACCTGGGCGATCGGCCCGTGCGGCTGATCGCTGTCGGTCTGCTCCAGGCTCACCTTCCGGGAAGTCAGCGTGGAGGCGGTTTCGGCCGTCAGCCGGCCCACCAGACCGCCCACCAGGCCGATCGCCAGCGCGAGCGCGGCCAGCACCACCAGCGCGCGGGGCGCCACCCGGGAACCGAACAGCACCTGCCGGGCGGAAAGCTTCTCGGCGCGGGGCTGATCCTGGACGGATGGTGTGGGCAGCGCGGGAGCGCCGAGCCGGGCCGCTGCATCCGGGTCGCGCCACGGGTCGGACGGGACGGTTACCGGGGGTTCGGCTGCGGCGGCGTCCGGGTCGCGCTGGAGTATCTCGGTGGAACCGGGCGGACGGCCGAACGCCTCGGCGAGTACCGCGGCCGGCGGGCCCTTGGGCGCGACGGGTGTCGATTCGCTCTCGGCGCGAGCGGCCCGCGAGGCGAACGATCCGGATTGCCCCGGCGGGCGGCGGAAGGCATGCGCGGTATGTGAGTCCACATGCGGACGGTAGACCGGGCGCGGTGCCAGCACCGGTGCCCCGGGTGGGCGCAGCGTGCCGTTATCGGCCGTCGTGCCGTTTTCGTCCGCCGAATCAGGAGTATCGGCCGGGGAATTGTGCGTCGATTCGGAACTCACGCGGCAAACTCTACTTGCGCCACCACACCGACCACCGGAAGCTGTCGAAGGTCGCGGAGAAAGACTGGCCGGAAAAACCGAATACGGCCTCGTTACGCGCATTTCCGGCGGAATTGGGGCCGGCTGCCGGTTCGGCGAGCGGAATACGGGACAGGCTGTCGTGCAGGCCGGTCGGTACCGATACCTGGGTGGCCCGGCGCAGTGCGATCCGGGCCTGCTGCTGTGCTTCCACCTCGGCGGCGCATTCCGGGCAGACCGAAAGATGCTGAGCCGCGCGTAGATACGGATTCATCCGCAGTTCGCCATCGACATAGGCGGCGATGGCCTCGCTCGCCAGATGCTCGGTGGAGTGGAACTGCGGGGGACGACGACCGGGCGTACTGGAGTCGCCACTCATTCGCTGTCCATCCTTCCCAACCGACATTGCTGACCGCCGGGGCCCGGCGTCATGGCTGCCGGATCACCCGGAGCTCGCCTCGCTTGTTCAGCCGAGGCTCGCCTCGGCGGCGAATCGCTCCTGCACTCCATTATGCGCAAGATACTCGCGCAGTGCCTGCCGGCCGCGATGGATACGGCTGCGGACGGTTCCCAATTTCACCCCGAGCGTCGCACCGATCTCCTCGTAGGAGAGACCTTCGATATCGCAGAGCACCACCGCCGCGCGGAACTCCGGTGCCAGCGAATCGAGCGCGGACTGCAGATCGGGATCGAGCCGGGCATCGTGGAAGACCTGCTCCGGGCCGGGGCCCTCGGCGGGCACGCGGTCGTAATCCTCGGGTAGTGCTTCCATCCGGATCCGGCTACGGCGGCGAACCATGTCCAGGAAGAGGTTGGTGGTGATGCGGTGCAGCCAGCCCTCGAAGGTGCCGGGCTGATAACTGGACAGCGAACGGAACACCCGGATGAAGGTCTCCTGGGTGAGGTCCTCGGCATCCTGGGCGTCGCCGGAGAGGCGGTAGGCCAGCCGGTAGACGCGATCGGCGTGCTCGCGGACCAGTTCGTCCCAGGTGGGCATGACCGTCCGGTCGCCCGTGGCGTCGAAGGCGGCGGTCCCGGTAAGGGGTAGATCGTTGTCGAGTTCCCCGGCCCCCGCTGCTGCGGCGTCGTAGTTCTCGGCTCGGTCGTCGGCAGTGGACATAACGGGCACCTCCATCAGGGCGTCCGGTGCGGCGGGGGAATCGGTCACCAGGTCTCGGTCTGCGGCTACCTCGCGACCCGGCCCCCCAAACGGTCCCGGGCCGAATTCTTCCGGCTCGGGCAGCGTGTACCCGGCGGGTGCTGCCGGACGGCGGGCCCGGGGCAGCTCGGGCAAGGTGGCGGACTCGCGTACCGCATCGACCATGTGGATGGTGACGACCTCCTGATCGGGACCGAGGCGTAAGCTCGAAGAGGTGACCCGCCTCTCGGGCCACCTTTACCGGTTACAACGGTCCGGTCGTGCTCCGTTGTTCCCGGCCGACGCTTTCGGTCGGCTGGTCTTGCTGTACGCGTGAGCACCGGCCCTACGTGGTGACGCTGCGCTACCGGCTTCGGGCCCGACGCGCTCTCGCGTGAGGCCTACTCTTCACTGTTCCCGTGTGGGCGGGGTGTGGGGATACTGAGGGACACCTGAGAATGTTGCGACCAGCTTCGCCGCGTTTGGCATAGCCTCGAGTGCGTGGCATCGAACCTGGAGCGAAATCTCGCCTACGTGGAGGAATCCGTCGTAGAGGACGAGGTACTCATCAGCGCCCGCGAGCGGGCCACCGAACTCGGTGCGTCCCCGGTACCGCCGTCGGTGGGGGCCCTGCTCAGTATGTACGCGCAACTGCTGGACGCCCGGGCGGTGGTCGAGGTCGGGACCGGTGCCGGGGTGAGCGGGTTGTGGCTGCTCGACGGTATGCGCGAGGACGGCACGCTGACCACCATCGACTCCGAGCCCGAACATCAGCGGGCCGCCAAGGAATCCTTCCGCGCCGCGGATATCCCGCTCGCCCGTACCCGCCTGATCAACGGCCGCGCCCTCGACGTGCTGCCCCGGCTGGCCGACGGCGCCTACGACCTGGTCTTCGTGGACGGTACGCCCATCGAACATCCGCTATGTCTCGCGGAGGCGGTCCGCTTGCTACGCCCGGGTGGCGCGGTGCTGTTGCACAATGCGCTGCTCGGCGGGCGGGTCCCGGATCCCGCGCACCGCGATGCGGCCACCCAGGCGGTCCGCTCGGCCACCCGGTTCGTGGCCGAAGATCCAGGCCTGACCAGTGTGCTCATCCCGCTGGGTGACGGGTTGCTCTGCGCGTCGAAGGGGTAGGTAGCCGAGCCGGCGCCGAGGGGCGTCCGGTCCATCGGCCGTGGTGTGACACACGGAGTCGGCCGCGGCCGCGTTTCGGGCTGTTGACACATTCGGTGGGCCGGATGGCGCCGAGGTCGGCCGAGTGCGCGCCTGTCCTTGTCGTTTCCGCAGTTCGACGGGGCAATCGGGGAGGGCTGCAGCTTCGGTGGGACCCCGCCTGAGGGCTGTGGGCATTTCTTGACGGAATCTCTACGGCATCAAGTCTTGCGCTCGAGCTGAACGAGTGTTTAACGTATTGAACATGCGTTCAAGCGATGATCTGAGCACCCGGGCTCGAATCCGTGACGCCGCCATCGTGCTGTTCGGCGAGCAGGGGTTCGGTGTCGGAGTGCGCGCCATCGCGAAAGCCGCAGGCGTGTCTCCCGGTCTGGTCAACCACCATTTCGGGTCCAAAGACGGGTTGCGCCGCGACTGCGACGACTACGTCCGGGGGGTGATCTGGGATTCGAAGATGAGCTTCATGGACCGGCCGTCCACCGGGAACATGCTGCAGCAACTGGCGGAAATCGAGGAGTTCGCCCCGATCATCGCCTATATGATGCGCAGCTTCCAGGCCGGCGGTGACTTTGCCGCGGCGCTGTTCGAACGTATGGTCGCCGACGTCGAGCAGTACCTGGAGGCCGGTGTTGCCTCCGGGGCGCTCCGTAAACCGCGCGATATGAAGGCGATGGCCCGCTATGTGGCCATGAACAACGGCGGCGGCATGCTGTTGTTCATCCAGACGCATACGCCGCCGGACGGGGTCGTCGACTATCGGCAGGCGCTGCGCGATTACGCCGACCAGATGTTCCTGCCCGCCCTCGATCTCTATACCGACGGCTTGCTCACCGATAAGTCGATGGTCGACGCATTGCTCGCGGCGCGGCGCCGGCCCGGCGCGACTCCGGAATCCGGCCGGGATCCGTCCGGACCCGAATCGCCCGCGGGGGATCCGGACGCGACGCCCTGCTCGTGATCCCGGCCCGGCTCCGCCGGGTGATCAGGATATGGGTGGCCGCTCGGTCCGGGGTCGTACGCCGGCGGTCGAATCGGGCCCGCTGTGCGCCGGGGATTCGGCGTGGTGCCGTATGCGGCGGATGCTTTCGCCGCGCGCGGCACCGCCGCACTCGGGCGGATCTGCCTGCCCGAGCACTGACACAGCGCAGGCCGGGTGGCGGCGTCCCGCCACCCGGATTGACACCTTCTGAACTTGTATTTCACTGTCTCACAAGGAGATTCGATGATTTCGGCAATTGAGATCCGGGATCTGCACAAACACTTCGGTCAGGTCCGCGCACTCGACGGCCTCGACCTGCAGGTCGCCGAAGGCGAGGTGCACGGTTTCCTCGGGCCCAACGGCGCCGGGAAATCCACCACCATCCGGATCCTGCTCGGGCTACTGGCCCGCACCTCCGGTGATGTCCGGATGCTGGACCGCGATCCCTGGGCCGACGCGGTCGCGTTACATCGGGAAATCGCCTACGTACCAGGCGATGTGACATTGTGGCCGTCGCTGAGCGGCGGCGAGACCATCGACCTGCTCGCGACGATGCGCGGCGGCCTCGATACCGCGCGCCGGGCCGAGTTGATCGAGCGGTTCGAGCTCGACCCGCGTAAGAAGGCCCGCACGTACTCCAAGGGCAACCGGCAGAAGGTCGCGCTCATTTCCGCGTTCTCCTCGCATGCCCGGTTGCTGCTGCTCGACGAGCCCACTTCGGGCCTGGACCCGCTGATGGAGCAGGTGTTCCGGGAATGCGTCGCCGAGGCGGCCGAACGCGGCGCCACCGTGCTGCTGTCCAGCCATATCCTGTCCGAGGTGGAGGCGCTGTGCCGGCGGGTCACCATCATCCGGTCCGGGCGCACGGTGGAAAGCGGCACGCTGGACTCCATGCGGCATCTGAGCCGCACCTCCATCACCGCCGAGCTCACCGGTGATCCGGGCGATATCGCGGCGCTGCCCGGGGTGGCGGATGTGAGCCTCGACAAGAACACCTTGCGCTGCCAGGTGGACGGCGAGCACCTCGCCGAACTGATCCGGATCCTCGGTGATACCGGGGTGCGCAGCCTGACCAGCCGGCCGCCGACCCTGGAAGAACTGTTCATGCGGCACTACTCGGTGAACGGCCGGGAGGCCGGCGAGTTGCAGGAGGTCCGGAAATGACGACGGCGGTCGCCGGAGTCCGGCACAGTTCGTTCGGCACCCTCTCGGCGGGGACCGATTTCACGGGCACGCTCCGGCTGCTGCGGCTGTATCTGCGGCGCGACCGGATCGTGGCACCACTGTGGGTCCTGCTGCTCTCCCTGCCGCTGGGTTCGGTCTATGTGGCCAGTATCGAATCGATATATCCCACCGAGGCCGACCGTGCCTCGTTCGCCGCCACGATCCTGGCCAGTCCGGCGCAGCTCGCGATGTACGGCCCGGTCTACAACACCTCCATCGGTGCCGTGGGCATCTGGAAAGCCGGGATGTTCCACACCCTGGTCGCGGTGGCCACCATCCTCACGGTGATCCGGCACACCCGGGCCGAAGAGGAATCCGGGCGTACCGAAGTTCTGGCCTCCACCTCGGTGGGCCGGTATGCGAGCCTGGCTGCCGCATTGCTGCTGGCACTCGGCGGCGCGCTGCTGACCGGCCTGATCGGCGCGGGCAGTCTCACCGCCACCGGCGTTCCGGCGAGTGGATCGCTGGCCTTCGGGCTCGCGCTCGCCGGTTCGGGCATGGTGTTCGCGGCGGTGGCCGCGGTGGCCGCGCAGGTCTGCACGGGTGCCCGGCTCGCCCGCGGACTGGCCTTTGCGACGCTCGCGGTGACCTTCACCCTGCGCGCCGTGGGTGACGCCCAGGCCGGCGACGGACCGGTCAACCCATTGACCTGGTTGTCGCCGCAGGGCTGGTCGCTGCAGATCCGGCCCTATGCGGGCGACCACTGGTGGGTGCTGCTGCTGCATCTGGTATCGGTCGCGGTGCTGGTCGCGGTGTCCTTCGCCCTGTTGCGGCGGCGCGATGTCGGGGCGGGCCTGCTCGCCGAACGGCTCGGGCCGGCGGCCGCCGGGCCCGGTCTCACCGGACCCTTCGGGCTGGCCGTGCGGCTACAGCGCGGAGCGCTGCTGGCGTGGGCGGTCGGGGTCGGACTGTACGGACTCGTGATCGGGAGCGTCGTCAACGGAATCGGTGACAGCTTCGGCAGCAACGAAACCCTGCGGGACCTCATCACCCGGATGGGCGGTACCGAATCACTCGAGGATTCGTTCGTCGGCTACGCGTTCACCATGCTGGGTATCGCGGGCGCGGCGTACGCGGTCTCGGCGGCGTTGCGGATGTTCGGCGAGGAGAACGGCCACCACGCCGAATCGGTGCTGGCCGGTGCGGTGGGCAGAACTCGCTGGGTGACCTCGCATCTGGTGTTCGCCCTCGGCGGTCCGGTGGTGATCATGCTGACCGCCGGCCTGCTGAGTGGGCTCGCCTACGGGATCGCGGCCGGCGATATCGGCGGCACCCTACCCGACATGCTGGCCGCCGCCTTGGTGCAGTTGCCCGCGATCTGGCTCTTCGCGGGGATTACGGTCGCCCTGTTCGGGCTGGTGCCGCGCTGGACACCGGTGGCGTGGGGGCTGCTGACCGCCGCGATCGCGGTCTTCCTGCTCGGCTCGATTTCCGGTGCCCCGCAGTGGTTGCGGAACCTGGAACCGTTCAGCCACGCGCCGAAGCTCCCGGGTATGGAGTACACCGCGACCCCCAGCCTGCTGGTCACGGCCCTCGCGGGTGTGCTGCTCGCCGTCGGGCTGGTGGGCATGCGGGGCCGGGACGTGCGCTGACCCCTCCGGGGAGATGCCCGGGGGGGGGGGGGGCCCCCCGCGGGCCACCGACCGGCCGGATTTCGCGCTGGTCGGGGTATTGCGTATTCCGGAGGTGCAGAACAGCCCGTGGATTTCGCTCACGCGCCGGGTGCTGTTCGCGATCGGCCTGCTGTGCAC
>NZ_JARWPM010000403.1 GCF_029869215.1 Nocardia carnea
CCGAGTCCCCGAGGAATTACGCCCTGTCGGCGTTCGCTTCGACGCGGTGCTGCACCTTAGCGGTCGCACCGCGGCCGAAGTAGTGACAGCGCTGGCCGAGGCGATAGGCGAGGACGCGGCAACGCTGTTCCGGGCACCCGAGTCCGATACGAGACGGACGATTATTGTCGACGCACTGGACGAATCCCGCGATCCGCACAGCGTGGCGTTGGTTCTGCGCCGAGTCGCTCGCCGGGGCGGGACGAAGGTTCTCGTCGGAACCAGGCAATCGATACACGACCTCCCTGATATCCCCCCGTCCGACACGGATGTGATCGACGCGCTAGGTGCGGACAGCGGCAACTTTCTCGTGCTCGAGCAGGACCCGGCGGCAGTTCGCCGGTACGTACGCACTCGGCTCCGGCGGTCCGGAATCCCGGAACCCGAAGTGGACTGTTTCGTCGAACTCGCCGAACTGATCGGTGGCTATCGGCAGCCGTTCTTGTTCGCCCGGCTGGCCGTGCACGAAATCCTTGCGCGCCCCGAACTCCTCACGGCCGCCGAACAGTCGACCGCGATCCTCGACTCCGGTCACCGCGGTCTCTTCCGGCACGCGGTGGCACGCCTGGCGGCGACCGCGCCGAAGGTCGAGGTCCTGTTGCGGGCGCTGGCCCGCGCCCGCGGAAACGGGTTTCCCCGCACCGGCGGTATCTGGGCCCGCGTCGCATCGGCACTGGGCCCAGAGCCGATCGGGGACACCGATATCGAGACCGCGCTCGCACTCGCCGCGCCGTACATCATGCAGGACACCGAGTTCGGGGTTACGGTCTACCGTTTGGCGCACCGGACCTTCGTCGAGTGGTACCGAGCAGAGGCAGATTGCGAGACATCGGCGGAACAGCATATCGCGCGGGCACTGTTGGGGTGCGGTAGCGCGGCGGTGGACCGCGCGGAGCCGGTCGACGGATATCTGCGGCGTTATCTGGCTGAGCACGTGGGCGTGGCCGGGCTGTGGCGGGAGTTGGGTGAGCGGGTGGGTCTGCTGGATCGACTCGATCCCACGGCAGTCGCGACGGAGGCGTTCCGGACCGAATCTTTCAGCGGAGTTGGATTGCCCGCGACCATTGTGACGACAATGGTCGCGCAAGGTCCGCTCGCCGGTACGCGGACCGACAGAAACCTCGTCCGGGCACTCACCGCTACCCGGCTCGGATTGCGGGATCCACTCGTCCGCGACGACCGTGTGCGCTGGTCCCATCTGGCCGGGAGTATGCCCCATATATCGCTGACCACTACGGGTTGGGTGAATGTGATGGCATCCGGACGGCTTGCCGACGGCCGCTCCGTGGTGGCCTGTGGCGACTACGACGGCGTGGTGCACTTATGGGATATGTCCGCCGAGGTGGTGGCCGGCGGGCCCGTGTATACCCCGGTCTCCGAGGTCCGCGCATTGGCCTTCGGTGCACTCTCCGATGGCCGGGTGATAGTGGCCTCGGGCGGCAAACACGCGATGACCTGCCTGTGGGATACGAAGACCGGTGAGCTGGTGGACATGCTGGTACCGGACGAGGCGCGGGCGAGCACATCGTTTCGCTATGTCTCCGCATTGGCGTTCGACCGGTTGCCCTCGGGGCACGCACTGATGGCGGCCGGTGGCGACAACGGTGTGCTGCGACTGTGGGATGCGGAGACGAAGAAGGTGCTCGTCGAGAGGAGAGCGCACGACGGCGTAGTTCGCGCGGCGGCGTTCGGTCACTTCGGCGACGGCAGGACGATTTTGGCCACAGGCGGTGCGGACGGCGCGGTGCGGCTGTGGAGTATCGGTGATCGCCGTGGTGGGAAACAGTTCATCGCGCACGAGGGCGGGGTCGGGGACCTTGCCTTCGGCAGGCTCACAGATGACACAGTGGTGCTGGCAACCGCCGGAGGAGACGGAATCCGCCTCTGGGATCCGAGTGCCCAGACCGATGTGCCGATCCGGTTCATTGCGCATGCGGCAGGTTCGACCGGCGTGGCATTCGGGCGACTGACCGATGGACGGGTGGTGGTGGCCGCCGGCAGCGACCGGGCGGTTCAGGTTTGGGATGTTGCCGATGGATCACAGGTGTGCCCGCCCCTGGCGGGACATACCCACTGGGTCACCGCGGTCGAATTCGGTGTGCGCGACGACGGCCGCACCGTCCTGGCATCGGGAGGGTTCGACAGAACCGTACGACTGTGGGAACCCGGCCCTGCCGTGCGACCAGCCGACCGGGAGCAGAACCTCGTGGGCGAGGTCCGGTCGCTGGCGTTCGGGCGGCTGGCGGATGGGCGTGCGCGATTGGTCTCCGGCGGCCGGGACGGTGTAGTGCGTCTCTGGGAGCCGGTAACCGGTACGCCGACAGGTCATCCGATGGCCGCACACCCGCATGGAGCCGCGGTGGCGTTCGGCCGTACGGCCACCGGGCAGGTAGTTGTGGCTTCCGGCGGCAGCGACGGAATGGTCCGGCTCTGGGACCCGGCCACCGGGGCAGCCGTTGGTCGTCCATGGAAACTGGGCTGCGCCGTGCGGACGATGGCCATCGGGAGCCTCGAGGACGGCAGAACAGTTCTGGCGGCCGGTGGATCGACTTCGTACCACGAGGACAAGGGCTACGTTCGAGTATGGGATATGGCCACGGGCAGAACGCTCGGGGAACCATTGGCCGCCGACCGCGATGGGATACGGACGGTGGCTTGGGGGCCGACAACGAGCGGAGGTGCGGTGCTGGCTGTCGGCGTGGCTGACGGTGCCATACGGCTGTGGGACCCCGCCCACGGCGTCGTCGCCGAACTGCCGACCGGCCACCGCTCCACCGCGCACGTCCTGGCGTTCGGTCGTCTGCGGGACGGCCGGCAGGTGCTGGCCTCCGGGGACATCGACGGGACCGTCCAATTATGGGATCTCGCCGCGGAGGTGGCGATCGGTGAACCGCGAGTGGGGCACGGCGGACCGGTGAACGCACTTGTATTCTGGCCGACGCCGGCTGAAGCGACGATGCTGATCAGCGGTGATGACGACACGGTCCGGTTGTGGCCCCTCGAGGTGGCGCGTACGCCGCGGGTTCTACCGCTGGCGTCGCAATGCGTTGCGCTTGTCGCAGATCCCCCGGCACTGTACATCGGCTGCGCAGACGGATTGCTCGCCCTGGACCTGACGACAATGATCTCCGCATCATCGTGAGGTGATGCGGAGGACGCCGCCGTGCACATCGCCGGGAGATCCGGGCGTGGGATGTCGTTGTCATCCGGCACGGCGTCGGTGCGGTTCGGCGGCGCCACCGTGTTCGTCCAGGTCTGGATCAGCAGCATGACCACAGGCCCTCTCTTCCCGGCGGTCGCCGAGTAGAGATTTTCTGTAACAAGTTCACTCGGTGGTGAGCAGTGGCGCCAAGCGTTTCAGTTGCTCCACATCAGGCACCGAGACCAGCAGCATGGTGACACCCGAGGACTCCCAGACGCCGATCTGTTCGCGAACTCGAGCCTCGTTGCCGACGATCGCGGTCTCCAGCACCAGTTCGTCCGGTACCGCGGCGGCGGCTTCGGCTTTCTTGCCCGACTGGAAGAGGCGGCCGATCTCCTCGACCTCCTTCTCGTAGCCCATCCGGCGGTACACCTGGGCGTGGAAATTCAGTTCCGGCGCACCCATGCCGCCGATGTAGAGCGAGGTGATCCAGCGCATGCGTTCGATCTCGGCGGCGGGGTCGTCGGTGATGATCACCTGGGCGGTGGCGGCTATTTCGAATTCGTCCCGCGAACGGCGGGCACCCGGGCGGGCGAAGCCCTCGTCGAGCCATTCGTTGTAGACGCCGGCCATGCGCGGGGTGTAGTAGATCGCCAGCCAGCCGTCGGCGATTTCCGCCGTGAGCGCCACGTTCTTCGGCCCCTCGGCGCCCAGCCAGATCGGTAGATCCGCACGTAACGGGTGGGTTATCGGCTTCAGCGGTTTACCCAGTCCGGTGGCGCCGGCGCCGGTGAACGGCAGCGGATAGTTCGACCCGTCGCTGGTCACCGGCGCCTCGCGGGCCAGCACCTTGCGCACGATCTCGACGTATTCGCGGGTGCGCTGCAATGGTTTGGCAAACGGCTGCCCATACCAGCCCTCCACCACTTGCGGACCGGAAACGCCGAGGCCGAGGATCGCGCGGCCGCCGCTGAGATGGTCGAGGGTCAGCGCGTGCATGGCCGTCGCCGTCGGGGTGCGGGCGGACAGCTGCACGACCGAGGTGCCCAGCCGCACCCGCTCGGTGGCCGAACCCCACCAGGCCAGCGGGGTGAAGGCGTCCGACCCCCAGGATTCGGCGGCGAACACCGCGTCGAACCCGGCTTCCTCGGCGGCCACCACAACTTCCGCGGCGTGCGGCGGCGGCGCGGCGCCCCAGTATCCGAGCTGCAATCCGAACTTCACAACCGACCCCTTTCCGGCCTACTGCTTGCCAGCAGAATAAGAACCTGTTCTACTCGATATCGTGACGCATGGGAATACTGCACCCACGGTAATTACGCAGGAACGCCCGCCGGGACTGAAACCGAGCGATGTGCTCAGTGCGCCCCTGCGGATGGAGTTCGACTACACGCGCTCCGTGGGACCTATCATCGGCAAGTTCCTCACCGGCCTGCGCGAGCGACGGATCTTCGGTAACCGGGGGTCGGACGGCCGCGTACTCGTACCGCCGGCCGAATTCGACCCGGTGACCGCCGAACCGCTGTCGGAGTTCGTGGAAGTTGCCACCACCGGCACGGTGAAATCGTGGTCGTGGGTCCGTGACCCGCTGCCGGGCCAGCCCTTCGACCGGCCGTTCGCCTACGCGCTGATCCAGCTCGACGGTGCCGATACCGCACTGCTGCACGCGGTGGATGTGCAGAGCCCGGAGCAGATCAGCACCGGTATGCGGGTGACCGCGCGCTGGGCCGCCGAGCTCACCGGCACGATCCACGACATCGTCTGCTTCGAGCCCGGCGAGACCCCGACGGCCGAACCGGCGCCCGCGTCGGATGCCGAACCGGTCGGCATCATCACCACGCCGATCGGCATGGACTACAAGCACACCGCCTCCCCCGAGGAAACCGTCTTCCTGCACGGTCTCAAAGAAGGCAAGCTCATCGGCGCCCGCGCCGATGCGGACAGCAAGGTGTATTTCCCGCCGCGCGGCGTCGATCCGATGACCGGGCGTTCCACCGCGGAAACGGTGGAACTGGCCGAGACCGGCACGGTCACTACGTTCTGCATCGTGAATGTGCCGTTCCTGGGGCAGCGGATCAAGCCACCGTATGTGGCCGCGTATGTGCTGCTCGACGGCGCGGATATCCCCTTCCTGCATCTGGTGCTCGGCTGCGACGCCAGTGAGGTGCGGATGGGTATGCGGGTCAAGGTCGTCTGGAAGCCGCGCGAGGAGTGGGGCCACACCATGGCCAATATCGACCATTTCGAGCCGACCGGCGAGCCGGATGCCGATTACGACACCTACAAGCATCACCTGTGAGAGGGCTCCCCGCGTGACCATCACCGAGCGTTCCATCGACAACGCCACCGAGATCGCCGTCGTCGGCTTCGCGCACGCACCACATGTGGCGGAGACCTACGGCACCACCAACGGTGTGGAGATGCTGGTGCCCTGTTTCCAGCAGCTCTACGACCAGTTGGGCATCACCAAATCCGATATCGGCTTCTGGTGCTCCGGCTCGTCGGACTATCTGGCCGGCCGATCCTTCTCGTTCATCTCCGCGATCGATTCGATCGGCGCCGTCCCGCCGATCAACGAATCCCATGTGGAGATGGACGCCGCCTGGGCCTTGTACGAGGCGTGGGTGAAACTGCGCTCCGGCCAGGCGGAAACCGCCCTGGTCTACGGCTTCGGTAAATCCTCCGCGAGCACGTTGCGCCAGGTGCTCACCACCCAGCTCGACCCGTATCTGGTCGCGCCGCTGTGGCCGGATTCGCTGGCCGTTGCCGGGTTGCAGGCCCGCGCCGGGCTCGACGCCGGACGCTGGACCGAACGCGATATGGCCGCGGTTTCGGCCGCGCACACCGTCGACGGTAAATCGGTCGACGATCTGCTGGCCGCTCCGTATGTCGCCGACCCGCTGCGCGAACACGATTGCGCGCCCATCACCGACGGCGCCGCGGCCATCGTGCTCGCGGTCGGCGACCGGGCCCGGGAGCTGTGCGAACGTCCCGCGTGGATCACGGGTATGGCGCACCGGATCGATTCCAGTGTGCTGGGCGCGCGCGATCTCACCGTCTCTCCCTCGGCGGCGGCCGCGGGCCAGGCGGTGACCGGTGGCGATACCAGCGGTATCGATATCGCCGAGCTGCACGCGCCGTTCAGCCATCAGCAGCTCATCCTGACCGAAGCCCTCGGCCTGAAACCGGAGACCAAGGTCAACCCGAACGGCGGTGCGCTGGCCGCGAATCCGATGTTCGCCACCGGACTGGAGCGGATCGGCTACGCCGCGCACGCGATCATGGCCGGCGACGCCGGACGCACCCTGGCACACGCCACCAGCGGGCCCGCCCTGCAGCAAAACCTTGTGACCGTTCTCGATTCGGAGGCCCGCCGATGAGTTTCCCCGCCGCGGTGCTGGGTACCGGACAAACCCACCACGTAGCGAAACGCAGCGATGTCTCGATGGCCGGGCTGTGCCGCGAAGCCATCGACCGGGCCCTGGCCGACGCCGAACTGACCATGGCCGATATCGACGCCATCGTCATCGGCAAGGCCCCCGACATGTTCGAGGGCATGATGATGCCCGAGCTGTACCTGGCCGATGCGCTGGGCGCCCCGGGTAAACCGCTGCTGCGGGTGCACACCGCCGGTTCGGTCGGCGGGTCCACCGCGTGTGTGGCCGCCAATATGGTGCAGGGCGGCGTGCACGAGCGGGTGCTGGCCATCGCCTGGGAGAAGCAGTCGGAATCGAATGCCATGTGGGCGCTGTCGATTCCGGTGCCGTTCACCATGCCGGTCGGCGCGGGCGCGGGCGGGTATTTCGCGCCGCATGTGCGGTCTTATATCCGGCGGTCGAACGCGCCGCTGCATGTGGGCGCCATGGTCGCGGCGAAGGACCGCCGCAACGGCGCCAAGAACCCGCATGCGCATCTCAAACAGGGCGACAAAACAGTCGAAGAGGTGCTGTCCTCGCAGATGCTCTGGGACCCCATCCGGTTCGACGAGACCTGCCCCTCCTCCGACGGCGCCTGCGCCGTCGTGATCGGCGGCGAGCAATCGGCCACCGCGATGGAAGCCGCCGGTAAGAAGGTCGGCTGGATCCACGCGACCGCCATGCGCACCGAACCGCTCGCCTACGCCGGCCGCGACCAGGTGAACCCGCAGGCCGGCCAGGAAGCGGCCAAGGCGCTGTGGGCGCAGGCCGGGATCACCGATCCACTGGCCGAGATCGATGCCGCCGAGATCTATGTGCCGTTCTCCTGGTTCGAGCCGATGTGGCTGGAGAACCTGGGCTTCGCCGCGCCCGGCGACGGCTGGAAACTCACTGACAAGGGGGAAACCGAAATCGGCGGGACGCTGCCGGTGAACCCGTCGGGCGGGGTGCTCTCCTCCAACCCGATCGGCGCCTCCGGCATGATCCGCTTCGCCGAAGCCGCCAAACAGGTGATGGGCCGGGCCGGCGACTACCAGGTCGAGAACGCCCGCAAGGCGATGGGTCACGCCTACGGCGGTGGCTCGCAGTACTTCTCGATGTGGGTCGTGGGATCGGAACGCCGATGACGCTGCAGTTCAGCCTCGGGATCGCGCTGAGTCCGCTGGACCAGCTGCCCGAACTCGCGAAAACGGCCGAAGAGGTCGGGTTCACCTCGATCGCGCTGCCGGATTCGCTGTTCTATATGAAATCGCAGGCGGCGAAGTATCCGTACACCCCGGACGGCAGCCGCTTCTGGGGTCCGGAGACGCCGTGGGTGGATCCACTGATCGCCGCGACCGCCATGGCCGCGGTGACCACCCGGCTCCGCTTCTACACCAATGTGCTCAAACTGGGTTCCCGGAATCCGCTGCTGCTGGCCCGCCAGGTGGGGTCGGTGGCGAACCTGTCCGGTAACCGGTTCGGGTTCGGCGTGGGCATCGGCTGGGCGCCGGAGGAATTCGAATGGTGCGGGGTGCCGTACGCGCGCCGCGGCGCCCGGGTCGACGAGATGATCGAGGTCATCAAGAAAGTTCTCGCCGGCGGCATGGTCGAGTACCACGGCGAATTCTTCGATTTCGACGAACTGCAGATGAGCCCCGCGCCGAGCGAACCGGTGCCGTTCTACATCGGTGGGCACACCGAGGTGGCGCTACGCCGGGCCGCCCGGGTCGGGGACGGCTGGACCTCGGCCATGATGAAATTCGCCGATCTGCAGACCACCATCGCCCGGCTGGGTGATCTCCGCGCCGAATACGGCCGCGCCGATGTGCCGTTCGAGATCCAGGCGGTCTGCATCGACAAGTTCGGGCGCGACGGCTACCAGGAGCAGTACGACGCCGGCGTCACCGACGCCATCGTGGTGCCCTGGCTGGCCGCCGGGATCGGATTCGACGGCGATATCGAGGCGAAGAAGGACGCGCTGCGCGCCTTCGCCGAAGAGAACATCCAGAACCCGATCACCTGAGCACCCGGGGGGGGGCGGCCCCCCCCCCCCCCCGCGGGCGCGAGCTACCCCCAACCCCATCCCCCGCCCCCCCGGGGGCGCCCCCCCCGGGCCCCCCCGGTTTTCGAGAGGAAACCCATGAGCAGCGACGAACATCCGGCCCGCGCCGCCGGTCTGGCCTCGCAGGCCGCGGTCCGCGCCCGGGACAAGGACGCCTGGCTCGCCCTGTTCGCGCCGGACGGGATCGTAGAAGACCCCATCGGCCCCTCCGGTTTCGACCCCGAGGGCAAAGGGCATCGCGGAGCCGAAGCGATCGCGGCCTTCTGGGACAAGGCGATCGCGGGAACCGATTCGATCGAATTCCTGTTCGGCGACTCCTTCGCGTGCGGTGCGGAGGTCGCGTTCACGGGCACGATTCGCAGCATCATCGGCGGTCACCGCATCGACGCCGAAGGAGTTTTCACCTACAAGGTGGACGATGCGGGAAGGATCCTCGCCCTGCGCGCGTTCTGGGAAGTAGATCGCGCCATGGCCACGGCCACCCCGATCGGCTGATCGGCTCCCGGATCGACCCCTCACGGTCCGCCTGCCGATCGGCTTCTACACGAAGCGGCCCCGCACAGCTCATGCTGTGCGGGGCCGTTTCGCGTCACCCCCGCGCTCCGGGTCCGATCCGGGGGCGCCCCCCACTAGGTCCAGCCGCCCTCCCGTACCCGGCATCCCGTACCGGGTACGAAATCGCCGGTAGCGGCCCGACCGAACCGGCCGGCGACACCGCGTGGACCTTTTCGCCCGTGGCACCGAAAACCCCGTGCCAGCGCGACTTGCCTGCCCGCTGCGGCCCCCGCTACCGAGTGATCACGGCAGCACCCAGGAAAGAGTTTCGGCCCCGCACCTTCTGGTGGGGGACGTAATCGCGTACCGCGCTGCCGCAACAACCGCGCGGTCCACCGATAGCAGCCCGGTCGTGGGCCCGGCAACTATCGTGTCGTGGTGCTCAGCTCGCGGTCTGACCCGTCACCGGGCAGGTCTTGTAGTCGACCTGGAATTCCTTGATCCCGTTGAGCCAGCCGGAGCGCAAGCGCCGCGGATCGCCCAGCTTGGAGATATCTGGCATATGGTCGGCGATGGCGTTGAAGATCAGATCGATCTCCAGTTTGGCCAGGTTGGCGCCGATGCAGTAGTGCGCGCCGGTCCCGCCGAAGGCCACATGCGGGTTGTCCTCGCGCATGATGTCGAACTTCATCGGGTTCTCGAAAACGTCCTCGTCGAAGTTCGCCGACCGGTACACCAACAGCACCCGCTGGCCCTTCTTGATCTGCACGCCGCCGAGTTCGGTGTCCTCGAGCGCAGTGCGCTGGAAGGTGGTGATCGGGCTGGCCCAGCGGATGATCTCGTCGGCCGCGGTCTTGGGGCGGTGCTTCTTGTAGAGCTCCCACTGGTCGGGGTTCTCCAGGAAGGCGATCATGCCGTGGGTGATGGCGTTACGAGTGGTCTCGTTACCCGCGACCGCCAGCAGCATCACGAAGAAGCCGAACTCCTCCGACTTGAGGGATTCGCCGTCGATATCGGCTTCGACCAGGGTGGTGACGATATCGTCGGCCGGGCAGGCCTTGCGGGCCTCGGCCATGGCATAGGCGTATCCGAGCAGTTCGGTGGAGGCCTGCACGGGATCCACATCGATTTCCGGATCGTCGTAGCCGGTCATCTCGTTGGACCAGGTGAATACCTTCATCCGGTCTTCCTGCGGTACACCGATCAGTTCGGCGATCGCCTGCAGGGGCAGTTCACAGGCGATCTGGGTGACGAAATCGCCCGACCCGGCCTCAGCCGCGGCCTTGACGATGGCCTCGGTGCGCTTGGACAGCTCGTCGCGCAGCGAGTTGATCGCGCGCGGCGTGAACCCCCGCGAGATGATCTTGCGCATCCGGGTGTGCTCGGGTGGGTCCATGTTCAGCAGGATGAAACGCTGCAGTTCGATCTGCTCGCGCTCGATATCGTCGTTGAACCGCGGGAGTGCGGTGTTCTCGTAGGTCGAGAAGACATCGCTGCGCCGCGAGACCTCCTTGATGTCGGCATGCTTGGTGACGACCCAGAAGCCGTCGTCGTGGAAACCGCCGACCTCGGGCGATTTCTCCTGCCACCAGATCGGCGCGGTACGGCGGAGTTCGGCGAACTCCTCGACCGGCACCCGCTGCACGTACATATCGGGATCCGTGACGTCGAACCCCTCCGGCAGGTTCGGCCGGCCCATGCGCGTATCCACCACCAGATGTCTCCTTCGACAAACTGAAACACGTTCTACAATCATTGAAGCACAGGCCCCAGAATGAGGAAAGAAACCGGACTGATCTTGCCTCGCCCCCTGCGCGGAACACGTTACAGTTTTATGTCCGAAACGAAAGGTTCACCATGGGCACACCCGTCATTGTCGAGGCCGCTCGCACCCCTATCGGTAAGCGCAACGGCTGGCTGTCCGGACTGCACGCGGCCGAGATCCTCGGTCTCGCCCAGCGCGGGCTGCTCGATCGCGCCCATCTCGACCCGGCCAAGGTCGAGCAGATCATCGGCGGCTGCGTCACCCAGGCGGGCGCACAGTCGAACAACATCACCCGCACGGCCTGGCTCGCCGCCGGCCTGCCGTGGCAGGTGGGCGCCACGACCATCGACGCCCAGTGCGGTTCGGCCCAGCAGGCCAACCATCTGGTCGCCGGGCTGATCGCCGCCGGGGCCATCGATATCGGTGTCGCCTGCGGTGTCGAGGCGATGAGCCAGGTGCCGCTGGGTGCCAATGTCGGCGAGAACGCCGGCCCCCGGCGACCCGCCTCGTGGGATATCGATATGCCCAACCAGTTCGAGGCCGCCGAACGAATCGCCAAGCGGCGCGGGATCACTCGCGAGGATGTGGACGCGCTCGGTGTCCGGTCGCAGCGGCTGGCCGCGCAGGCCTGGGCCGAGGGACGTTTCGACCGCGAGGTTCTGACGATCACCGCCCCGGTCGTCGACAAGGAGGGCAACCCGACCGGCGAGAAGCAGGAGGTCACCCGCGATCAGGGGCTGCGCGAAACCAACGCGGAGAGCTTGGCCAAGCTGAAGCCGGTCCTGGAAGGCGGTATCCACACCGCCGGTACCTCCTCGCAGATCTCCGACGGCGCCGCGGCCGTGCTGCTGATGGACGAGCAGGCCGCCCAGCGCGAGGGCCTGCGCCCGCGAGCTCGCGTGGTGACCCAGTGCCTCGTGGGCTCGGAGCCGGAGTTCCATCTGGACGGACCGGTGCAGGCCTGCAGCCGGCTGCTCGAACGTTCCGGGATGACCATCAACGATATTGATCTGTTCGAGATCAACGAAGCATTCGCGTCTGTGGCATTGTCGTGGGCGCAGGTGCATCAGCCTGATTTCGACCGGGTAAATGTGAACGGCGGCGCAATCGCATTGGGCCATCCGGTGGGGTCGACCGGGTCCCGGCTGATCACCACTGCCTTGCATGAACTCGAACGTTCCGACCGCGGCATTGCGATGGTACTCATGTGCGCCGGTGGCGCACTCGCGACAGGAACGATCATCGAGCGCCTCTGAGACCGCACCGAATTCCTCTGCAGCCCTTCGGTACTCCGGGGCGATAGTGCCACTTCACAGGCAAGAGCCCCGGAGCACCGAGAAATTCCACACTGTAGGTTGAACGTTCATCTCAGCGTTCGGCGGACGTGTCGTACGCCACACAAAGGGGTATACGCACCCCCCGCGGGGGTAACAGCAATCCGGAGGCAACTCGCCGCCCGCGCCGGAAGACCCCCGCGACGGGCGGCTACCTGGCGGTATAAGCGGTCCACAAGATCCGTGCGGGCAACCCGCAAACGCGATACCACGGTCCACTTCTCCGGATACACACCTAGAAGCTTCAAGGAAATCCGGAATCAGGCGTAGGTTTTCAGTTACTGAGCCGCTAATATCAATGATAGGTATCCGAGATAACGACTGTTAGTACAGTGAAGGGAATTGGGCGGCTCACAATGGCTGATTTCGCGGCGCGGCTGAACAAGCTGTTCGAAACCGTGCATCCCCCAGGGCGTAAGCCGCACACCAATGCAGAGGTAGCGGCCGCACTGACGGCATCCGGTCATCCGATCTCCAAACCGTATCTGTCGCAGTTACGGTCGGGTCAGCGGACGAATCCGTCCGACGAGACTGTCGCCGCCCTGGCGAAGTTCTTCAAGGTCAAGCCCGACTACTTCTTCAACGACATCTACGCCGCGAAGATCGACCATGATCTCGAACTGCTCTCGCAGCTACAGGGTTACGGGCTGCGCCGGCTGTCGAGCCGGGCGTTCGATCTCTCCGAGGAGTCGCAGAACCTGCTGACCTCCATGGCGGAGAAACTGCGCGCGAGCGAGGGCCTGCCCGAAATTCCTCCGGACGGGACAGAATAAGACCGGAAGTAGACGCGGTGCGCTCCGATGCGGGTGGCACCGCGGCTGCGCCTGGGCAACAACGAGATCCTGCGCGGCGTGGACATCCATGTGGACGCCGGGAAGACGACCACCGTCATCGGGCCGTCCGGATCGGGTAAGTCCACGCTGCTGCGGGTGCTGAACCGGGTGT
>NZ_JARWPM010000404.1 GCF_029869215.1 Nocardia carnea
CCGGACCGGCGCTGCCGGCTCCGGCCACGTTTTCCTCCCCCGCGTTACCGCAAACCGGCCCGTTTCGTTTCCCGCGGCGGCACGGGCGGGTTCACCCCGCCCGGCTCATTTCACGAGCGACAGATTGACCGGGTACTTGTACTCCTGGCCCTTGTTGGCCGCGAGTCCCGCCATGATCGAGAAGACGAGGCCCGCGATCCAGACGATCGGCAACAGCACCAGCCCGATCAGCACGATCATGAGCAGCGAGCACACGATCACGCTGATGAACAGCAGGATCTGGAAGTTCAGCGCGCTCACCGCATGCCGGCGCACGAACTCGTCCCGGTCCTTGTACATCGCCCAGACGATGAGCGGGGCGATGAAACCGAGCAGGATCCCGCCGAGATGCGCCAGCATGGCCCAGGTCTTGGCGTCGGAGGGCGATACCGCGGCACCGTAGGGCTGCGGGGTGCCGTACGGCTGCTGCTGGGGATCTCCATAAGGCTGCTGCGGAGCGCCGTACGGCTGCTGCGGGGCACCGTACTGCGGTTGTGCGCCGAAATCCGGCTGCGACGGATACGGCTGGCCCTTGCTCGGGTCGAAGGGCGGCTGAGGAGCGGTCATCACATTCCAAACTGACTGGTGGCAAATACGGTTCGACAATAGAGCGAAACGCCGGTTCCATGGGAGTGCCGAAATCCCACACCTAGGTGAATTGTGCGGCAGGTAGGGTGGATGGCAGTATCGGCCCTCCTCCTGGGCCGGTCCCGGTGATGGCCCGGATGCGCCGCGAAGCATCCCATGAATGAATGGTTTTCCCCGGGTGCGGGCCGCCGCACCGATTCCGCCTTACGGGAAGGTTTTTCCCGCCTGCCGATGAGCGCCCCGCGGCAGCGGTCGCGCCCGGACCTGCGGCGACAGCGCCGGCAGCGGGCACACAGTTGCTGGGATCATCTGATCGTCGCGCCGTTGTGGCCCAAGCACGGCGTCAACCTCGGCACCATGCTGCGCACCTGCGACGCCGTCGGCGCCTGCCTGGCGGTGCCGCGGTGGCCGTGGATTCCCGAGGCGCTGGCCCAGGGCAATACGTTGCGCCGCCGGCAATGCGTGCACTGGGTCGACGGGCGGGCCGGCCGCTGGCTGGACAAGCAGCGCCGCGGCGGGGCGGCGGTGATCGGTGTGGAGCTCACCGACGAGTCGATCCGGCTCGCCGATCTACCGGCGGCCCGGCGGCGCACCATCGTGGTCCTCGGGCACGAATCGGACGGCATCCCGCCGGAGGGTCTCGAACACGTCGATCTGACGGTGGAGATCCCGATGGTCGGCACCGGCCACAGCCTGAACGTGGCGGTTGCCGGGAGCCTGGTCCTCTACAAACTCGCCGGGCTCAGCTGACCGTGCCGGGCGGTGCGGTCACCGGTTCCTTCGGTGACCGCACCATCGCCGCCGCGGCGATCAGAACCAGCGACAGCACTGCCGCGACGAGGAACGCGGTGTGTACACCGTCGGCGGTGGCCGCGATCGGTTCGGCGCCCTCGCCGAGCGCCGATTCGGTGCCGCGGGTCATCATCGTGATGAACAGCGCGGTCCCCGCCGCGCCCGCGACCTGCTGCACGGTGCTGACGGTGGCGCTGCCGTGCGAGTACAGCTCCGGCGGCAGCGAACCCAGCGCCGAGGTCATCAACGGGGTCAAACCGCAGCTGATACCGGCACTCACGATCACATGCGCGGTGATCACCAGGGCGATCGAGGAATGCTCGTCGAGGGTCGCCAGGATCCAGCAGCCGGCGCTGAGCGCGAGCGTGCCGGGCAGCACCAGCGGCCGGGCACCCCACCGGTCGAACAGGGCACCGACGAACGGGGCCAGCAAACCCATGACCAGACCACCCGGCAGCAGCACCAGCCCGGTGGTGAGCACGTCCTTGCCGAGCACGTTCTGCAGATAGATCGGCAGCACGATGAGCGCACCGAACAGGCTCAGCATCAGGCTGCCCATCAGGACGACGGCGAGCCGGAAGGGTGCCACCGCGAACGTCCGCAGATCGAGCAGGGCCCGGCCCTTCTCGACCAGCTTCAGCTGGCGCACGACGAAGAGCACCAAGGCCGCCACGCCGACGGCGAGCGATACCCACGGCGGAATCGGTGCGTGCCCGGACGCGGATTCGCCGATACTGCTCAGTCCGTAGACCAGACCGCCGAAACCCAGCGCCGACAACGGAACCGACATGTAGTCGAGGTGCGCCTTTTGCGGCTCGGTCACATTCCGCACGAAAACCCCGCCGAGAACCAGTGCCAGAATCGCGAACGGCAGCACGATCCAGAACATGGCCCGCCAGCTCAGCGACTGCAGGATGAGGCCGGACACGGTGGGCCCGACGGCCGGAGCCACCGAGATCACAATCGATACCAGCCCCATCGTCCGGCCGCGCGACTGCTCGGGCACCAGGTTCAGGATGGTCGTCATCAGCAGCGGAATCATCAGCGCCGTACCCACTGCCTGGACGATCCGGGCCACGATCAAGATTTCGAAACCCGATGCCAGCGCGGCGAGCACTGTGCCCGCGCTGAACAGCGACATCGCGACGATATAGATCGAGCGCAGGGCGAACCGCTGCAGGATGAATCCGCACGCGCCGCCGGAACGCCACCCGTCTCGACATCCGGGAAGCGGCCCTCGGCTTGTTCGAACGCCAAGGTGTCGACAACACCACCAGTGAAGAAATCGCGCGGGCGGCGGGCATCTCCCAGCGGACGTTCTTCCGTTACTTCACGACGAAAGAGGAATGCGTCCTGTTCGACTCCTACGGCTTCGACGATGCCGTGAACGGCTGCCTCGAAACCGCGGATATGCGGTCGCTGACCCTCGCCGATATGGAGGCCGCGATCGGCCGGGCGGTGGAGGTCATCGGCAACGACGAACAATGCGACGCCGCGGTCACCGCCCTGCGGATCCAGAAACTGGTCTCGACCGACGCGGCGCTGAGCCGCGCCGCCCTCGCCCATTACGCCGACCGGACGAAACGTTCGATGGCGCTGATCGAAGGACGCTGCTCGGCAGCCGACCGGACTCGGGTGCGCACGATCGTCCAGGTCGCACAGGTCACGCTACAACTCGCGTTCGAGGAGTGGGTCGAGGCCTGCGCCCCGGATTCCGCCGGCCGCGGCCTGCCGGAGATCTACCGGGCTGTGTGCGCACGGCTCCGCACCCTCTGACCCGGCAACGGGTCCTGCGTCCCTACCGGAGCAAGGTCGCGGCCGCGACTGTCCGATGCGCACAGTCGCACCGGCGCGATCTTGTCCCGGTACCCCCTCGCTCCGCGGCGGCACACGTTGTTAGATGGCGTAAGAACTATTGCCCACAGGAGAGGACATCGAACGCATGGCCGAGAGGATCGCAGTGGTATCCGGCGCCGCCCGGGGAATCGGGGCCGCCATCGCCAAACGGCTGGCCTCCGACGGGATGAAGGTCGGCGTACTCGACCTCGACGAAGCCGCGTGCGCCGACACCGTCTCGGCGATCACCGGCGCCGGCGGTCAGGCGATCGCGCTCGGCGCGGATGTCAGCAAGGAAGATTCGGTGAACGCCGCCGTCGAGCGGCTGGCCGGGGAACTCGGCGAGCCCACCGTGGTGGTCAACAACGCCGGTGTCCTGCGCGACAACCTGCTGTTCAAGATGAGCGTCGACGACTGGGACACGGTACTGGGCGTACACCTGCGCGGCGCGTTCCTGCTCACCCGCGCGGCCCAGAAGTACATGGTCGAGCAGAAGTGGGGCCGTATCGTGAACATGTCCAGCACCTCGGCGCTGGGCAACCGCGGCCAGGTGAACTATTCCGCCGCCAAGGCCGGGATGCAGGGCTTCACCAAGACCCTGGCCTTCGAACTCGGCAAATACGGCGTCACCGCCAACGCGATCGCTCCCGGTTTCATCGTCACCGATATGACCGCGGCCACCGCCTCCCGCGTGGGCGTCGATTTCGAGGATTTCCAGAAGGCCGCCGCCGCGCAGATCCCGGTGAACCGGGTCGGGCAGCCGGAGGATATCGCGCACACCGCGTCGTTCCTGGTCAGTGAGGGTGCGGGATTCGTCTCGGGTCAGGTCATCTATGTTGCGGGCGGCCCCCGCGACTGACTGCCGCGCCGACCCGGACGTCTACGTCACACGCGGCCCCGCGACCCGGGTACCGCTCCGGGCGAGCCGCCCAGGTCGCACGCGGCCCGGCGACCGGGTACCGCGCCTGGCCGGTGGTGTACGCCGCGCGACCGCCGGGACTATCTGCCGTGGGACGGGACCAGTTCGTTCGAGTAGCCGGGCCGGTCGGCCGGCGCAGCGAGCCAGGGGATTCTGTGGTCGCCCGGCCGGCGTCGGCCTACCGGGCGCGGACGATCCTCCGGCTGTACAGGGCTCGAGGCCACGGCCCGGACCGGCATCCATTCAGCGGGCGGCTGTCGATGCGGGCGCCGGCCGGTCGACGCAGCGGCCGGCAGTAGCCGAAACCGGTTCACGGGTCCGGCCGGCCGATCGGCACGGGGGCCGGTCCGACGGGCTGACCGGGTACGGGAACGCGTCGTGCACGCCACGAACCGAGGAGCCCGCGTCCGCCGACCACGAGCCGGCGGGCGAGCGGCACGTGGGCGCGGTGGGCGAAGACGGCGAAACCGCTGTCTTCGATGCGGTCGAGGATCTCCGAGTAGAGGGTCAGCGCGGTGGCTACGCAAGCCCGCGAGCGCGGATGCAGCAGCGTGATCCCCGCTCGGGCGTAGGCGTAGCGCTCACGGGTGAGGGCATGCTGGTGGGCGAGAGCGCGGCGCACGCGGGCGTCGGTGTGGCGATGGGCCCGGCACCAGAGCAGTACGTCGCGGTCGACGCCGAACGCCGCGAGTTCGTCGGCCGGGAGGTAGATCCGGCCGCGGGACAGGTCTTCGCCGATATCGCGCAGGAAATTGGTGAGCTGGAAGGCGTAGCCGAGTGCGGCGGCGTACGGCGCGGCTTCTTCGCGGGGTCCGACGGCGCCGAGCACGGGCAGGACCTGTAGCCCGATCACCTCGGCCGAGCCGTGGACGTACCGGTCGAGCGCGGCGCGGTCGGGATAGTCGGTCACCGTCAGATCCATCCGCATGGAAGCGAAGAACGCCTCGAACAATTCGCCGGGGAGCCGATACGTGTGCACGGTGTGCAGCACCGCGGCCAGCACCGGGTCCGCGGCGGTATCCCGGGTGCGGAACTGCTGTTCGAGGGTGCCGAGGCGGGCGGCACGGTCGGCGGGACTCGCGGCCGGATCGAGGGTGTCGAGAATATCGTCGGCGCGGCGGGCGAATCCGTAGAGGGCGTGGATCGCGGGGCGCTGGTCCGGGGCCAGTAGCCGGGTGGCCGAGAAGAAGGTCCGGCCGTGGCGGGCGTTGAGTGTGCGGCACGCGGTGTAGGACCGGCGCAGTGCCGGGTCGTGGATTTTCGCGGCGTCGAGTTCGGTGTGGGTCATGATGCCGGTCTCCGGTCCGTGCGCGAGACGAATTGCCCGGTCGACGACGCGGGTAGGGCGCCGGTGATGCGGTCGGCGGCCAGCCGTCCCGAGATCAGCACCGGTGGGATGCCGACACCGGGCACGGTGGAGCCGCCGGCGAGGACGACATTGTCCAGTCCGCGGATCATATTGGCAGGTCGCAGCGGCCCCGTCTGAGCGAGGGTGTGCGCCAGCGCGAACGGGCTACCGGCGAGCATGCCCTGCCGCGCCCAGTCGGCCGGGGTGAGTACGTGCAGAATGTCCACGCCGGTCAAGGCCACGGGCAGGCGGCGGTTCACCGTGGCGAGCAGTTCCTCGGTGTAGGCGGCCGCGCAGCGGTCCCAGTCGATCGGCGCCCGTGCCAGATTCGGTACGGGCGCGAGCACCGACACCAGATCACGGCCGGGTGGAGCGAGCGTGCTGTCCGTGGCGGTGGGACGAGTGACCAGCAGGGATGGGTCACGCATGGGCCGGCCGTGGGTGAGGATATCGTCGAACGCCTCGTTCCAGGCGCGCCCGAACAGGAGCGTGTGGTGGGCGAGCTGCGGGCTGGGGTCACAACGCAGCTGGACGACCACCGCCGAGGGCGCGGCGACCGGCCGCCGAGGGCGCCGCGACCGGTGCCCGACAAGGGCGTAGGTGTGCTGGAGTTCGGTGGTCGATACCAGGGCGTCGCAGGCGACGCGGCCGCCGTCCGCGGTCGTAACCGACCGGATTCGCGAACCCGAGCGCTGCGCCGACACCACCGTCGCGCCGTATTCGATGCGGACCCCTGCCTCGACGGCCACCGCGGCCAGCGCGTCGGGCAGCGCCCGCATCCCGCCGAGCGGGAAGAACACGCCTCGGATCGTGTCCATATAGGCGATCACGGCATAGGCCGCCGCTGCTCGCTGCGGTGCGACCCCGGCGTAGAGGGATTGGAAGGTGAACAGCCTGCGCACATCCGGGTCGCGGAGGTGATCGGCGACTGCACGGTCCCAGCGCCGCAGACCACCTGCCATGATCAGCCGCACGGCAGCGGAGTTCAGCAGCGCCGCCGGGGAATCGAAGCCGGTGGCGATGAACCGCTCGAACTCCGCGTCGTACAGCCGGGTCAGCCAGCGGCGCAGCTCCAGGTAACCGGCCGCCTCCCGCTCCCCCGCGAAATCGGCTATCGCGGCGCGCATCCGTTCGGCGCCGGTGTGCACCTCGAGTTCGCGGCCGTCGGCGAAACGCGCCCGATAGGCCGGGTCCACCGGCACCAGCCGCAGATGATCGTCGGTATTCGCGCCGACGGCCGCGAACACCTCGTCGACCAGGTCCGGCATGGTCAGCACCGTCGGCCCCAGATCGAGGCGGCAGCCGCCGATATCGGCGCGGCCGGCCCGCCCGCCGGGGACCTCCGCGCGCTCGAGCACCGTGACCGCTACTCCACGACCAGCCAGATGAATGGCGGCCGACAACCCGGCCAGCCCCGCGCCGATCACCACCACGTGCCCGGCGCGCCCCGTGATGCGTCGCATCGTCTGTACCCTCCTCACAGCCGGCGAGTCGTGCAGCGGGTGGCCAAGGCGTCCAGCAGCGCGCGCCGGCGCACCGGTATGTTCGCGCCGGACAGCACCTGCCGCGACGCCTCGACACGTTCGCCGATCATCGCCTCGATCCGCGCCGGAGCGCCGGTAGCGGTGATGAGCACACGCACCCGCCCGACCGCGGCCTCGTCCAGTGCGGGGGCTTCCAGCAGGGAATACAGTTCCTCCCGCGCACCCGGGCGGGCCATCTCCACCGCGGCCACGATCAGCGTGCTGGCCTTGCGTTCAGCGATATCCGAATCACCTGGTTTGCCGGTGATTGCGCAGCGACCGTAGACACCCAGCACATCGTCGCGCAGCTGGAACGCCTCACCGATCAGGCGGCCGTACTCCCCCAGTGCCGCACCGGCCAGCTCACCGCAGCCGGCCATGGCCGCACCCATCACCAGCGGCCATTTCACGGTGTAGTCGCCGGATTTCGCCCGTGCGATCGCGAGTACGGATTCCAGCGAGGGCCGGGTTCTGATGTCGTTGCCCAGATCGGCGAACTGGCCGAGCGCCAGCTCGGTCCGCATCCGGTCGTAATGCGGCCACACCCGCGCCAGCGCCGCCGCGGGGACACCGCTGTCGCGCATCATCTGCTCCGACCACACCAGGCACATATCCCCCAGCAGCGTGGCGGCCGCCTCCCCGAAACGGACTGCGCTGCCCGGCAATCCGCGGTCGCGATACTGATCGGCGAAGCGCAGGTGCGCGGCCGGCTCACCACGGCGCGCGGCCGACCGGTCCATCACATCGTCCTGCAGCAGCGCGAATGCGTGCAGCAGTTCCATCGCCGCACAGGCACGCAGGGCGGCGGCATGCTCACCGGCGCCGCACAACCATCCGGCGTACATGAACGCCGACCGCACACATTTCCCGCGACCCGCGTACTGCCACAACACCGGTTCCAGTGCGATCCCCGCCACCGGCTCGACGCGGCGGTCCCGGAGAAACCCGGCGAGCTCGGCCAGCACGCGCGTGCGGATTCGGTCGTGCCAGTCCGGCACCTGCTCGGCATCGGACACCCTCGGTCTCGTGGGGCATGTACGGGCCGACTGCACGATCTCTGCGTCCATCAAGGTTCCTCGGCGGTTCTCCGGCGGCGAATGACATCACCACCATAACGCGCTTTCGATGCAAAAGCGATGCGGCATTCAGAATCGACGAATCCCGATCAGCGCATGGACCCACACCCCTGCCGGGTCTGGAAATCACCAGCGAGGCCCGGACCACCCGCACCCATCGGCGCCGAGGTCCCGTTCACGATCACCGACGCGCCCGGCCCGGCAATTGCTATGGACAGCCCCCCGGCCGCACACCGATAGTGGTCGCTTCGGCACCTGGTCCCCACCGCCATCGCCGCGGGCCTCGGACCGATGCCGACGCCGCGACCGCGAGGCCGGGCTATCGGTCCGGCCACCTCCGTCTACGACCCCTTCACACTGCTCCACTAGTGATGCAACTTCGATGCATAGCGAGAATCCGGCCGGAGCCGCCAACCGCCGGCGACAGCGACGGGTGATCCGGGTAACACGTCCGTGGACGGGTGACGATGACGCAAAGGAAAGGTTTGCACACACACCGGGAGGACCTTCATGCGCGCACTCGGCACCACCCTGACCGCGGCCTCACTCCTCTGCGTACCGGCCATCGCCTTCGCGGCCCCCGCCTCGGCCGGCCCCGAGCTGGAACAACCCCTCAATACGATGGTCACCGAAGGCAGCGGCCTCTGCTACGGCAATATCCGCGGCAACGTCGATGTGCCCACCGCCCGCATCACGCTCACCTTCGCCTTCTACAACATCGACCCGACGTTCATCGCCGACCAGCCCTACGACCCGGACAGCCCCTGCCGTACCACCGCATACGTCAACTGGGAAAACCTGGACACGGGAGCCACCGGCGAAGTCCCGATCGAATTCGCCGGTGCGGCCGGCTCGATCATCGATCCCGACCAACACCTGCCCTGGTACAACAGCGCCCAACTCCCCAAGGAACCCGGCAACTACAAGGCGACCGTCACCACGAAAGAACTGCGCCTGCCCGAGTCGGTCGCCGTCGAATACACGCTCCCCGCGAACTAGCGCCCCCATCCCGACTGCGGGCTCGCCGAACCCAGGCTTCCCGCTTCCATAAGGCACGGACAGCGCGTGGCGTGATTGTGTCGCAGCGGCGTGTCCGACGACTTCGGGCGTCGGCGCGTCGCCAGGTGGCCGATAGGTTGCCGAATATGGTTGTGAAACAGGACAATCCGCATGATTCGCTGTTCCGGCAGATCATGTCGGATCCTGTCGCGGCCGCCGCCGAATTGCGTGCCGTACTGCCGGAATGGCTGGTGGCGTTGATCGACTGGGACCATATGGAACTCGCGTCCGGAGCCTATACCTTGCCGGACCTCCGCAACCGCGACAGCGATGTGCTGTTCAAAACCACGCCGGCCGGATGCTGATCCTGCACCGGCTGGCATTCCGAAACGAACATCTGGACCGGGATCTGCAACCGCACATCGAGGTGCTGCGGGCGGTAGAGGAATCCCCGAGCGGGGCCGATGACCTGTATGGCCTGTTCAGCTACATTAGTAAAGTGTCGGAGACCAGCGCACAGGATCTGGAGCGCGTGGTCGATCGGCTCGGTCCGCTGGCGAAGGAGGTCGCGATGACCACAGCAGAACAACTCCGCGCCGAAGGTCAGTCCCGAGGGCAAATCAGGACGCTGCTCCGTCTGCTCGCCCTGAAGTTCGGCACCCTGCCCGACTGGGTCGCCGAACGAGTGGAGGCCGGCGACTCGGCCGAACTCGAGCTGTGGACGGAGCGGGTGCTGACCGCGAACAGCCTCGAAGAATTCTTCGGCCGCTGAGCCGTCACGGGCAGACAATCTCGGCTGTGGCCGGGTTGGGCTCGCCCGGGTGCGCCGAGATCGGCTCAGCGGTCTTTTCCGGTGCCGACCGGGACGGGGCGGGGAGGCCGAAGCGGCGCCGGACCGTCGGCTCCGGGTAGCCGGTGAGGAGTGCGCTTGCGGTGCGGAGGACGGGGATCAGCCGGTAGCCGCCCTCCCCGGCCCCATCCGGCGCCGGGCGCGAGCCACGAATTCCCTTGGTATCCGGCAACCCCGCCGACGTGCGGCGACCCCGCCGACGTGACCGGCCTTCCGTAAGCGTCCAGCCGAATGAATTCTCTTGCCGTATAAGGATTCCGACGAGAATATCGGGTGATGAGGATACGGCGGATCGGACCGGACGCCTGGCCGGTCGCGCGCACGGTGCGATTACAGGCGCTGGCCGGCTCACCACCGGGCACCTTCTCCAGCACTCATGCCGAGGCCGCGCAATGGGACGAACAGCAGTGGCGCGAGTGGACGGCCCGGCGGGATCCATTCTTCGTCGCCGAAGGTGATTCGGGGCCGGTGGGTTCGGCCGGGGTCGTCGTTTCCGGCAGTGTGCCCGAGTTGGTGTCGATGTGGACGGCGCCCAGCGCCCGGGGGACTGGGATTTCCGACCGGTTGGTGCGGTCCGTGGTGGCGTGGGCGAGCGGTGCCGGATACGGCGAGCTGCGCTTGTGGGTGGTCGAGGGTAATCGGACCGCCGAGCGGCTGTATCTGCGCAACGGGTTCGTCCGGACCGGCACGGTGCAGCCGTGCGGGGACGACGATCCGCGGCCGGAACACGAGATGGCGGTAGCGCTGCTACGCGCAGGCTCAGGCCGGCAATAAGCCGCCCATCATTGCGCAGATACGGATATATACTGCGGATCATGACGCATCTGCGGATACGGGAAGCCGCCGGGTTGCTCGGGGTCAGTGATGACACCGTGCGCCGGTGGATCGATCAGGGCCGGCTCGAGTCCGTACAGCTGGAGAACGGGCGCAAGGGGGTGCGCGGGCGGGATCTGGCCGAATTCGCGCGGGAGATCGCCGACGCGCCGGAGCCCGGTATCACCGTGGCAGCCTCGGCGCGTAACCGGATGCGTGGCATTGTTACCCGGGTGGTCAAGGACACCGTGATGGCGCAGGTGGAGCTGCAGGCCGGGCCGTTCCGGCTGGTCTCGCTGCTGAGCCGGGAATCGGTGGACGAACTCGGGCTCGAAGTGGGCAGTGTGGCGGTGGCGTCGGTCAAGTCGACGCATGTGGTGGTCGAGATACCGGAGAGCTGACTGATGACAACGGTAGTTGGGCGGGTTCTGCGCGGTGTGGCCGCGGCGGTCGTGCTGGTCACCGTGCTGGCCGGGTGCGGCGCGAATAATTCCGGAGGCGAATCCGGTAGCGGGCCGGCCGGCGAAATCCGCGGCACCCTCACCGTTTTCGCCGCGGCCTCGCTCACCGAGGCGTTCACCACGCTCGGGGAGCAGTTCGAGGAAGCCCATCCCGGTGTGAACGTGGAGTTCAGTTTCGCCGGTAGTTCGACACTGGCCGAACAGATCCGGCAGGGGGCACCAGCCGATGTGTTCGCTTCGGCGGCACTGCGCAATATGGAGCAGGTGGTCTCGGCCGGCGGTATCACCGGCGGGCCGGTCACCTTCGCCCGTAACCGGCTCGAAATCGCGGTACCGAAAGGGAATCCGGGCAGTATCAGCGGGCTCGCCGATTTCGGCCGGCCCGAACCGCGGATCGCGTTGTGTGCCGAGCAGGTGCCGTGCGGAGCGGCGGCGAGCCAGGTTTTCGCCGTGGCCGGGGTGACGCCGCAACCGGATACGCGGGAACCCGATGTGAAAGCGGTGCTGACCAAGGTCACGCTGGGTGAGGTGGATGCCGCGCTGGTGTACCGGACCGACGTGCGGGCCGCGGGCGACGAGGTGACCGGTATCGAATTCCCGGAAGCGGAACAGGCGATCAACGACTATCCGATCGCACCGGTGGCCGCCGCGCCGAACCCGGCCGCGGCGCGGGCGTTCGTCGATTTCGTACTCACTCCGCAGGCTCGATCGGTCCTCGCCACGGCCGGTTTCGACGCACCGTGAGCCGCGGCGCAACCGCGTTGCGCCGCCGCCGGGCGGTCCGTGGCCGACGGCCGGTGATCCTGGTCGCGCCGGCGTTGCTCGGGTTGCTGTTCCTGATCGTCCCGCTGGCGGGGCTGCTGGTCCGCGCGCCCTGGCGGGATCTGCCGGACCGGCTGTTCAGCGCGGAAGTCGGGCAGGCACTGCGGCTTTCGCTGGTATGCGCGAGCCTGGCCACGGTGGTGTGCCTGCTGCTGGGTATTCCGCTCGCCTGGCTGCTGGCCCGTGGTGACCTGCCGGGGCGCGGATTGATCCGCGCGCTGGTGACAGTACCGCTGGTGTTGCCGCCGGTGGTGGGCGGTGTGGCGCTGCTGCTGGTACTCGGCCGGCGCGGACTGGCCGGCCAGTACCTCTACGACTGGTTCGGTTTCTCGCTGCCGTTCACCACGGCCGGTGTCGTGCTGGCGGAAGCATTCGTGGCCATGCCGTTCCTGGTGATCTCCGTGGAGGGTGCGTTGCGCGGGGCGGATCCGCGCTACGAGGAGGCGGCCGCCACGCTGGGCGCCTCCCGCTGGCTCACCTTCCGGCGGGTGACCCTGCCCTCGATCCTGCCGGGCGTGGTGGCGGGGACGGTGCTGTGCTGGGCCCGCGCACTCGGCGAATTCGGCGCCACCATCACCTTCGCCGGTAATTTCCCGGGCCGCACCACGACCATGCCGCTGGCGGTATACCTGGCGCTGGAAACCGATCCGGCCGCCGCCATCGTACTGAGCCTGGTGCTGCTGCTGGTCTCGGTGGTGGTGCTGGCGGCGCTGCGGGAGCGCTGGATACGGGGTGCCTTGTGACGCTCGCGGCGGAACTGCGGGTTACCCGCGGCGATTTCGCACTCGACCTGGACCTCACCCTCTCCCCCGGCGAGGTCGTCGCGCTGCTCGGCCCCAACGGCGCCGGGAAGAGCACCGCCCTACGGTCCCTGGCCGGCCTCACTCCGCTCACCGCCGGCTCGATCCGGCTGAACGATCAGGTCTGGGACTGCCCGCCCGCCGGATTCGTTCCCGCCGAAAAGCGTTCGGTCGGCGTGGTCTTCCAGGACTATCTGCTCTTTGCCCACCTCGACGCGCTGGAGAACGTGGCCTTCGGCCCCCGCGCCCGCGGCATGCGCCGGGCCGAGGCGCGCGCCCGGGCCGCGCAATGGCTGGATCGCGTCGGCCTGGCGGATTACGCCCGGAGCAGGCCGCGGGAGCTATCGGGTGGTCAGGCGCAGCGGGTCGCGCTGGCGCGGGCACTGGCCGTCGAGCCGGCGCTGCTGCTGCTGGACGAACCGCTCGCCGCGCTGGATGCCGCCACCCGGATGCGGGTGCGCGCCGAACTGGCCCACCATCTCGGCGATTATTCCGGGCATACCCTGCTGGTCACCCACGATCCGCTGGACGCCATGGTGCTCGCCGACCGGTTGGTGATCGTGGAGAACGGCGCGGTGGTCCAGCAGGGCGCGCCCGCCGAGGTCGCGCGGCGGCCGCGCTCGGATTATGTAGCGGACCTGGTGGGGCTCAACCTGTTCCGGGGCCGTGCGGCGGGCACCCGGGTACGACTCGAGGGCGGCGGTGAACTCATCGTCGCCGAACCGATCACCGGATCGGTGTATCTGACGTTCGCGCCGTCGGCCGTCGGCCTGCACCTCGAACGTCCCGGCGGCAGCCCGCGCAACGCATGGCCGGTGACCGTCGCGGGTCTGGAGCAACATGCGCATACCGTGCGGGTGCGCCTCGACGGCGCGGTCCCCGCGCTCGCCGATATCACCCCGGCCACCGTCGCCGACCTTCGGATCCGGCCGGGGTCGGCGTTGTGGGCCGCGCTCAAGGCCACCGAGATCCATACCTACCCCGCCTGACGGTCACCCCAGCCCAGCGCCTGCGGAGGCACGAGCCGTGACGGCTGCCCGGCCACACCGGGCGCCGACAGCACACAGGGGGGCGCGGCATGTGTGCAATTCGCACTCGCGAGCACGGGCGGCGGCCACGATCGAGCCGACGACGGCGCCGCGGAACAGGCACCGCCCGGGCGGTACTACTCGGAGGAGCCGAGCCGCTCGAGGATGCGATCGACGATAACCGCGAAGGCCTCCACCTGGTCCTCGGTGAGCGCGTCGAAAACCAGCGTCCGCACGGTCTCGACATGACCGGGCGCGGCCTGTTCGATCGCCGCGCGACCCTGCTCGGTGAGCACGATGAAGGCGCCGCGGGCGTCGTCGGGGCAGTCCTCGCGGCGCACCAGCCCGCGCTTCTGCATCCGGCCCAGATGGTGGGACAGCCGGCTCTTCTCCCATTGCAGGACCTGCCCCAGCTCACCGATGCGGATACGCGGCTCCGGCCGATCGGTGAGCCGGACCAGAACGTCGAAATCGGCCAGCGACAGACCCGAATCGTTCTGCAGTTGCCGGTGCAGGCGGGCCATCAGCTCGGAATGCATCGCCACATAACCACGCCAGGCACGCTGCTCTTTATCGTCGAGCCATCGCGTCTCTGCCATATCCGCAGCATATCGCATTAGTTGACATATCACCAATATGGGTGCAGGCTTTATATGACACATCAACTACTTCTCGAGCGCGGAGGAACGAACACCATGACGAACGTGAAAGAGCTGAGCGGAACCTACGTCCTGGACCCCACCCACACCCGCGTCGGCTTCGTGACCCGGCACGCGATGGTGACCAAGGTGCGCGGATCGTTCAACGAATTCACCGGTAGCGCCTACTTCGACAGCGAGAACCCGGCCAACTCCTCGGGCGAGGTGGCGATCAAGGTCGCCAGCATCGATACCCGCAATGCCGACCGCGACAACCACCTGCGCGGCCTGGACTTCCTGGGCCTCGACGAATACCCCGAGATCACCTTCCGCACGACGGCGATCGCCCCGACCGGTCCCGATACCTTCGACGTCACGGGCGACCTCACCGTCAAGGGCGTCACCCGTTCGATCACGATCCCGTTCACCTTCGAGGGCCAGGCCGACGACCCGTTCGGCAACACCCGGGTCGGTTTCGAGGGTTCGACCACGATCAACCGCAAGGACTTCGGAATCACCTGGAACGCCGCGCTGGAAACCGGCGGTGTGCTGGTCTCCGACAAGGTGGTCCTGGAATTCGAGGTCTCCGCCATCAAACAGGACACCCCGGCCCAGGACTGACCGCAGCGTCCCGGTGGCGCCGGTTCACCGGAGGATCCGGCGCAGTCCCACGTATTCCCATCCCGCGAAGATCGCCACGACCACGGCACCGACCAGCACGAACGCGACCCCGGCGGCGGTGAACGGTAGCAACCCGGATGCCGCCGACCCGGCCATACCCAGTACGGACAGGGTGTTGACGGCAACCACCGCTGCCGCGTGTCGTGCCGAGATCACCGGATGGCCCGCAAGAAGAATCAGAACCAGCCCACCGCCGAGCATGGCCATGCCGAACGGTATCGACAGGGAAGTCGGCAACCCCAGCGGGTCCCGCAGCGGCACAGCGGCGGCCGACATCAGGACGCCGAAAACAGCTGTGCTCCAGCCGTCTACGCGTAGCGCTCGGCGGAGCAGGCCATCGGCGGCGGCGGTGGATGCGGAGGCTGTCACGGTAGTCATATCCTGCCTTCGGTCGGGTGTTCTGCTTGCCTCCGACTGTCCCCCGGAGCGGGTCAGCGACTCAATGACCTCAGAGGTCATGGTGGCGGTGCTCGGTCGCTCGATACGCTCGCGCGGTGGAACCTCGGACAAGCACCGGCCGGTCCCGGATCGGCGGGCTGCTGCGTGAGTGGCGGCAACGACGGCGGCTGAGCCAGCTGGATCTGGCATTGGCGGCCGGCTCCTCGGCGCGGCATCTGTCCTGCGTGGAAACCGGGCGCGCGACCCCGAGCCGCGATATGGTGCTGCGCCTGTGCCACACCCTGGACGTGCCGCTGCGCGAACGGAACACGTTGCTCGTCGCCGCCGGGTACGCGCCCGCCTACCAGGAGAGCAGCCTCGACGACGCGCATCTGGCGTCGGCGCGGGCGGCGCTCGACCATATGCTGGTGGCTCATGAGCCGTACCCGGCGGTCGCGGTGGATCGATGGTGGGATGTCGTCGCGGGTAATACCGCGATGGCGGTGCTCACCGACGGTGTGGCAGCGCACCTGCTGGCCGGGCATCCGAATGTGTACCGGCTGGTCCTGCACCCGGAAGGGCTGGCCGCCCGGCTCGCCAACCCCCGGCAGGTCCGGGATCAGCTACTGGAACGTCTCGCCCGGCAGGCCGGCACCACCGGCGACCCGCGGCTGCGGGACCTCTACGACGAGGTCGCGGACTATCCCGTGCCGGCAACCGGCACAGACGACGTGCACGGCGCGGTGCCCGGCCCTTTCCAGGTGCCGATCCGGGTGGGCACACCGGACGGTGTGCTCTCGCTGTTCGGCACTATGGCCACATTCGGCGCACCCGCCGATGTGACCTTGTCGGAGCTGGCGATCGAACTGTTCTATCCGCTGGACGAGTTCACCACCCGCTACCTGCGGTCGCGCGGCGCCGGCCGCCCGGGCGCGCCGAGGGTGAGCTGACCCGCCGGCCGGGGGGGCGCGCCCCCGCCGGGGGGGGATAGGTCGTTTAGTTGTAGAGCCGGGCCGCAGAGGCGCCCGCGGGGGTGAAAAACGCCCCCGGCGGCCGCGCCCAGGACCGAAGGAA
>NZ_JARWPM010000405.1 GCF_029869215.1 Nocardia carnea
AGAACCCGCCCCGGGCCGCCCACCACCCGGCGCCCCCACTGTGGGGCCCCCCCGCGGCCGCCCGGGGGGGCGGCGGGCGGGGTGAGGTCTTGCGTAAGGGTGGCAGTCGAGGTCACGAAGGAGAACTTAAATGCGCGAGCATTAAATGTCAACGCATGTAATGCTCGCGCATAAAATGACTTGACATGATAATCTGGGGGCATGTACCACGACACCGACAAAGACGTCTGCGCGAAGTGGTCCGAAACGCTGCGCCTCTACCACGGCACCTCCTGCGAACTGGAGAACGCGCTGCAGTCCCGGCATCAACTCGGGCTCAGCGAGTTCGAGCTCCTGCAGATCCTGGGCGGTCGCTGCGGCGGCCAGGAGCAGGTCGAGAAGGTCAAGATGAAAGATATCGAGACCGAGATGTACCTCAGCCAGAGCGCGCTCTCCCGCACCGTCACCCGGCTCGAGAAAGCCGGCCTGGTCGAGCGCGCGGCCTGCGATTTCGACCGGCGCGCGAACTTCCTAAAACTCACCGAGGCGGGTCGCGCACGGCTCGGCGACGCCAAACCGACCCATCTGGAAGTACTCCGCAAACACCTGGGCTGACCGCGCAAGTCCGCGGAGCCTGGTTCCGCCCGCAGGATCCCGGGGCAGCGCTGCCCAGGCCCTCCCGATCACGGCCGCGGCTGCGACCATCACCACATCCGGCGACGCCCGCCCGGCGCCCGTGAATCGCGTCTCATCAGCTTGCCGCCCGAGGTTCCGTATGCGGTACCACGCGGTGGCCGTACGGTGGACGATTGCGCACCACCGAGCCCGACCCGAGGAGGAGACCGATGAACGCGCACACCCCCGCAGGGCGCGTACCGAGCAAATGGGAGGAACTCGTCGCCGCCGACCCCGACCATTCGCAGTGGTACGTCCAGCGGTTCCGCACCCTCGCCGCGGAAGGCCAGGACATCTTCGGGGAGGCGCGGTTGATCGATGCGATGCTCGGCCGCCGGGGCCGGGTACTCGACGCCGGCTGCGGCCCCGGACGGCTGGGCGGATTCCTGCACAACTCCGGGCATTCGGTGGTCGGCGTGGATGTGGATCCGGTGCTGATCGCCGCCGCCGAAACCGACTACCCCGGACCGGCGTGGCTCGTCGGTGACCTCGCCGAACTCGATCTCCCGGCCCGCGGTATCGCCGCCGATTTCGATGTCATCGTCTGCGCCGGCAATGTGATGACCTTCCTGGCACCGGCCACCCGGCCCGCGGTACTGGCCGGCTTCGCGCGGCATCTGGCAGCGGACGGGCGCCTGGTGGTCGGCTTCGGTGCCGGTCGCGACTACGCGTTCCCGCAGTTCCGCGCCGACGCGGCCGAACAGGGCTTCCGCGAAGACCTCCTGCTGTCCACCTGGGATCTGCGCCCATTCACCGACGAGTCGGATTTCCTGGTGGCCGTGCTGTCGCGATAGCCGGGCAACGGAATCGGGATCGGCGGCCGGCGGGTACGCGATCCGGCCACCGGCTACGGCACCACCCCGAGGGCCGACAGATACGCCGCGGCGGCGGGCCCCAGGGCGCGCTGACCCCACACCACGTACTCCACCCGCCGCGGCGGGTCGCGCAGGGTGGCGATCCCGAGGCCGGGGTAGGCCCCGGCGATCGACGCCGGCAGCAACCCGATACACAGGTCGCGCCGGATCAGTTCGACGAAATAGTCCACCGCGACCACCTCGAACGCCACCTCGCGCTGCACTCCGGCGGCGGTGAAGGCCCGGTCCGATTGGGCCCGTCCGGCCGACCCCGCCGGGAAATCGACGAACAGTTCGCCGCCGAGCCGGGATGCGTCGAGATCGCGCGCCCCCGCGAGCGGATGCCCGGGGGAGACCACGACAACCAGCTCACCGCTGCCCAGTTCCCGCGCCGCCACCGCGCGCGGTGCGCTACCGGCCGGTAGCCCGAGGAAGGCGATATCGAGCCGGCCCTGGCGGATATCGTCGACCAGGTCGCCGCTCGTCCCGATCTGCAGGCTGATCTGCACTCGCGGATGGCGGATGCGGAAATCCTGGAGCGTGCCCAGCAGATCGATCGCGCCGACACTCGGGATCGCGCCGAGGGCGAGGCGGCCGCGGAGCTCGCCGGCCGCGGCGGTGACTTCGGCGCGCGCCCGGTCGGCCGCCTCGAGCGCTTGCCGGGCCGCCGGGAGGAAGGCCGCGCCGGCCGCGGTGAGTTCGACGCGGCGGCTGGTGCGTTCGAAGAGCTTCGCACCGAGTTCCCGTTCGAGACGGGCGATCTGGTGACTCAGCGCCGACTGCACCACCAGGCATTGCCGCGCGGCCCGCGTGAAATTCCGTGTTTCCGCCACCGCGACGACGTAGCGCATCTGCTGCAGTTCCATAGAACTATCGTGAATCACGATCATTGGTCTGACAAACATGTGTTGGACTCATAGATCTCCGGGCCGCAGGGTTGATCTCATGAGTACGACGACTGCGGCCGGGCCCCGGCACACTCCCAACACCCGCGACACTTCCGGTGTGCCGCGCGGTCTCCTCTCGCTGATGTCGGTGGCCACCGGCCTGATCGTGGCCGGCAACTATTTCGCCCAACCCCTGCTGGACGCCATCCGCGGCGATCTCGGGCTGTCCACCGGTACCGCGGCGCTGATCGTCACCGCCGCCCAGGCCGGCTACGCCCTGGGGCTCTTCCTGCTGCTGCCGCTGGCCGATCTCGTCGAGCGACGGCGGCTCGCGGTGATGCTCTTCGCTGCCACGGCGGTGTTCCTGCTGGCTGCCGGTGTCGCCGGACATCCGGTCGTCCTGCTGGTGGCGACGGCGCTCGCCGCGTTCACCTCGGTCGCCGCGCAGGTGCTGGTGACCTTCGCCGTCGCGTTGAGCGCACCCGAACGCCGCGGCCGCGTGGTCGGGACCGTGATGAGCGGGCTACTGGTCGGTGGGTTGCTGGCGCGCACCGTCGCGGGCCTGCTCAGCGAAGCCGGCGGCTGGCGCACCGTGTACTGGTTCGGCGCGGCCGTGCTCGCGGTGGTCACCGTCGCCCTGTGGCGGGCGCTGCCCACGCTGCACACACCGGCCGGGCTGTCCTATCCGGCGCTGCTCCGGTCCACGGTGGGACTCTTGCGTACGCAGCCGGTGCTGCGCTTGCGGGCCGGCCTCGGCGCGCTGTCGATGGCCTCGTTCACCATGTTCTGGACCGCGGTGACGTTCCTGCTGGCCGGCCCGCACTATCAGTGGTCCGAGGCGGCGATCGGATTGTTCGGACTGGTCGGGATAGCCGGAACCGCCGCGACCCCGATCGCCGGGCGGCTGGCCGACCGCGGGCAGGTGCACCGGGTCGCGGGTGCGGGGGCGGCGCTGCTGGTGGTGGCCTGGGCCGCGCTCGGTGCGGGCGCCGGTTCGCTGTTCGCCCTGATCGCCGGGGCGATCGTCTTGACCGTCGCCCAGCAGTCCGTGCTCAACAGCAACCAGTACGTGCTGTACGCACTGGCCCCCGAACTCCGCAACCGGCTGAATTCGGCGTTCATGACCGCCTTCTTCCTGGGCGGCGCGGCCGGCTCCGCACTCACCGCGGTGGCGTGGGACCGGGCCGGCTGGGCGGGAGTCACCGTGACCGGCGGTGTGCTGGCGGCGGCCACGGTGCTGCTGTGGGCCGGGGACCGTGCTCGCGGCCGGGTCACGCGCTGAACCGGCCGGCGTTCTCGCAACTTCGATCAATCCAGAGGGAAAGAAAACCTATGCGTATCACCGTTTTCGGAGCGGCCGGACAGGTCGGGAGCCGGGTCGTCACCGAAGCCCTGTCTCGCGGCCACCGGGTCACCGCCGTACTCCGCGACCCCGCCCGGGCCGCCGAGCTCCCGCGCGCGGCCGAGACCCGCATCGGTGACGCCGCCGACACCGACGGTATCGCCGCGCTCCTCACCGGACAGGACCTCGCGATCGGCGCGACCCGCCCCGCCGCCGGGCAGGAGAACGAGCTGATCACCACCACCGCGAGCCTGACGGTGGGTGCGGCCCGCGCCGGAGTGCGGTTACTGCTCGTGGGCGGTGCCGCGACCCTGACCGTGCCCGGCACCGACGGGCTGACCGTGCTGGAGGAGCCCGGTTTCCCCGAATCCCTGCGCCCGATCGCCCGTGCGTGCGCCGATCAGCTCGCGGTGTGCCGGGCCGCCACCCGCACCGACTGGACCTATCTGAGCCCGCCCGCGCAGCTGCACGCGGGTGTCCGCACCGGACGCTACCGGCTGGGCCGGGACACCCTGGTGGTGGACCGGGACGGGATGTCGGCGCTGTCCTACGAAGACCTCGCCGTGGTCCTCCTCGATGAAGCCGAACGCCCCGCGCATCGCGGCATCCGGTTCACCGCGGCCTACTGACCCCGCTCCGGTGTCCGGCGTCCGCACGCTTCGCGGGCGGCGGCCCGGAATACGACCTATCCTGTGAACACGATCCGACGGAGCCGAGGGGCGCTATGTCGACGATGGTGATGACCGGCGGCACGTCGGGGTTCGGGGCCATTGCGGCCGGCCGGCTCCGGCGTTCGGGCGATACCCGGCTCCTGCTCGGGGCGCGCCGGGTGCAGGAGTGCGGTGGGTCGTTACCGCTGGACCTGGCCGAACTGGACTCGGTGCGGGCGTTCGCCGGCGCGGTCCGCGACGAGCTGGCCGGTACCCCGATCGACGCGCTGATCCTGAATGCCGGACTGGTGCTCGCCGACGCGAACCGCCGGACCGCCGACGGCTTCGAAACCACCTTCGCGGTCAACCACCTCGCGCACTATCTGCTGCTACGGCTGCTGATGCCGGTGCTCGCCGAGAGGGCGACGGTGGTGCTCACCACCAGCGGCACCCACGATCCCACCGCCCGCGCCGGCTTGACGCCGCCCCGGCATGCAACCGCCGCACTGCTCGCCCACCCCGATCGCGATCCCGGACTGGACACCCGCCCGCGCAAGGCCGGCGAACACGCCTACACGGCCTCGAAACTGTGTGCGGTACTCACCGCCCGGACGCTCCCCGATCAGGAAATGGTGCGGGACAAGGGGATCACCGCGATCGCCTATTGTCCGGGGCAGGTATTCGGTACCGGACTCGCGAGGGATCTGCCGCGCTCTATGCGGGCGGCGTGGTCGATCATGGGGTCGCCGGTGCTGAGCCGGCCAGTCCGCCGGTTCAACCGCACCCTCAACACCCCGCCCGACGCCGGAAATACGCTGGCGGACCTGGCCTCGGGAGTCGCACGCCCGCCGGCCGGACGCAGCTATGCGGCTTTGCGCGGCGGGCAGCTCACCTGGCCGGACCCGTCGGAAGCGGCACGCAGCACGCAGGCCGCGCGGATCCTGTGGCGCGACAGCGCGGAGCTCCTCGGGCTGCCCGCCTGAGCGCGCCGGACGACTCAATCGCCCGGAATCGGCACCAGGCTGTCGCGGTCGTGCGCGACCATGTACTCGAGTACCTCGAGGATCGCCGGAATCCTCGCCTGCCGGACGAGTACCAGGTCGGGACAGGTGAAGTAGGCGCCGCTCGAATATTCCCCGGAGGCCCGCCACTGTTGCATGATCGCCTCGATACGCTCGAGGGTCAGGACCGTCGCGGAGCACCGGGAGCCATCGTCCAGTGTCACTATCACATCGACGTTGTCGACCGTCTCCGGATCGTCTTCCGCGCCCAGGAGAAAATGTGCCGAAAAGTTTTCTCGCACAACATGGCTAGGTTGTTCGGCTACCATAGAGATCCCTCAATCTGCTGATCACCTTGTCCTCGTCGGCCTTGGAGCATTTCGCTACGATGACAATCTCCTCGTCCACCTTGCGGTAGAACAGGCGAGCGCCGTTCTTGCCGCGAGCATAGGCGATATCGGTCGTCGAGTTACCGTCGCCGGGCAGCGTCTTTCCGCCGAGACCCGCGTTGGAATTTCCGCGCACCAATTGTTCTTGGAGATGGCCCATTTCCAGTCATCCCCGGCCCCGGTCGATACTCGGCAACATGTGCCGCCCGAACCGCGCGACGCTACCCGCGGCGTATGCCGAAGTCCACTGTCTTCTCGACAGTGGTGGTAGTTCCTGGTCGGCGGACCCGCCGCGGGTGCCCGAAACGGGCGTGGCGCGGCGGCCCGGATCCGTACGATGCAAGGTGCGGCCGGGTTCGTCGAAAGGTTTCCGCGGTGTTCAGTGAGGAAAAGTTTCAGCAGGCGCTGCGCCGGCCCCGCCTCGCGCGGCCCGCGCCCGAATTCCTGGACGGCAATCGCGCCGTACCGATCCGGGTGATCCCGGAACCGGAACTGCAGGCCACTACACAGGAGTGGTTCGTGCAGTTCGACCGGAAACTCGAGTACTACGGCAAACTCGGCCTCGACCTGTCCTGGCTGATGGAGTGGGCGAAGAAGTACTGGTGGAGTTTCCTGGCCCGCGATATGAGCCTCAACCACGAGCTGTACGCGCCGGATATCCGCTACACCGATGTCACCACCTTCGGTCGCACCATCGTCGGTATCGACGAATTCGTGAAATACAACTTCGCCTTCTTCGAGGCCATCCCGGATTGGCGCTACGACCCGCTGCCCGACCAGGTGTATCTCGACGTCATGCCCGACGAGAAGGTCCGGGTCGTCATCCGCTACATCGGCAGTGGCCACTGGGACGGACCGCTGCGGCTCTACCCCTACGACGACAGCGCGCCGGTCCTGTACGGCACCGGCCGTTTCATCCAGTGCCCCGCAGTGGACCGCTACCACTTCGACGCCGACGGACTCATGGAGGAAGGCGAAACCCTCTACGACGCCTTCGACGTCACCCAGCGCGGCGGCATCCTTCCCCGGGACGACAGCTGGCAGTTCAAGGCCCTGATGTCGGCATCGAAGATCCCGGCCCTGCTCCAGCGGTTCAAGCTCTAGGCACCAGCGCACCGGGGGAGGAGAGATGTGGTCGCCGGTGGGCGTCGCCTTGCGACTACAAGTCTCTGGATCGCAGGAATTCGGCCACGGTGACCACGGCCTGCGGATTGCGCGGGCCCTCTACCAATGCGGCATAGGGCAACGCGATGAAGTTGCTCTCCCGGACGGCCGTGGTACCGGCCATCAGCGGATGCCGGCGTAACTGCTCGATCTTGGCCGCCACGGTGTTCTCGGGGCCCGCGCCGTAGTCGACGATCACGATGGCTTGCGGGTCCCGCTGAGCCGCGGCTTCCCAGGAGGCCGACGTCCACGAATCGTTCAGATCGTCGAAGATATTGCTGCCACCGGCTTCCCGGATTATCTGCGACGGCGCCGCGGTACGGCCCGAGGTGAACGGTTCCGGCGCGGCGCTGTCGAACAGGAAGACCCGGGCCGGTTCCCGCGGTGCCCCCGTATCCGCGCCCGCGACCTGCTCTTTATAAGCAGCGACCAGTTCCTCTGCTTTCGCACGCACGCCGAAGATCTCGCCCAGATTCGTCAGATCGGTGTACAACGCGTCGAGCGGTTCCATCACGCCGCGCCGCGTGCTGCCGGTCTGCCGGCACGATTCGGTGAGCAGGTAGGGGTCGGCGCCGATCGAACGTACCCAGTCCGGGGTGAGGCCGGTGGTCTCCCGGAAGCCGTAATTCCAGCCGGCGAAGACAAAATCGGGGGCGGCGGCCTGGACCACCTCCTTGGTGAAGGCGTCACCGAGTTCGGGGGTGCGTTCGAAATCGGCCCGCCACGGGGAGGAGGCGATATCGCGTTCCTTACCGGGGTAGGTGGTGTATCCGGCGAGGCGATCGGCCAGCCCGAGCGCGAACATCATCTCGGTGATACCGGTGTCGTTGGTGACCACGCGTTCGGGTATCCCGTCGATCGTGAGCGGGGCACCGCAGTTGGTGACGGTTGTCTGCGGCCCGCCGGCCGCGTTCGCGGCGTCCTGCACCTGGGCGCCGCAGGCTGTCGTGAACACCGCCGCGCCTACCACCAGCGGGATCAGCGATCGAAAGGCTCTCATCCGTAATCCTTGTCGTCGAAAATGACCTGCGGGACGCCCAGCCGGGGATGAGCGACGATATGACCGCCGATCGAGAACCAGCGGCCGAGGACATCGGTGGTGAGCACTTCGTGCGGATCGCCCGAACACACCAGCCGCCCGCGGTGCAGAACGAAGAGCCGATCACAATGCTGCGCGGCCAGATTGAGGTCGTGCAGTGCCGCGACCACGGTGATATCGAGACCGCGCGCGGCGGCCAGCACGCTGTATTGGTGGTGCACGTCCAGGTGATTGGTCGGTTCGTCGAGCACCAGCACCCGCGGCTGCTGCGCCAGAGCCCGCGCGATCAGGACCCGCTGGCGTTCCCCACCGGAGAGCGACAGGAAACAGCGGTTCGCGAGATGCGCGATATCCGCCGTTGCCATGGCCGCGGCGCAGATCTCCGCATCGCGCCGCCGGGTGCCGCGCCGCACGGTGGCGTGCGGTAGCCGTCCGGTGGCCACCACCTCGGCGGCAGTGAAATCGAACGGTGTCGAGGAATCCTGGGTGAGCGCCGCCACGTGGCGGGCGTTCTCGCGCATACTGATCGCCGCGATATCGGTGCCGCCGACCGCTACCCGGCCGGATGCGGGGGACAGCGCGCGGTACAGGCAGCGCAGCAGGGTCGATTTACCACTACCGTTCGGGCCGACGATGCCGATGAACTGCCCGGGTTCGGCGGCCAGGGTCACCGCGGCCACGATCGGCGTGCCGTCGATCTCGACCGTCACCTCCGTATAGTCGACCCGCATCAGCCGCGCTCCACCAGCGCGCCGCGCCGCCGCATCAACAGGACGAACACCGGTACGCCCACCGCGGCGGTGACCGCTCCCAGCGGCAACTCCTGCGGTGGGATCAGAATGCGGGCCAAGAGGTCCGCGGACACCAGGAACACCGCGCCCAGCACCGGGGTCAGCACGGCGAGGCGCCGGTGGCCGGCGCCCACCAGGAGCCTGGCGAGATGGGGCACGATCAGGCCGACGAACCCGACCGCCCCGCACACCGCGACGAAACAGCCGGTCATCGCCGCGGAGACCACGAACAGCAGCAGGCGGAAACGCGCCGCGTTCATCCCGAGGGCGGCACTCACCTCGTCGCCCATCGACAAGGCGTCGAGATGACGGGCGCACAGTAGGATCACCACCGACCCCAGCGCGGTGACCGTCGCGATCAGCGGCACCATCTGCCAGGTGGCGCCCGCCAGGCTGCCCAGCAGCCAGAACATCACCGACCGGGCGGTATCGCCGCCGCGTGGGGCCAGGAACACCAGCACGGTGGTCGCCGCGGAGAACCCGTAACCGATGGCGGTGCCGGTGAGTACCAGTCGCAGTGGCACCAGCCCGGCCGCCGACCGCGCCAGCACATACACCAGGGCAGTCGCGGCGAGCGCCCCGGTGAAAGCCGCTGTCGACAGGGCGTAGATCCCGAGCGCGCCGAACGCGCCGAACAGGACGACTGCGGTGGCACCCACCGACGCACCCGAGGAGATCCCCAGCACATACGGATCGGCGAGGGCGTTGCGGACCATGGCCTGCACGATCAGCCCGACCCCGCCGAGCCCGGCGCCTACCGCGGCCGCCAGCAGCACCCGCGGCAGCCGGGAATCCACGACGATCCGGTAGTTCGCCACCTCGGCGGCGACCACTGTTCCGCCGGTGAGTTCGGCCCACAGGAAACCGACCGTGTCGCGCCACGGTATATGCGCCGCACCGAGACCCAGCGCGAGTACCGAAACCACCGCCAGCCCCGCGCTGAGCCCCGCCACCAGCACCGGCAGGGGCAGGCGGCGTCGCTCCAGCGCTCTCATCGGGCCGGATCTACTCGCAGCACCCTTGATCCGACGCGCGCAGACAGACGTATACCCATGTCTCGTCAACCATTCCCTCGAAGTCGACCGGCGACCCCACCCGTGGCAGGGCCGCGCCGGCAGGTCTTCGGGCTCATGGACGCGAAACGGATTCCCGTATCACCTACTGACGGTCGCTTCCCAGGCGCGAGCCCAGTGCTGATGACCGCGGTCGTTTCCACATACCGCTGCGGGGCAGCTCCGGATTCCCACCGGATTCCCTCTTACGAACCACCCGTCGACGACGGGCGGTAACCAGCGCGCGGTCACGGTAACACCCCCGGATTCCGGAATCGGACATTCCGGCGCGAATGTGCATCACCTCACTCGGGAGTGGGCATCGCCCGCTGCTGCGTAAGCGCGCCCCACCCGGTCTCGGGTTCTCGCGAACCGGAGTCCGTGACGCGTTTTGGTCCCGCACCGGTTCGTGCGCTACGGTTGTCAGCGCAACGCGGGGTGGAGCAGCTCGGTAGCTCGCTGGGCTCATAACCCAGAGGTCGCAGGTTCAAATCCTGTCCCCGCTACCATTGTCCGAGGCCGGAACGGGCTTTCCCGTTCCGGCCTCGGA
>NZ_JARWPM010000406.1 GCF_029869215.1 Nocardia carnea
AGGGCCAGCAGGCGTACGTGTGGTCGGGAATCTTCGACGCCTGCGCGGCCGGGGGGGTTTTACCCGCGCGGGGGCGCCTCCACCCCGCGGGGTGCGGGCGACGGCGTCCGAAATCCTGTTGCTGCCCTGGTCGTCCACGAAACGGCCAGGGCAGCAACCGTTTCGGGACCGAACCGCCCGCACTGAGCGTCTGTTCGTCGGTACGATCGATTTCTCGGTCTCCCGCCCGGTGGACGTTTTCGACATGAACCCCTCACGATCCGGAGCTGTCCGGCAGCGCCGGGATCCGGATTGTGGGTTTGCCGACCCGAGCGGTATGCGCTGTGATCGAATTCGATATCGCGCACGGGGAGGTGCCGCACGTTGGCCACATTGAAACCGGGTTCGATGTTCGCCGGGTACACAATCGAACGCCTGCTCGGTGCCGGTGGCATGGGGGAGGTCTACGTCGCCCGGCATCCCCGGCTTCCTCGTTCCGACGCGGTCAAGGTGCTCGCCGCGCAGTTCACCGGTGACGACTCGTACCGGCGGCGCTTCGAACGCGAGGCCGATCTCGCCGCCTCGCTGTCGCATCCCGGAATCGTCAGCGTTCACGACCGCGGCGAGTTCGAGGGCCGGCTGTGGATCGCATTGGAGCTGATCGACGGCACCGATCTGTCGGCATTGCTCACCACCGCGCCAGATGGATTACCCGTCGCCGATGTGGTGCGGGCGATCACGGAGGTAGCCCACGCGCTCGACTATGCGGGGGCGCGCGGGTTGATCCACCGCGATGTGAAACCCGCGAATATTCTGCTCGCCGGCACCGGCCACTACCTACTGACCGACTTCGGGATCGCCCGCATGGGCCTGGAAACCTCCGATCTCACCGGAACCGGCGGGGCCGTCGGCACTGTCGCCTACGCCTCTCCGGAACAGATGCAGGGGCTTTCACTCGATCCCCGATCCGACCAATACTCGCTGGCTGCCACCGCTTTTCACCTCCTCACCGGCACACAGCCGTTCACCGGCCCCAACCAGGCCGCGGTGATCCTGGCTCATGCACAGCAGCCGGTACCCAGCGCGCGAGAGCGGCGGTCCGAGCTCGCGCCGTCCGTCGATGCGGTGTTCGGGCGGGCTATGGCGAAGACTCCGGAGCATCGCTTCGCCACCACCGAAGAATTCGCGACCGCTCTCGGCCGGGCTCTCACACCGACCGAATCGCACCTGGAACCACCGGCCGAACCCACCGACCGTTACGCGGACACAGTGGTCAACCCGGCGGCAGCCGAAGACGGGCCCCGTGACCCGGACTCGCCGCCGACGGTTTTGTGGACGCCTACACCGGTGAATACGTGATTCCCAACCACCTGACGGACAGCACCCCACTCGGCACCGACGGGAGCCGGATCGCGGTCGCCACCACGCCGGGCGAGAGATACTCGCTCGAAGTGTGGAGTGATGACGGTTTGCTCTGGAAAATCCCCAGTGAGTCGAGACCGATGTCGGTCGGCGGCAAAATCTACGTCGAGGGCCTGCGGATCTACTGAATCACCGCCCCCATACGGCCTCCGCGCGGGCAGCCATAGGATTCCCAGGTGACCGATTACGACCACCTCGACACCTCGACCCTGCCGCCCCGGCAACGGCGCATCCTGGCCGTCATCCAGGACTGGGTGGTTCACCACGGATATTCGCCGAGCACGCGGCAGATCGGCGACGCGGTGGGGTTGCGCTCGTCCTCCACGGTGTCCAAACATCTGAAAAGCCTGGAAGAGCGGGGATTTCTGCGCCGTGGCGACAGCGTCACCCGCCCGATGGACGTCCGGCGGTTCCTGCACGCAGCCGGATCACGGGAGAGCGAGACCGATGCGGTCGCGGTGCCGGTGGTCGGTGATATCGCGGCCGGCAGTCCCATCCTCGCCGAGGAGAACACCGGTGACGTCCTCACGCTGCCCCGCGAGCTCATCGGCCGCGGCACCTTGTTCGGCCTGCGGGTGCGCGGTGATTCGATGACCGAGGCCGCCATCTGCGACGGCGATATCGTGGTGGTCCGGCAGCAGCCCGATGCCCAGTCGGGCGAGATCGTCGCCGCCATGCTGGACGGCGAGGCGACGGTGAAGGTGTACCGCCGCCGCAACGGGCGTGTCCTGCTGGAGCCGCGCAACCCCGCCTACGAGGTCATCGACGGTGACCACGCGGTGGTGCTCGGCAAGGTCGTCTCGGTGATGCGGCGCCTCTGAGCCGTCGGACCCGGCCGTGCTATCGGCACCGGGCGCTCAGCGCGAGTGATCCAGGGCGACGGGTAGTTGCGTGGAGCCCGTGCAATGCCAGACCCTTCACGCGATACCGCGGGCCGGCCTGAGCGAGGTTCGGGAAGGCACGTAACAGTGCCGGAAACGCGCTACCGCTTTCCGACTTCCTGGGCGAGCACCTCGACGGTGTATCGGGCGGCCATCTTGCTGAAGCCGTACAGGCCGGCACCGGGGATCGGCAGGCAGGTGGTGCTGGAGCCGATGTAGATGATCCGTCCGTTGTCCTCGATATGCTTCGCGGCCTTCTGCAGGGTGAAGAACGCGCCTTTGGTGTTGATCGAGAACAGGCGGTCGAACTGCTCCTCTGTCACGTCGGCGAGGGGTTGATCGATCAGTTCGACGCCCGCGTTGGCGACGACGATATCGATTTTCCCGTAGGCGTCGATGGACTCCCCGAAGAGACGTTCGAGGGCCTGGACGTCGGAGACATCGGCCTGGACGGCCACGGCCTTCGATCCGAGGGCCCTCGCCGACACGAGTCGGCGAGGGCATCGCCGTGCCGAGATACGAACGCTACACACCTTCGCTCGGCACCACCGGGTTCATCGGCTGCGGACGTTATCGCCCGCAGCGCTCGATTACCGAGGCGGCAGGATCCCCTGGCCGTTCATCACCAGGCCGCCGTTGACAATGGCACCGATCAGGCAGCCGGGCAGGGCACCCAACACCAGGAAGATGAGCCCGACCAGGGCACCGATCCCACAGCCGACGGCCGCACCCAGGATGAGCGTGTCGTTACTGGCGATATCCTGCAGCGGCGTATCGTTCACGGCGGCTGCGGGGCGGTCGATGGTCAGGGAGGTTCCGGCCGCGTCCACTCGCGCACCGAGACGAACCTGCTGACCCGCGACCTGGTAAACCAGCGGTACCTCTTCCAGCACTGTGCCGTCGGCCGCGACAACCTCGACCGAATCCGCCGTAACCTCGAAGTTGCCCGACGTCAAGGTGGTGGTCGCGCTGGAGCGGTCGGACGACCACGCCATCGAGTACCCCACATTCCCGTCCACTTTCCCGGCTACCGGGTGCGCCATATTCGCCTCACCGTGTGCCGTACCGGCCATCACACCGACGGCCGCGGTGGAAAGCAACGCCGTTGCGGCGATTTTGGCGAATTTCATTGTGTTCGTCCTATCTGTGTGTTCGAAGTGGCGATCGATCATGGATGATGGCATATCCAGAAGAGTCCAATACCGAAATACCCTTCGCTGCTTGATGATTGCGCATGAGAACCCGCCCCGCAGATACCCGGGCCGGCCTGTGGTCCAGAGCTTTCTCGAACTCACGCCGACCGGCGTTGCCGTTGCGGCTCTTCAGGTCTGGGAACATTGCCGTCTTGTCGCGCGCTCGCGGCCCGCGCCACACACGTTGTCGGCGAATCCCGCAAAAGGATGGAATCGCTCCCACCGGGCTTGCGCGTCGGCGGGGAACCGCCGTGCCGGTGCGCGCGGCGCAACGCCCCCACGCCGCGCCGCGCTCTCGGCTGCGTGGATCCCGGACCCTACTGCCCCGAGTCGACCCCGCCGCCGGACTCGTCACCTGGTGCCTCAGGGCCGGCACCACCGGTGCTTCCCTCCACCGGCGCGGGCGGTTCGACACCGGGCGGACGTCGGAAGCCGGCGAACGCACCGAGTTCACCGATGTCGGCGGCCATCACATTCGCGACCGGCGTCAACTCTCCCTTGATGATGGCATCGACGATGCCACCCTCCGGATCGCCGTCCTTCCGCTGGACACGTAGCACCGCCGAGCCGTTGTCGAAGGTGATGAGATCGCCGCTGGCCAGCTCGTTCGGGTCGACCGGTGCCAAGGCCTGCGCGTCGAGCCACTCGGCCTCCGTACCGGCGTAGGCGGCTTTGCCGTCGGTACCGCCCTTGTTGCTGTATGCCGTTTCATAAGCGTGGGCGACACTCGGCCAGACCCGCTCGGTGACGCTGTCCGCGGTATGGGTGTACGGAACACGTCCGTCCTCGTCTCGCGCCTTCTGGCCCGCCGGAGCCATCGCCCGCGGTGCCTTCCCATCATCCTGCGGCCCGGGGCCCGCCGCTACCTCGCCCGGTGATGGCTGGGCCGGCGGTGGGGTCACGATCCGCGGAGTGGGCTGCTGGGCGGCAGGTGGAACTCCCCGCTGCGGGCCGGGATCCTCGTAGCGGTCGCGGTCGATTTCCCGGTCTCCATCGGCGTCGGTATCGGTGAGTCCGGGATCCTGGCTATTCGCCAGCATCATGGGTATCAGGAGACTGGAAGGATCGAATTGTTGCCCCCCGGCAGCCGGAAGCGCGGTTATCGCGCCCGTCCCCATGCTGCCCTGTGGCTGCGCGTTGCCGGGCGCACGAGGGATCTCCGCCGCCGAGTTGTCCGCCGAGTCGCTGTCCGAAGTACCACCCCCGTCGGAACCGAGTCCGGAATCGTTAGCGGTAGAACCGGTGGCAGCGAGTCCAGCGGAACCCGGGTCGGCCACAGCAGCCCGTGAACCGGAATGCGAGGCCCCGGCTTGGGAACTCGGTGCCGCAGCAGCCCGCGTATCCGTAGCCGCCGCAGCAACCTGCGAACCAGATCCCGAACCCGAATCCGCACTCGACGCCGAGTCCGCACCCGAACCCGCTGACTCCGCATTCGATTCCGCTGAGTCCGCACTCGAATCCGAGCCGTTACCCTCCACACCCGGGCTCGTGTCTTCCGCGCCCGGGCCCGTACCCTCCGGTCCCGGACTCGCACTCGGGTCCGAGTCCGAGTCCGAAAGAGCATCGACGGCGTAGACACCCGCTCCCACGGCGACGGCGCCTACGCCGACGCCGACGGCAATGGCGCCGACGTTCCGACCAGAGCCCGAGCCACTACCCGCTGCCGACCCCGACCCAGATCCTGCCGCCGACCCAGATCCTGCCCCCGCACCAGATCCTGCCCCCGAGCCGGAGCCGGAACCCACTCCCGACCCAGAACCCGCACCGGAACCCGATCCGACACCGGAACCACTACGAGAATCCGAACCCCTCCCGGAATCCCGGTCGTCCCGACGCCTGCCGGAATCCGGCTCGCCGTCACGCCTCCCGGCAACCGGCTCACTTCCACGCCTCCCGGCATCCGGATCAGCACCGCCACGGTGGCGGTCGGGAAGGCCCGGCTCGTGCACGACCAAGACTTCGTCCCGCCCTTCCCGCCTACTCGCCCCGTCCGTCTCCCTGGCCAGGCGGGCCTGTTCCTCGGCCTCTCTGGCCAGGCGTTCCTGCCGCTCCCGCTCCACGCGTGCCTGTTCCCGCGCCTCCTCGTCCAGGCGCCGCTGTCGCTCCTCCTCGAGGCGTGCCGCCTCTCTTTCCACGCGTGCCCGCTCTTCCACCACCGCCTGGGCGTGCGCCCGTTCCCGCGCCTTGTCCAGGCGTTCCTGTTCTTTCCTGACGTCGCTCTCCAGCCCTCGGATCTCTCGCTCCACCCGTTGCCGTTCGGTCGCCAGCTCTCCCGCCATCCAATGGGCGTTGCTCCGCGCCCCGGACAGATCCGGCAGCACCCTCGCTTCCGCGTCGCTGTATCGGCTTTCCAGGACATGCCAGCGCGGCTGGGCCGGCACACCGCTCGGGTCATCGGCGCGAGCCGGCGGGGTGTCGTCCCACTCCCTTTGCCGTTGTCTGCGCAGCTCGTCCCGTCGCGTCCTGAGTTCTTCCCGCCGTGTCCTCAGCTCCTCCAGGTCGCGCCTCCCCTCGTGCACCCTGTTCTGCGCCACTCGTAGTTCCGCGATGTCGCGTTCACTGTGGTTCGGCACCCAGGGATCCCGGCCCTCGGCCTCCCGACGGGCATTGATGCCGTTCAATTCATTCGTGAGGTCCGAATGTTCCCGCTCGGCCCGCTCGAGCCGCGACCTGAGCCTCCGCGACCCCGGGCGCTCCTCCAACCGCTGCGCGAGCGTCCATCGTCGTCGCTCCAGCTCACGTAGCTGATTCCGAAGCGTGAACTCTCGGGTGAAGTCGAGGATCGCCATGCGCGCCGGACTCGCGTCGGCCGGGTTCCAACCGTTACCGGATCCTGCTCGAAACGCGCCCGATCGTCGGCGTGCGTGAACGTATCGGCCCCGTCGCGCCCCCCGGCCGCGACGGCGCGTAGGGAATCCGACAGTCCCTCCCCGACGTCGTCGGTCGCACCGACCAGACGCCGGGCCGCCCGCTGAATCGCCCCCAGGCTGCTGACTATCGACACGAAGCCGCTCTCCGGCCAGAGCTGAATCGGCGGCGTTTCCACCCATGCGGACAACGCGGCGCAACGCCATGGCCCGCACCGGTTTCGTTCGATCCGGCTGCCGAACTCCGCATCGTCGCGCCATCGCACGAAACACGGTTCATATCAACACTTCCTGTACTGATACCGCTGTTTCCTGGTCGTGCCGGCACCGGCCAGGATGTCGAGCGCACCGCCGTGCTCGGCCGAGTGGTGTCGCGCGGCGCGATCCCACCTCGCCGTACGGTCGACCGACACAACTTTCCCCTGGTTGTCGATCGAACAATACTGACCGAATTCCCACCGGCCCCTCAGCGATGGGAATTCGAACCTGGTCGGCGGCCGGTTTCTCCGTCTGCGGCTGTCGAGCCCGGCGGCGTGGACAGAGCACGCCGGGGCAACGGGAGGTCGCGGATCGTCACCTGTGCCGAACTCGTCCTGCACGGGATGTTCACCTGAAAATGCCGCACAACCTGCGGATCAGTACTTGACTGACGGCGGATCCGGAGGAGACTGGAGATACACCGGAACCAACGGAGGGTGCGGCGCGTTCGACGGAGACGTCCGGAGAACGGCAGTCGAACTCCTCGGCGGTCCGGCCAGGCCCCCGGCAAGCCGGTCGGAAACCCGAACAGTCAGCGACGACTGAGGTCCGGGATTCCGATGGAGACTACCGGGGACTGCTCTGTGTTGGGGGGATCCGATCGAGGGGTTATCGATTCCGCTATGAACGGCACAATGACGGCCGCTGTCTGCACGCGTTACGGCGGCCCGGAAGTCGTCGAGATCAGCAACAACCACCCGATACCCGAGATCGGCTCCGGCGATCTACTCGTCGAGGTGCACGCGACGACGGTGAACCGCACGGACTGCGCCTACCGGGCCGCGCGCCCGCTGTTCATGCGGCTGCTGACCGGGCTGCGCACACCGCGCCATTCCGTCTGGGGCACCGAGTTCGCCGGACGCGTCGTCGCCACCGGGAGCGAGGTGAGCGAGTTCGCCGTCGACGACCGGGTGTTCGGGTACTGCGAGGGGAAGTTCGGGGCACACGCGCAGTACATCGCGGTCGCCGCCGATTCCGGGGTGGCCCGGATACCCGCCGGCGTGACCTACCCTGTGGCGGCGGCAGCCACCGAGGGCGCCCACTACGCGCTCTCGTTCGTCGAACGCGCGCAATTGGCCGATGCCGAGCGCGTCCTGGTGAACGGTGCGACCGGCGGCATCGGATCAGCGGCCGTGCAGATCCTGAAGAGTAGCGGTGTCGAGGTCACCGCGGTCTGCGGCGGCGACCACCTCGACCTGGTGCGCGGGCTGGGCGCCGACCGGGTGATCGACTACACCACAACGGATTTCACCGAGTCGGCGGGCGACTACGACGCCGTACTCGACGCTGTCGGCAAGAGCACCTTCCGCCGGTGCCGCCCGCTGCTGCGCCCCGGCGGTATCTATGCCTCCAGCGAACTCGGGCCCTGGTGCCAGAATCTCTTCCTCGCGTTGTGGACGAGGCGGCGCTCGGGCCCGAAGGTGGTGTTCCCGGCACCCCTCGAGGGGCGCGGCATCGTGCTCCGGATCGCCGGACTCCTGGAGAACGGGCAGTTCCGCCCGGTGATCGACCGCCACTACCCGCTGGACCGGATCGCCGAAGCGTACCGCTACGTGGAAACGGGGACGAAGATCGGCAACGTCGTGATCGACGTCGCCGCGGGCGGACCGCGCGGTACGAGCTGACCTAGTATCGGGCGACAGTCGATCGAAGGAGAACGACCGCGTGCGCCGACAGATTCGCAATCAGCCGGAGAACGCGCCCGAGGAGGCGCTCGAAGGGCTCGCCCTCACTCATCCCACGCTCATCGCCTACGACCGGGAACGCGGTATCGTCACCCGGGCCACCCCGGCGCGCGACAAGGTCGGCCTCGTCTCCGGCGGCGGATCCGGGCACGAACCGCTGCACGCCGGTTTCGTCGGCACCGGCATGCTCGACGTGGCCGTACCCGGCGCGGTGTTCGCCAGTCCGACGGCGCTGCAGGTACACGAGGGCACCGTGGCCGCCGATTCGGGGCGGGGCGTGGTGCAGATCGTGAAGAACTACACCGGTGATGTCATCAACTTCCGGATCGCCGGCGAACTGGCCGGTGACGACAATGCCGTCGCCACCGAAATGGTGCTGGTGGACGATGATCTGGCCACCCAGAGCGCCGATCCGGACGGACCGGGCCGCCGCGGCACCGCCGCCGTGCTGGCCGTCGAGAAGATCTGCGGCGCGAGCGCCGAAGCCGGTGCGGATCTGCCCGCGGTCGCGGAGTTCGGCCGCCGCGTCGCACGCAACGCCCGCAGTCTCGCGTTCGCGCTGAGCGCGGGCACCCATCCCGGTGACACCGCTCCGGCGTTCACCCTCGACGCCGGCGAGGTGGAACTGGGTGTGGGCATCCACGGTGAGCGCGGTACCGGCCGGGTGCCGTTCGCCGACGCCGATGCGCTGGTCTCGCTGCTGGTCGATCCGCTGGTCGCGGAGCTCGGGCTCAGCCGTGGCGCAGCGGTGATCGCGCTCGTCAACGGACTCGGCGGGGCATACCCGATCGAACTGTCCATCGCGGCGCGCGCCGTGCACCGGCAACTCGGCGGACGCGGGATCACCGTCGCCCGCTCGCTGGCCGGCAGCTATGTCACCTCGCTCGATATGGTCGGGGTCTCGCTCACCCTGTTGCCCGCCGATGCCGATCTGCTGCCGCTGTGGGACGCACCCGTGCGCACCCCCGCCCTCACCTGGTGAAGGAGCCCGACCATGACGAACGAGGCACTCCCCGCGGGATTCGGCCAGCGCTGGGTGGAGACGATGTTCGATGCCTTCCTCGACCGCACCGAAGCCCTCGCCGACCTGGACCGTCGCGCCGGTGACGGCGATTTCGGGGCCAATATCGCCGCCGCCCTGCGCCGCGCCCGGGCGAATATCGAGGCCGAAACACCCGAGTCGTACACGGCGTGGCTGACCGCGGTATCGCGCGGATTCCTCGGTACCGGCGGCACCAGCGGACCATTGTTCGGCATGTTCTTCCGCGAACTCGCCCGCTGCGCAGCTGGTTCCGAACCGACTCTGGCCGAGTTCTCGCAGGGCCTGAGCGCCGGGGTGGCCACGGTGCAGCGGTACGGCAATGCCCAGGTCGGGCACAAGACCATGGTCGACGCGCTCGCCCCGGCGGCGGAAACCCTCGCCGCACGCACCACCGGCTCGCCCGCCGAAGCACTCGCCGCCACGGCCGCCGCGGCGGTGGCGGGCGCGGCGGGCACCGTCTCGCTGGTGGCCAAACGCGGCCGGGCCAGCTATGTCGGCGAGGTGGCGCGCGGTGTTCTCGACCCGGGCGCGGCGGCCGCCGCCCTGATCCTGCAGGCCGCCGCGGCGGCCTGCGACGAGCACGGCGGTGCGATCGACACCGTATGGCTCGCCGACGCCGGCGCCTGATCGGTCCTGCCGCCGGCGGCGCATCTGTTCGGCCCGGCCACCGCGGGCGGTCGGCGCCACACCCGACGCGTCCGGTACCGGCGTTCGGCCGCGGTTCCTCGGCGATGTGTGCACCGGAATTCATCCGCAACGTGTGAGGCCGGGCCGCGCCCGCGGCCGTAGCGTTCGTCGCGTCCGTCCGAACGGGCCGTGCCGTGTTCGACCGACGCGAGGAGTGACGATGTCAGCGACCTTGTCCGTCCGCGGCGGCGGGACCGTTATCGTCCCGTGCGCAGAATTCTCGACACCGCCGCCAGGCCCACGGCGATACCGGCCGTGCCGACGAGCGTGGCCGCCGTCGAGCGGGTCAGCAGCGCGATTCCCGTGGCGAACAGCAAGCACATGGCCAGGGCCAGCAGTGCGGTCACCCATTCCATTCCGGCTATCCGGACGGTCCGGGTACGCCGGATCGCCGGCTGTTCGGGTCTCGGGACACTACGGGGATCCATGGGAAAAACCTTCCGTGTCGTTCCGTTGTGGAGGAGCGCTCGGTCATAACGACCCGATCGCTCGGTGAAGCGCACGGGGCATTCCCGGTGACAACGGTCACATGAGGTATCCGCCCTGGTCCGGGCCGTGGCACAGAATTCTTCGGCAACCGGCGTGACGATCCCCCGGCCGCGGTGTCCTACGGGTGAGCGGAGGAGGTGAGATGACCACGATCGACTCGGCACCGGAAGCCGGGCCCGACGACGCCACCCTGGTGAGCCGGGCGCGCGACGGTGATGTGCGCGCCTACGAGGTGCTGGTGGTGCGCTACCAGGCCCGGATGTTCCGGCTGGCGTCGAAGATGCTGGCCGATCGTGGCGAGGCCGAGGACGTGGTGCAGGAGGTTTTCCTGCACGCGTGGCGGCGCCTGTTCCAGCTCACCGACGACGGCGCGTTCGTCGGCTGGATGTACCGGATGACGACCAACCGTTGTCTCAACGTGATCCGCTCCCGGCGGCCACATACCGAACTCGACCCCGGTACCACCGAATCGGCGCGCGCGGACACCCAGCCCGAGCATGCGGTGCAGGTGAGCACGCAACTCGCGGCCTTGAACTCGGCACTGCAGGAACTGACCCCCGAACAGCGCGCATGCTGGCTGTTACGGGAAGTGGACGGGCTCGCCTACGAGGAGATCGCGTCGATCATCGGGGTGAGCGCCACCGCTGTCCGGGGCCGTATCGCGCGGGCGCGCGCCCAATTGTCCGAGGTGATGAAGCCATGGCGGTGAACGACACGACCGAACGCGACCACCTCCTGCCGTGCGGGCGGGACCTGGAACAGGTGTGGCAGCGGCTCGACGAGGACGACACCGGGCTCGCCGATACCCACGATCCCGCCTGCCCGCACTGCCGGGCTGCGCGGGAAAGCCTGCTGGCGTTGCGGGCCGCGACCCGGGAACTGATCGACGAACCCGACGAGCCCCCACCGGACCTGTTCGGCCGCATCATGTCCGCGGTCCGCGCCGACGCGCGGCGGGGCCGCATGCTCGATCTGGCGACCCCGCACGCCGGCGAAATCCAGGTGAGCGAGCAGGCGGTGGCGGCGATCGTGCGTTATGCCGCCGATTCCGTGGCCGGCGTCCGGGCGCGGAATTGCCGGGTGCGTCAGCTTCCGGCCGAGTCCGGTGTACCGGGACCCCTGGATGTGGAACTGACGATCGCGGTGCGGTTCGGGTCGGTGACATTGGACGATGTGCTGCCTGCCGTGCGGGCCAGGGTCGCCGCGGCGCTGCCCGACCACATCGGTACGACACTGCGCCGGCTCGATGTGCACGTGGGTGATTTCTACGACGAGACACCCGCGGCCGGGCCCGGCGGATCGGAGGACCCGAAATGACCGCTGACAAGGTGTCGATGATCGTGGCCCCGCCGGTGATCGCCGCGGTCGCCGCCCGCGCCGCCGAAGCGACGCCGGGTGTGGCCCGGCTGGAACCGGGAGTGCGCGGCCTGCTGGCGGTACTCACCCGCGCGGGCCGGCAGCGCTGGACCGAGGCCGATCCGGCGCCCACCGAAGGAGTCCGCGTACGGGTCACCGGTGCGGGGCTGACCGTGCACGTCGATATCGCTGTCCGGGCGGACGGACCGGCCGCCGAGGTCGGCCGTGCGGTCCAGGAACACGTCGCGCGGGAAGTGGGCGAACATACCGGACAGCAGGTGGACGCGGTCTGCGTGCACATCCTCGATATCGAACCGGAGTCGTGATGGCCGACGAGCAGATCATCGACCGGATCCTCGGCGCGCTGGAGAGCGTGCCCGGGTTACGGCCGGCCGCGCCCCTGCTGGGCGACAAGACCGCCTGGCCCTGGGATACCCGGTACTACGCCGTCGATCTCGGGGCGGAGGTGGTCGAGGTGCGCTTCGTCGCCACGGCCCTGCCACTGCCGCCGCTGCTGGAACGGGCGGGGGCGGCCATTCGTCCGGTGCTCACCGGCACCAGGTGGGAACAGGCCGGGCTACGGCTCGTGGTCACCGAACTCGATGCGGCGGCGGTCGCCGGGGAAGGAGCCGATCGGCTCGGCGCCGGCGCGTGACATCCGCGTACTTCCGGTGTCGAACAAGGTGAGGTCCAGCAATCCGACGAGATCAGGAGGAGAAATGACCGCTCCGACCAGTGACAAGAGCACCGCCGGCAACAACACCGGCGGCCGCGGCGCCGACAAGGCGCCGGAGAGCACGGCGCGCAAAGCCAACCCGCTGGTGACCGAACAGGGCACCACCACCATCGCCGATGTGGTGGTGGAGAAGGTCGCCGGGCTGGCGGCCCGCGAGCTCCGCGGGGTGCACGATCTGGGCGGCGGCACCGCCCGGGCGCTCGGCGCGTTACGAGAGCGGATCCCGGGTGCGTCGGCCAGTACCGGGCAGGGTGTCTCGGTGGAGGTGGGTGAGACGCAGGCCGCCGTCGATCTGCAGATCGTCGTCGAGTACGGGGTCGCGATCGCCGAGGTCGCCCGGTTGGTGCGGCGCAATGTGATCACCGCGATCGAGCAGATGACCGGGCTCGAGGTCGTCGAGGTGAATATCAACGTCAACGACGTCTACATCCCCGGCGACGACGACGAGGCCGAGACCGAGACCGGCCGGGTGCAATGAGCCCGGCCGCCGCAGCGGAGAGGAGTGCCCGGTGAACGCCACATCGATAGGGCTGGCCGTCGGCCTCGCGCTCGGTTTCGCCGCCGCCTTCGGCGGTTTCGGCGCGTTCCTGATCGTGCTCGTGTTCGCGGCCGCCGGGCTGCTGGCCGGCCGCTGGCTCGACGGTGAGCTGGACCTGGACGCGATGCTGCGGTCGGCGCAGCGGAACAGGAGCCGGCGATGACCGCGGTGAGCGCCGACCTACCGGGTGTGACCACGGTCAGCGGCCGGGCGGTCCGCCGGATCGCCGCCCGGGCCGCCCGCGAGGTCGACGGTGTCGCCGGGGCGGTCGAAGTCGCCGCCGACATCTCCGGCGACCGCACCTCGCTCGATATCCGGTTGCCGGTGCGCTATCCCGAGCCGGTGGGCCGGGTCACCGACGCCTGCCGTGCGCATCTGTTGCGCCGCACCGAGGAACTGACCGGGCTGGGCGTCACCCGGGTCGATATTGCGGTGACCGAACTGGCCGCCGAGGTGGCACCGGCGGGGAGAGTGCGATGATCCGCAGATCCCGGCGCACGGTCCCCGCGGTACTGGTCGCGCTGGCGGTGGCGGCCGGATGCGTCGCGGTGATCGTCTCGCTGGCGCAACGTTCGGCCGGTGTGCGCGAATATCTCTCCTACGACACGGTCGCGCGCGAACTGCACGCGACCACCTGGGGCGACCGGCAGGTCCTCGTGGCCGCCGTCGCGCTGCTCGTCGCCGGCGCGCTGCTGCTGCTGGCGGCGGTCCTGCCCGGCCGGGCCCGGATGCTGCCGGTGGAATCCGGAAACGGTATGGACGCCGGGGTGCCCGCCGGCGATCTGCGGGCGTTGCTACGCACCGCGGCGAAGACCGTGGACGGGGTGAACTCGGCGCACATCGCCCTGCGACGCGGCACGGTCCGGGCGGTCGTCGATACCGACTTCCACCGCGGGCACGCCGAGATCGCGGACGAGGTCTGCACCGTACTGAACAACCGGATCCAGGAGCTCGGGCGACCGGCGCGGCGCGTGCAAGTGCGGGTGAAGGGCCCGGAGAAGGTGTCGGGCGGAAAGCGGGCCGCCGAGTTCGCCGCGCAGACGCGGTGAACGGCGGGTCAGCGCAAGCCCGGCGCGGGATAACGGAATCCCGCGTCGGTCAGCCGGCCCGCCGGCCTGTTGGCCGCACCACCTCGTAGGGTGCCGGCGCCGTGTGGATTCGACTACGGAATGTGAACGGGAGTGTCCGATGGCATATGCGAACCGACCGGCGAGACTGAATCGCACACTGCTCGCGCTGCTCGGGGCCGCGCTGGTGGCCGCGGGCGCTCTCGTACTCGCCGCCTATTCCGGATGGCTGGGCTGGGTGGACCAGGGCACACCCGTGGTTCCGGGGACGGCGGCCCCGCCTGCCTGGGTGTTCTGGATCGTGATCGCCGGTGCCGCGATACTGGGCCTGCTGTGCCTGCGCTGGCTGCTGGCCCAGTTCTTCCGGATGCCGAAAGCGGTGGAGTGGCGGATGGAGGCCGACGGGTCGGCCGGACGGACGGTGTTGTCGTCGCGTACCGCGGCGTCGGCGCTGGCCGCCGATATCGAATCCTACGGCGAGGTGCGTGCCGCCGAGGCGTGGCTGGCGGGCCCCCGCACGACCCCCGAACTCCATCTGGTGGTCACCGCCGAGCCCGACGCCGATATCCCCCGGCTGCGCACGCGGATTCACGACGAGGCGGTAGCACGACTGTGCCGCGCTCTCGAGGTCGGGGAGCTGCCGGTGCGGCTGGAACTGGGTTTCGCCGACGCCGGGCAACGCGCGCGGTTGCGCTGATCCGTGACGGCGAGCCGTTCCACCACCAACGATCGCAGAGAGGCGGGACTGTGCAGGCGGCAACGATGATCCGGCGACTTGTCATCTTCGGCGGCACCGGCGACCTGGCCGGACGGTATCTCCTACCGGGTCTGGCCGCGCTCCACGAAAGCGGACGGCTCGGGGCGGATTTCGAGATCGTCTGCGCGGACCGGAAGGGCCGCGACCCCGACCGGTTCCGGGAATGGGCGCAGGATCAGCTCGAGCAGCACGCCCCGGGCACCGCGGCCCGCTCCCGGCGAGCGATCACCGACTCCGCGCGCTACCGGCGCGCCGATATCGGCGACCCGGCCCAGGTGGCCGAAACGATCGCCGGCGCGGGGCCGGTCGCCGTCTACCTGGCCCTGCCGCCCTCGTTGTTTCCCACGGCGATCCAGACGTTGCACACCGCGCATCTCCCGCCCGGCAGCCGCATCGTGCTGGAGAAACCGTTCGGCGAAGACCTCACCAGCGCGCAGGATCTCAACCGGCTGCTCGCGGATTTCGTCCCCGAACAGGCCGTTTTCCGGGTGGACCATTTCCTCGCCATGACTACCGTGCAGAACCTGCTCGGCAGCCGGCTGGCCAACCGCGTGCTCGAATCCCTGTGGAACAGCGCGCATATCGCCGAAGTCGAGATCATCTGGGACGAGACACTCACCCTCGAGGACCGTGCCGGATACTACGACGCCGTCGGCGCGCTCGAGGACATGGTGCAGAACCATCTCCTGCAACTGCTCTGCCTCATCGCCATGGAACCCCCGATCACCCTGTCCGAACGCGATCTGCGCGATCGTAAGGTCGACGTGCTGCGATCGATCCGCGCCCTGACCGACGACGAGATACCGCACCGCACCCGCCGAGCCCGGTACAGTGCCGGCACCATCGGTGAACGCCAGGTCCCTTCCTATATCGACGAACCCGGTGTCGACCCGCACCGGCGTACCGAAACCTTCGCCGAAGTCGAATTGGCGATCGACAACTGGCGCTGGGCCGGCACGAAGTTCGTCCTGCGCACCGGCAAGGCCCTCGGCGCCGACCGCAAAGAGGTCGCCGTCCATTTCCGGCCGGTCCCCCATATGCCCTTCGGCCACCACGGCACGACCGCACCGAACGTCTTGCGGTTCGGGCTGGACCCGGAAAACCTCACGCTCGGCCTCACCGTCGTAGGCGCCGCGGTGGATACGCTGGTCCCGCTCACCCTGACCGCACCGATCCAGCCACCCGACCTCCCCGCTTACGGACGGCTCCTGCTGGATGTACTCCTCGGCGATCCGGCGTTGTCGATTCGCGCGGACGAGGCGGAAGAAGCCTGGCGGGTGGTCACCCCCGTTATTTCGGCCTGGTCGCGTGATCTCGTACCGCTCGACGAGTATCCCGCGGGTTCCTCGGGTCCGGCGCAACCTTAGTCGCGCCAGGCGATCCCGGCATGGTCCTTGCTAGTTTGTCAGTGCGACAGATCCGGACCGCTGCCGCGAACCGAACCCACCAAAACAGAATGTAGAGGTCGATGCCGGACTCGAACTACTCGACCGATCGCCATCTGGTCGGACGTGCCATTGCCGACATCACCGGAGAAGCGGCCGAGGCCGGAATGCTCGGCTACGGCCGGGCCGAGCAGAAGACCACCGGAATACATCTGCGCCTGCGCGCCCGCGCGTTCGTTTTCGCCGACCCGCTCGTCGACCGGCGGGTCATGCTGATCGTGACCGACCTGCCGCTGATCTTCTCCAGCATCACCCAGGAGGTGTTGCGGCGCCTGGCCCGGCGATTCGGCGACACCTATACCGAGTCCAATGTGATGCTCACCGCGACGCATACCCATTGCGCGCCCGGCGGCTATTCACATCACCGGTTGTACAACGGCTCCACCGGGTTCCGTCCGCGGACCTTCGCCGCGATCGTGGACGGCATCGTCGAAGCGGCCGAGCGGGCCCACGAGGATCTCGGACCGGCCACCCTGCGCCTGGTCCACGGGGAGCTGCACGACGCCAGCGTCAATCGCTCCCGGGCGGCATTCGACCTCAATCCGCAGGAGGACAAGGAATTCTTCCCGGACGCCATCGACCCGCAGACGACCCTGCTGCGCATCGACCGCGACGGTGAACCGGTCGGCGCGATCAATTGGTTCGCCACCCACGGCACGTCCATGACCCACCGGAACACGCTGATCAGCGGCGATAACAAGGGCTACGCGGCCTACCACTGGGAGCACCTGGTCGAGGGGGTGAACTATCTGGCGGATCCGGACCCCGATTTCGTCGCCGCCTTCGCGCAGACCAACGCCGGTGATATGTCGCCCAATCTCGCCGGTAGTCCCGGCCACGGCCCGACCGGGGACGAGGTCGAGAACACCCGGATCATCGGCCTGCGCCAATACGAGGCCGCGGCGAAACTCGCCGCGGGGTACATGCCGCGTATGGCAGGCAGTATCGACTACCGCTTCCTGCACGTCGACCTGTCCGCGGTGACCGTGTCCGCGCAGTACACCGGAGACGGCCGTGAGCACCGCACCGGCCGGCCGGCGGGCGGTGCGGCCGCGTTCGCGGGTGCGGGTTTCGACGGGCCGACCGACTGGAAAACCTTCCACGAAGGCCGCAATCGCGGCTGGGATTTCCTGTCGCGGTGGGCGTACCGGTTCGCGCCCGCATTGCGAGATGCGCAGGCACCCAAGGCGATTGTCGCCCCGGGGGGACTGCTCAACCGGTTCAAGCCGTATATGCAGGAGATATTCCCCGTGCAGCTCGTCCAGATCGGGGAGCTGTATCTGCTCGGTATTCCGGGCGAGGTGACGATCACCGCCGGTTTGCGGTTGCGGCGGACGGTGGCGGCCGTCCTCGGCGCCGAGCTCGCCAATGTCCTGATCGCCGGATACAGCAATGCCTACATGCATTACGTGACAACTCCCGAGGAGTACACCGCACAGCGCTACGAGGGCGCGAGCACCCTGTTCGGCCGCTGGCAGCTACCGGCGCTACAACAGATCGCCGCCCAGCTCGCGACCGCGCTGCACGAGGACAGCCCTCTGCCCGCCGGAACCGCGGCACCGGATCTCTCGGAGCTGTGCCAACCCGCGAAAACCACCCCGGCCACCGACTTTCCGCCCGGCGGCAGGCAGTTCGGTGACGTACTCACCGAACCGGAGCCGGCCTATCGCGCCGGCGAGCAAGTGAGCGTCGAATTCGCCGGTGCACACCCCAACAACGACCTCCATCGCGCCAGCACCTATCTCATGGTGCAGCGGTACGACGGCGCGCGCTGGCGCATCATCGCCGACGACGGCGACTGGACGACCACCTTCGCCTGGGCGCCCGGCCCGGCGTCGAGTTCCCGCGTCACCATCGTCTGGCGCACATCCGCCGACACACCATCCGGCCTGTATCGGATCCGGTACTTCGGTGATGCCGCACAGCCCGGCGGGGATTGTGTACCCATCAGCGGGACCTCCGCCGAATTCCGGATCCACGACGGCACCGACGACGACTGAGCGCACCACCGGCGCGGCGGCGTACCACCGCGCGATGCGCTGCTCATAGCGGTCGATATCGTCCGGGTGCGCCGGGCGATAGGTCTCCGGGTGCAGCAACGCGGCCTGCGGCAGCCGCGGTTCGACCCGGGCGTTCTGCGCCGGATCGGGATAGCCCACGACCAGCCCGGCCACCGCGAACACCTCGGAGGCCGCGGCCAATTCCTCACACCCGCGGCGGCCGGGCCGCGCACCCGGGCGAGGTCGGCGGTCCACACCAATAGCAGCGTCGCCTGCCGGATCTGCTCCTGATCGCCCGCCGGCACGGCGAAACCGCCTGCCGGAGTTCGAATACGAATTGATCAATTCCGACCGGTCGGCTCATATCAGGCGTCTTCCTCGTTTATCCTCGCCTCGGCCGTTCCGGTGGCATCGGCAGAGCCGCGCCCGGATGCCACATCCGTCTGCACATATGGAGTGACACAGTTGATCTCGCCGCCGCCCGATGCTCAACCCACCACGCTTCCGCTCATTCACGGCTCACCACAGAACACCGACGGTCCCCGGGTTCCGTTCTACGCCGAAGAGATCGCCCAGGACCCCCACCACGCCTATCGCGAAATGCGCCGCCGGTACGGCGCGCTGGTGCCGGTCGATTTGGCTCCCGGGGTCCCGGCAACACTCGTCATCGGATATCACACCGCGCTGCGCATCCTCAACGATCCCGAGCATTTCCCGGCGGATTCCCGTATCTGGCAGCGCGATATCCCGCGTGATTGCCCGGTCCTCCCCCTGCTGGAATGGCGCCCGTCGGCTGTCCGGAATTCCGGGTACGTGCACGCCCGCTACCGGCAGGCGACCGTTGCCGGGGTGAGTGGGGTCGATCTGTTCTCGCTGCACAGCCGGGTGGAAAGGATCGCCGTACCACTCATCAACGCGTTCTGTGCCGCCGGTTCGGCGGAACTCGTCGGGCAGTACGCGTTTCCGCTGACCTTCGCGCTCATCAACGACATACTGGGCTGTCCGGCCGAGATCAGCCGACGCGCGGCGGCCGGCATGGCCACCATGATCGAGGGCTCGTCAGCGGCCGCGAGCGAAGGCAACGCCATGCTGGAACAGGCCATGGCCGATCTGGTGAGCCTGAAGAAGCAGCAACCCGACGCGGATATAGTCACCCGGATGGTGCAGGACCCGGCGAACCTCGACGACGAGGAGATGCTGCACAACGTCTACAGCTTCTACGGAGCGGGGATCGAACCGCTGCAGAATCTGATCATCAATTCGCTCCGTCTCATCCTCACCGACGAGCGATTCGCGGGCGGCGTCCTCGGCGGCAGCCTGTCGACCCGCGACGCCGTCGACGAGGTGCTGTTCACCGATCCCCCGGTCGCGAACTACGCGGTGTCCTTCCCCCGCCAGCCGGTACTGATCGAAGGTGTCTGGCTACCCGCACATCAGCCGGTGATGATCAGCATCGCCGCCTGCAACAACGATCCGGCGATCGATACCGGGGAGTACACCGACAACCGTGCCCACCTGGCCTGGAGCGTCGGAGCGCATACGTGCCCGGCGAAAGATGTGGCCTACCTGGTGGCGCAGGAGGCGATCGACCAACTGCTCGACGCGCTACCCGAACTACGCCTCGCCATACCGGCCGAAGAGCTCACCTGGCGGCCCGGCGCTTTCCAGCGTGCGCTGACCGCCCTGCCGGTGACATTTCCCCGATCCGCGCCGCTGACGATCTAGGCGGCCGCCCGCGCCGACCAACCGTAGAAGGTCGCCGAGGTGCCCGGCGCCACCACCGCGCTGGGCACCCCCGAGCAATCATCGGTCGCGTACACCAGGAAATCCCGCGTGCTGCGGTTCTCGAAATGGATATCGCGCGCGAACCCGCCGGCCCAGCACGCGTTCAGATCGCTCAATTCGAGCGTGTTGTCGACGATCACGACTTCCCGGCCATCCCCAGGACCGGCCGAACCGGTCGGGATCGCCGACGCGGCCGGTGCCGCGACGGAGACGGCGGCCACCGCGAGAGTGCTTGCCATAGCGATCTTTCCGAAGTTCATCGGTCGATGCTATAACGCGCGAACGACGGCCGAACAACGCGATCGACTCGCATGGAATCTCGGACCCGCGCCTGCTTACCGGTCCAGCAACCCGCACCCCGGCTTCGGGACCGGAACCGGGGCGGCGCAAGCTTCGGCTGTGCCGGCGGCTTCTGAGCAGAGCATCAGGGGCGCTTACAGCGGGATCGATATCGGTTATTTCCCAGCTATTGCTATGGCCGACGCGCCGGAGGAGGGTGGGGCATCGGTGGTGCCACCGGGGCGCTGCCCTGAGCACAACGGGAGTGAGCCGTGTACGCACGTTCTACAACAATTCAAGCGAAGCCCTCCGCGATAGACGCCGGGATCGCACATGTACGCGACCAGATCATGCCGGCCCTGGAGGCCATACCCGGTTGTATCGGGATGTCGTTGCTGGTCGACCGGGGGTCAGGTCGCTGCATCGCGACGACATCGTGGGAGTCCGAGGAGTCGATGCGCGAGAGCGCCGATCAGGTGCATGCGCTGCGTGACCACGCCGTCCAGCTGTTCGGTGCCGATTCGGGGCGGGTCGAGCAGTGGGAGGTCGGGGCCATGCACCGCGACCATCGCATACGCGAGGGCGCATGCGCCCAGATCACTTGGGCCGAGGCCACCGATCTCGGCCGGTTCGACGCAGCGGTCGAGACCTACAAGTCCATGGTGGCGTCCCATCTGGAACAGATGCCGGGATTCTGTAGCACCAGCTTGCTGATCGACCGAGCAACCGGACGCGGAGTCGCATGCGAGACGTTCGACAGCGCCGAAGCCATCGAACGAAACCGCGAACAACTCGAGGCCCTACGCCGCGAAGGTACCCGCCAAGCCGGCGTCACCGTGCTCGAAGTCGCCGATTTCGAGATCGCACTCGCTCATCTGCGCGTCCCCGAACTGGTCTGAGGGTGGAGGAAGCCAGATCCGTCACTACTCGGCCGGGGGCGTGACACAGTACGCGCTTGCCCACCGGCAATTTCGGTGCGCTCACGGCGGCCCCGACCCCACTTCGATACACCGACGCCACCTCGTCCGTACAGTAGCGCTCCACATCGACGATCGCGGCGAAAGGCCGTGGACTCCGAGTTTCCCGAAGCCCCACAAGAACTCTCGAATATGCTCGTACTCATCGTCGCGCGGCCATCCGGGTTCGGCCGGACGGAAAGTCGGCGCGGAAACTGTGGCATATTTTTGGTGAACCGCAGGAAAGAACAGCAGGTCAGGCCGACTATCTGGCCTGACCTGCTGATTGTGCTCCCCCAACTGGACTCGAACCAGTAACCTGCCGATTAACAGTCGGCTGCTCTGCCAATTGAGCTATAGGGGATTGCTCGGTGGTCTTGCCCGTTCGGGGCTGACCGAGGTGAAACTTTAGCGTATGGGTGGGTGCGCGCCCAAATCGCGGGGTCGGGGTCGGCGGACGGGGCAAAAGTGCGTACCGGCGGCGCGGGTGCGGTGGCGTCGGATCGACAGGTGTCGGTGCGGTCGGGCAGGATGGGGCAGCACGGACTACTGGGAGGAGCTCGACCCAAGATGCTGCGGTTGATCATCGGTATCGCTGCCGGTTATGTGCTGGGCAGTAAGGCCGGGCGGGCGCGCTATGAGCAGATCAGTGCCAGTGCGCGCGCCGTCGCGGGAAGCCCGGTGACCCGCAAGCTGGTGTTGGTGAGCCGGCAGAAGCTGTCGGAGAAGTTGAGCACCCAGCCCAAGCTCGAGCCCATGGAACCGCTGGACGAGCGCACCACAGTGATGGTGCCGCACGATCAGCTGCGGCGGCGTTAGCGGGTATCAGGCGGCGAAGTCGCCGCTGCCCATGGCCTGCTCGAGCAGGCTTTTCCGGTACTGCTCGAGTGCCACCAGATCGCCGAACAGCGCCATATAGGTGTCGGGGTCGTCGGTGGAGGAGACGCGGTGCAGCCGCGATTTCAATTCGGCGATCTGCCGTCCCACCAGCCCGGCCTGGGCACTGGCGAGCACGCCCGTGATGAAGCGCGGGATATCGCCGCTGGATTTCACCGGCAGCGGTTCGCTCGCCAGTTCCGAGACCAGTGCACGCAGGGTGAGGTCGTCGGTGTGGTCGGTGATGGCGGCGATCCAGTCGGCGCCCGTCAGACCGCTGCACACTCCACCGGCTTCGGCCATGAGCGTGCGGACGGCGATATAGGCGGGGTGGGTGAAGGCCTCGGTTTCCAGGGCGTCGAAGGCCGGGCCGGCGATTTCCGGGTACTGGAGACCGGCGGCCAGGGCCTGGCGCTGGGAGCGCAGCACCGGGTCGATCGGGTCGGGCCGGGCGGCCGGCTGAGTGGGGCCGGTGTGTTCCACCCGGGGCGCGCGGGCGGGGGCGACCGCGGCGGCACCGCGGAGTTTGCGGGCCTCCTCGTCGACGCGGCGGTAGACGAGCTGCGGATCCTGCCAGCCGGTCCATTCGGCGAGCTGGGTCGCGTAGCGTTTGCGCAGGCCGTGGTCCTTGATCTGGGCGACGATCGGCACCGCCCAGCGCATCACCTCGACCTGGCTGTCGTAGGTGAGGGCGCCGGTGCGGCTGTCCTCGCGTTTGGCGATCTCCTGGCGCAACGCGAAATCGAACAGCGGTTCGCGCCGGGCGACCATATCGCGCAGGGCCGCGTCGCCCGAATGCTGGCGCATCTCGCACGGATCCTGGCCGTCCGGGGACACCACCACGAAGGTCTGCCCGGCCACCTTCTGATCGCCGAGGAATGCCTTCAGGGCGGCGGCCTGGCCGGCGGCGTCGCCGTCGAAGGTGAAGATGATCTCACCGCGCCAGAAGTTGTCGTCCATGAGCAGACGGCGCAGTATGCCCAGGTGATCGTCGCCGAAGGCGGTGCCGCAGGCGGCGACGGCGGTTTTCACCCCGGCCAGATGCATGGCCATCACATCGGTGTAGCCCTCGACGACCACGGCCTGATGGCTCTTGGCGATCTCCCGTTTGGCGTGGTCGAGACCGAAGAGCACCTGAGACTTCTTGTACAGCAGGGTTTCCGGGGTGTTGACGTATTTGCCCGGCATGGTGTCGTCGTCGAAGAGTTTGCGCGCGCCGAAACCGATCACATCGCCGCCGAGATTGCGGATGGGCCACAGCAGCCGCCGGTGGAACCGATCGATCGGGCCACGCCGGCCCTGCCGGGAAAGCCCGGCCGCCTCGAGTTCCTTGAAATCGAAACCCTTGTTCAGCAGGTGTTTGGTGAGGGTGTCCCAGCCATCGGGGGCATAACCGCAGCCGAACTGTGTCCAGGCGGCCTCGTCGAAATTACGGTCGGTGAGATATTTGCGGGCCACCGTGGCGTCGGGACCGCGCAGCCGCGACATGTAGAACTCGTGCGCGGCGGCATTGGCGGCGACCAGCCGGGAGCGGGTGCCGCGGTCGCGCTGGACCGAGGTACCGCCGCCCTCGTAATTGATCCGGTAGCCGATCCGGTCGGCGAGCTGTTCGACGGCCTCCACGAACCCGATGTGCTCGATCTTCTGGATGAAGGCGTACACATCACCGCCCTCGTTGCAGCCGAAACAGTGGAACAAGCCGTGGTTGGGGCGGACGTGGAACGACGGCGATTTCTCGTCGTGGAACGGGCACAGGCCCTTCATGGAATCGGCCCCACCACGTTTGAGCGCCACGTACTCGCCCACCACGTCTTCGATCCGGACACGCTCCCGAATGGCGGTGATATCGCGAGCTGGTATTCGTCCGGTCACGGGGACGAGTCTAGGCGATCCCCCCGCGCCCACTCCGGCCCGTACGCGCCGATATGCCGTCGCCCGGACACACCGCCCACCGGCGTCCCGCCGCGGCGATACCGCCGGCCCGGCTCCGTCCCGCGGGAGGCCCGAAAAGCGGCTTCGCCCTGCTCGGCACCGGTGCCGACGGGCCCTGCCACACGCCGGACGCCCGGTGAACTCGCCGAGGGCTCACAGGTGAGCGGCCACGCGTTCGAGGCGGCTCTCGGTGTAGGAGGCGATCTGGTCGACGATCACCCGCACCCGGGCGGTGTCGTCGGCGGCGGCCTCCCACCACGGCTGCAGGAGGGGGTCGAGGGCGGCGGGGCCGGTGGCCAGCAGATGTTCGGCCACCGCGATCAACCGGTCCCGCTGGGCGGCCTGCCGCAGTTTGTGATCGGGATCGGACATGACGTAGCGCAGGGCCACCGTCTTCAGGATCGCGACCTCGGCCGCGGCCACCGGCGGCACCAGCAGATCGGCGGAGTAGCGGGCCGGCGGACCCGACGTCGCCTCCCGGGTGGTGACCACCGCCGCGTTCGCGAAACGGCCCACGAGTTCACTGGTGAGCCGCTTCAACGCGACCGAACTGCGCAGCGTGCCGTCGTAGCTGAAGACATCGGCGACCACGGGCAGCTCCGAGAGCCGCTGCGCCGCGGCCACCAGATCGTCGACCGACAGCGCGCGATGCTGCACATGCCCCAGTTCGGCCAGCGCCAGTCGTTCCACCGGGTCGGCCAGCGCGCGCAGGTCGATGCGGCCGGCGATGATCCCGTCCTCCACATCGTGCACGGAGTAGGCGACATCGTCGGACCAGTCCATCACCTGGCATTCCAGCGCGGGTCGCCGCTCCGGGGCGTCCTTGCGCACCCAGGCCAGCCGGTCGGCGTCCGCCTCGTAGGCACCGAACTTGCCGCCCGGTTCGGTGCGCTGCCACGGGTATTTGATGCAGGCGTCGAGGGCGGCGCGGGTGAGGTTGAGCCCGGCGCTGTGACCGTAGGAATCGAGGACCTTCGGTTCGAGCCTGGTGAGGATGCGCAGATTCTGGGCGTTGCCCTCGAACCCGCCGTGCTCGGCGGCGAAGATATCGAGGGCCTTCTCCCCGTTGTGCCCGTAGGGCGGGTGGCCGATATCGTGCGCGAGGCCCGCGAGTTCGGCGAGGTCGGGGTCGCAGCCCAGGCCGTCGGCGATACCGCGCCCGATCTGGGCGACCTCGAGGGAGTGGGTGAGCCGGGTGCGCGGGGTGTCACCTTCGCGGGGGCCCATGACCTGCGTTTTATCGGCCAGCCGGCGCAGCGCGGCCGAATGCAGCACCCGGGCACGGTCGCGCGCGAATTCGCTGCGGTGCCCGTTGCCGGCCGAGCCGGCGTCGACCAGCCCGGCCGTTTTGGGGGCCTCGGTGACCAGGCGTTCTCGGTCGTGCTCGGTGTACGTCATCGCACCAAGTCTGCCAGCCGGGGGTGACGTCCCGGAGTTTCCGGCGGCACCGCGAGATGAAGTGTCACTGACCGGCGGTGTAGCTGAAATCGTCCGCCGAGAAATGGGTGAGCTGATACCAGAGCAGGGCGGCGGTCTCGCGGGCGATCCCGTGCGCCTGTGATTCGCGGGTGTACACGGCCGGTCCGGTGCGGGTGGGGGCGGTCCACGCGTCGAGTCCGGCGTCGCGGGCCATGGTGCGGGTACGCAGCGAATGCCAGGGGTCGCTCACCAGGACCGCCGATTCGAGCCCGCGTTCCTTCATCGCCGCGGCCACCGCCTCGATACTGCGCAGCGTGTCGGACCCGGTCTCCACGGCCAGCACCGCCTCCTCCGGGACACCGGCTTCGGTGAGATACATCTTCCCGGAGGCCGCCTCGGTGTAGAGGTCGCCTTCCTGTTTCCCGCCGACCGTGATCACCAGATCCGAAACGCCCTGCTGGTACAGCCGCTCGGCCTGATACAGCCGGGCCTCGAACACCGAGGACGGGGTGCCCGAGTACTGGGCGGCACCCAGCACCACAATGGCGTCCGCGGGGGTATAGTCCTCGATCCGCGCGACCTGCCAGACGCGCACCGCGGTGCCGGCCAGCAGCACAAGGCCCAGCACCACGGCACCACTGATCAACCGGCCGGTCCAGCGCAGAATCGCGGTACCGAGCCCGCGCCCGCCGCGGGGTTCGGCACGCGAATCCGGTCGTGTACGCGTGGGAGCCCAAGTCACACCGACAAGTCTGCCAGGCACGTTCCGGGCGCCGGGCAGCGCGGACCTCGTACCGGCAATCGCCACGCAACCGGGACCCGATGTCGTTCGCACTGTTCGGAGCGGCGGGAATACTGGTTGCCAGCAGTCCGGCAACCTCGTACGACTGCGAAATCCCCGCGATACCGGTACATCGGGCCGGGGTTGTCGCCCGAATCGTTATCGGGACCCGCCGCGGGAGTGAGGGTGACGGCGGTCCGCAGGCAAGCGCGACAGCACCCGGGAACGGACGGTTGACCCTCTCACAGTGTGAGCCCATAGAACAGGTGGCGTCATGTTGAGTATCGGAGATTTCGCCAGGCACGGGCAGGTTTCGGTCCGGATGCTGCGCCACTACGACCTCCTCGGCCTGCTGGTGCCCGACCGGGTCGACCCTGTCAGTGGGTACCGCTACTACGAGGTCGGACAGCTGGCGCGGCTGAATCGGATCATCGCGTTGAAAGAGCTCGGTTTCACGCTGGACCAAGTGGGCCGGATGCTGGACGGCGCGGTGACCGGTGCCGAGTTGCGCGGCATGCTCACCTTGCGCAGCGCCGAACTCGCACAGCGAATAGCCGCGGACCGGGAGCGGCTGGCCCGGGTCGAGGCGAGACTCCGGGTTATCGAAAGGGAGGGCACCATGCCTACCGACGAGATCGTGGTGAAATCCGTTCCGGCGGTCCGGATCGCCGAACGCAGTACCCTGGTCGCCGATTTCACGCCGGAGCGGATCGGGCCGGCGGTGCAGCGGCTGTTCACGGAGTTGTGCGCCGCGCTGGAGCGGGATCGGGTCGAGATCAGCGGTCCGGCCGTCTGCTACTACGACCACCGGCCGGACGGCTCGGTGCTGGCGCACGCGGGTATGCCGGTGCGTACCGAACCCGGCGGGTCGGACGACTTCACCGTCGTCGACCTCCCGGAGATGCCGCTGGCGGCGACGCAGATCTACCGCGGCGATATGAACGGCGTCGTCGAACCGCACCAGGACCTGGTGCAATGGATCGCCGACAACGGCTACCGCACAGCGGGACCCGGCCGCGAGGTCACGCTGGTCTGGGATGTGGACAACAGCAAGTGGGTCACCGAACTCCAGGAACCCATCGCACGCGCATGAACCCCGCAGCCGGAGCCGGCCCCCCCGCGCCCGCCGCCCCCGCCCGGGGGGGGGTTCCCCGAGGCGTTTAATCCCGCGGGGTTTTATCGGCGCCGCCGCCAGCGGAACCTCCGGGCGGCCGACGACGGTGAAGTCGTCCGACCCGCCGGGTTCGGTACGCACCGGCATACC
>NZ_JARWPM010000407.1 GCF_029869215.1 Nocardia carnea
CCCGCGCGTGTCAGCGCCGGTCCTCGGGCACCGCGAAGGATTCCAGCCCGAAACCACGGAAGGCGCGGATCATCTTCTCGTACTGGAACCGGTTGTAGGCCAACGGCTGCAGCAGCAGGCGGTCGGGCAAGACCGGTCCGCAGACGAGCGGGGCAGGAGGGCTGGGCGAATGACCGATGCCGAGAAGCGCTGGTCCGACGACGGGAGTTTCCGCCGGGTGGGCCCCGGAACCCGGCCGCCACTCAGGCTGTGGTGCGCCGCTTCGGCAGTTTCCAGCCCGGCCGGGGGAAATGGCAGGTGTAGCCGTTGGGGAAATGCTGCAGATAATCCTGGTGCTCGGGCTCGGCCTCCCAGAACTCGGCCGCCGGCGACACCTCGGTGACCACCTTGCCCGGCCACAGCCCGGAATCCTCGACATCGACGATGGTCTCGAGGGCGACCCGCTTCTGGTCCTCGTCGAGATAGAAGATCTCGGAACGGTAGCTGGTGCCGATATCGTTGCCCTGCCGATCCTTGGTGGTCGGATCGTGGATCTGGAAGAAGAACTCCAGCAGGGCCCGGTAGTCGGTCTGCGCCGGGTCGTAGACGATCTCCACCGCCTCGGCGTGCCCGGGATGGTTGCGGTAGGTCGGGTGGTCGTTGCGCCCGCCGGTGTAGCCGACGCGGGTACCGAGCACCCCCGGCTGTTTGCGGATCAGCTCCTGCATACCCCAGAAGCACCCGCCGGCCAGGATCGCCTTACGCGTTTCCGTCACGCTTCCTCCTTCGTCCCCCTCATTATCGGCCCCGGGTACAACGCCCGGGACCACCCGGAAAATCCCCTGGCGCGACCGCGGTCATACCCGTTGCGCGGTGACCAGCAGATACTCCCATTCCATCCGGCCGTTTCCGAGATCGAATCCGGCGGCGAGGTCGGTGAGTTCCCGGTCCAGTTGCCGGGCGCGTTCCGGTTCCGCTGCCAGCGCGCGGTAGACGGCGATGGTGGGGCCGTAGTTGGTCTTGAAGAATTCCCGGAACGCGTCGGCGTCGGGGAAGCAGTCCACCACGGCGTGCTCGCGACGCATCTCCAGCCCGGTGACCCGATCACCCAGCAGTTCGGTGACGTGTTCCTCGGCCCCCCACAGCGGCGGCGGTTGCGCCCCTTCCGGTGGCGGCGGCGCGAACGGTTTCATGGTGGCGAACATCCGTCCGATGAATCCGGTGGGCGTCCAGTTCACCATCCCGATCGAGCCACCGTCCCGGGTCACCCGGAGGAGTTCACCGGCGGCGGCCCGGTGGAACGGCGCGAACATGATTCCCACGCAGGAGAGCACCACATCGAATTCGCCGTCGGAATAGGGCAGCGCCTCCGCGTCGGCCTGCTCCCAGCGCAGGCTCACCCCGGCGGCCGCGGCGTTGCGGCGCCCTGCTTCGAACAGTTCGGGCGTCAGATCACTGGCCACCACCTCGGCGCCGGTGGCCGCGGCAGGTATCGCCGCGTTCCCCGACCCGGCCGCGATATCCAGGACTTTCTTTCCCGGCCCGAGGGGGCAGGCCCGCACGAGGCGGCTGCCCAGTTCCGGTATCACATCCGCGGCCACCCGTGGGTAGTCACCCGCCGCCCAGAGCGCTCTGTGCTTGGTCTTCAGATCACTGGAAAGGGACTGCGTCATCGTCTGCTCCTCGTGGAACTCGCATATCACGGCATATCGCGCGCCCTCCGGATCACCAACTCTCGCGGCCGCGTGGTCTTCGTCGAATCGCCCGGTCGCTCCCGGCCGGACCGTCCCAATTGTCTGCCTCCCCGAGGTCGCGCCGCAATCCCGGCCGGCTCGGTCGCCGCGGCCGCGAACCCGTCTTCCGGCCACCGCGCAGCCATGACGTGGATGGGACATTTGCGGGTAAATCGGCTGAGCCCCAACGAAATATGCGCATCGGTCGCGTATCGTTCCACTTCGGCGCCGGGAGCCGGCCGATCCGCGCACAGGCTTTCGGCACACAGTGCGACACAGTATGGAGCTTTTTTGACGACGCGACAGTTCGACGCCCCCGCCTCCCGCCCGGTCCACGGTTCCCCGCTCGCCGACGGCGGCCCGCGGATCCCGCTGTACGCGCCGGAGTTCGCCGAGAACCCGCATCGCGTATACCAGCAGATGCGCCGCAGGCACCGGTCGATGGTGCCGGTCGATCTGGCTCCCGGGGTGCCGGCGACACTGGTGATCGAGCATTCGGTCGCGGTACGCATCCTCAACGATCACGAGCATTTTCCCGCTGATCCGCGCACCTGGCAGAAGGACATGCCGGCCGACTGCCCGGTGCTGCCGATCATGGAGTGGCGTCCGGTGTCGGCCCGTAGCGTCGGAAACGCCTTCCGGCGCTACCGGTCGGCGAATGTGGCGGCGCTCGCCGATGTGGACCTGCACGGGCTGCGCACGGCGGTGGAGCGCCTGGCTACCCCGCTGATCAACGCCTTCTGTGAGTCCGGCCGGGCCGATCTGCTCATGCAGTACGCGTTTCCGTTGACTTTCGAGGTCTGCAATACGCTGCTGGGTTGTCCGCCGGAGATCGGGCAGCGAGTCTCCGCGGGTATGGCGGCGATGTTCGAAGGTGTCGATGCCGGCGAGGGCAATCGCATGATCAACGCCGCCCTCGCCGAACTGGTCGCCCACAAACGCTCGAACCCCGGCGACGATGTCACCACCCGGCTGCTCCGGCACGAGGCGCAGCTCGACGACGAGGAGATGGTGCACCAGCTGGCGGGCCAGTACGGCGCGGTGATCGAACTCCAGCAGAATCTCATCGCCAACACCCTGCTGCTGATTCTCACCGAAGACCGTTTCGGCGGCAGTGTGCTGGGCGGCAGCCTGTCCACCCTCGACGCGCTGGACGAGGTGCTGTTCGACAATCCGCCGATGGCGAACTTCCTCATCACCTATCCGCGGCAGCCGATCCTCATCGACGACGTCTGGCTACCGGCCCATCAGCCGGTGGTGATCAGTATCGCGGCCTGTAATCACGACCCCGCCATCCGCGCCCAGGACCAGCGCGGTAACCGCTCGCATCTGTCCTGGGGCCTGGGCCAGCGCAGCTGCCCCGCGCAGACCCCGGCCTATCTGGTGGCCCAGGAGGCGATCGACCAGTTGCTCGATGCCCTGCCGGAGATGGAACTGGACCTCCCCGACGGCCCCGACTGGCGTCCGGGCCCGTTCCACCGTTCGCTGACCGCGCTGCCGGTGACGTTCCCGCCCGCACCCCCGTTCCCCAGCTGACGGCAGCGGGTCGTCAATCGAGGTATCCGTTCGGGCAGTCGGTTCCGGTGATGTCATCGGTGGTCCGCACGATCATTGCCGGTTCCTCCTTCGCTCGTCGCGGGGACGGCCGTGGGCACTGTGCGCAGGAAGTGCAGGAGTTCGCCGGTGGCCCGCCGGGCTTCGGGGATGTTCTTCATGATCCAGTTATGAATCATCCCGGGATATTCGTGCAGTTCCACCGGGACCCCCGCCGCGGCACCGAGTTCGGCGACCCGCCGGGCGTCGGGCAGCAGGATATCGCGGTGGCCGATGAAAACGATGACCGGCGCGAGGCCGGTGAGATCGGCGAACGCGGGGCTGATGTGCGGGTCGTCGAGGGCGCGCTCGCCCGCATACCAGCGGCCGGCCTGCTTCAGTCCGGAGACGCCGAGTTCCGGGTCGCGGTCGTCGATGGCGAGCGACATCGGGTCGTCGGTGGCCAGATCGATCCACGGCGAGAACAGCGCCAGGGCCCGCGGCTGCGGCCGGCCGCTTTCGTACAGGTGACGGGCAAGGGTGAGGGCGAGGGTACCGCCGGCCGAATCACCGAAGACGATGCGATCCTCCGGTGCGGTATCGCGGGTGACCAGCTCGTAGGAGTCCTCGATCATCGGGACGATCGCCCGGTGGTCGCACTCGGGCGCCAGCGGGTACATCGGCAGGCTGTAGGTGCAACCGGTGTGCTCGACGATCCGGGCCGCGAACCGCCAATGGTGCGGTTCGGTCGATTCGACGAAGCCGCCGCCGTGCATATGGAAGATATGCCACGGCGAGCCGGGCCCGCCCCGCGGCGCGATCGTGAAGACGGGATGGCCGTGGACCTCCCGGCGCGTCACATCGTATTTCGCGGTGATCCGCCGCGGCGGCCGGGAACGCTTCTGGACCTGGTGCCTGGGCAGGCCGGCGCGCATGGCCTCCGGGTCGGCGTAGAAGCGCTTGCTGTGCCGTAACCGCATCCGCGCGATCAGCGCCCGCGCTCGTAACGACGTCATGGTGTGCTCCCCAGCGCTCGGCCCGCCGTCCGGATCAGCCGGCCGGCGCCGGGATGGGTACCCGAGTCGGGCATGGTCGTCCTCCCGTCTCCTCGCTGACCGAGGCCGGCGGATGATCGCTGGTTCGGGAGCGAGCCGCCACCGACCCCGTTCGGTCGGCATTACCGATGCAGTGACGACTAAACAGGGTCGGCCGGTAGCGCGACGGCCCGACGGCGTTCCGGTCGGCTCGAGATCGCCCGTTTACCGGTGTTACGCCTGCGGGGATATCGGCGTACGGTCAGGCCATGGAGAGGCTCGGAACCGGTGTCCCATGGCTGAATTCGAAGAGGTCCCGCCCCGGATCGACGCCGACCCGGAATCCATGGAGCGTGGCCTGGGCCCCCTGGGCACCCTGCTCCCCCGGGAGTGACCGTCCGCGCCCCGGGACACCGACGGCCACCCCGTAGCGATCAGGGTGGCGGCGGGTCCGGCGGCTGGTGCGATCGCCGCCCGCTGAATACATCACGCACCTTGTCGGCGACGGCGCCGACCAGTCCCGCCGATTTCTGGGCGCCGGAGGTCGACGGGGTGGTCGGGTGCGGCCGGGTCGGAGCGGTTTTCTTGGCCGCGGCCATCCTGTTTCCCAATTCTTCCAGCTCCGCCGGCGGCTGCGCGCGGCCGAACGCGGGCCACACCTGGTTCTGTTCGAACTCGATATGTTCGCGGATCGCCCCGATGAACTCGGTGAGGGCCTCCTCGAAATCCCGGGACCCCACCTTCGAGTCCTCGATCCGTTGCAGCAGGTGTTTGCCCGCGTCCTCCTGGTCGAGGGCACGGTCGGCGAGTTCGTCGCCGTCGGGCAAGACCCGGCGCACCGCCGGCCAGAAGAACTGTTCCTCCACCGCCTCATGCTGGGAGGCGGCGATGACCAGGCTGGTCGCCAGATGAGCGCGGTTCTGCAATTCGGCTTCGCTGAAACCGCGGCCGCGTTCCAGCGATTCGACCATGCCGAGCACGCTTTCGTGATCGGCACGGAGAAAAGTCAAGGCATCCATGATCGTCTCCGTTACCCGGGTCAGGCGGGCTTGTGCTCTTCGTGGGTGAACGGCTTGGTCCCCATCACCGCGGGACTGCCCTCCGGATTGGAATTCGCGCCCTGGTTCTCCCGATGAGTGCTACCGAGCCAATCGCCGACCGGATCGGCGACGTACTGCCATTCCACGCCCTCCGGCCACGGCCCCTGACCTTCGTTCCACGGGCCGCGCGCACTGGCGTCGCCGTTGGACATGTTGAAGGCCACGTTCTGGAAACGGTCGTCGCCCGGGAGCGCACCGGGCGGGAAGTTGACCGGCAGTTCGTTGAGCGCCGCGGTGAACTGCTGGAAATGCGCGACCTCGCGCGACATCAGGAACGACAAGGTGTCCTGCACGCCCGGATCGTCGGTGAACTGCTTCAGATATTCGTACACGATCTTGGCGCGCGATTCGGCGGCGAGATTACTGCGCAGGTCCACCGACGGCTCGCCGTTGGAATTGACGTACGCGCCGCTCCACGGGACCCCGGCCGAGTTGCCGACGTCGGGTCCGCCACCGCGCAGGGCGAGGAACAGCGGATCGGTGGCGACCTGGTGAATGGCCTGTTCCTTACCGTCGGCCGAGGCGATCACCGGCATCCAGTCGCAATGCTCGTTGGCCTGCTTCAGATCGTCGTTGAGGCCGTCGAGCAGCATGGTGATCATATTGCCGACGATTTCGAGGTGGCTGAATTCCTCGGTCGCGATATCCATGAACAGGTCGTACATCTTCGGATGTTTGCGGCGGAGCACGAACGCCTGGCTGAAGTACTGCATGGCGGCCTTGAGCTCACCGTTGGCGCCACCGAACTGCTCCTGCAGCAGTGTGGCGAACCGGGGATCCGGGCGCTCCACCCGTACCTCGAATTGCAGATCCTTGTTGTGCACGAACATGGGTCTCCTTCGGTGGTGGGAGGGAGTCGAGCACTGGTATCCGCCGCGCCTACCCCTGCTCGTCCGGCCCAAACCAGGCCGCCGCCGGCCGTTACACCACCGCCCGGACCTGCCGTAGTACGAACCCGGGGTCGCCGATCCGGATCAGGCGCGATACGGGCCGCGGGGAAGCCGATCGCGTGGTACCGACCGCGGTGTCGCGGCTGCTCTCACGGACCGAACCTCCAGATGAGTCGGTATTGCAAATATGAATCGCACGCTTCAGAATCGTAATGAACGCATTTCCCCGTTGCCCGCCCGCGCCGATCCGGTTCATCGTCCACGAAGGAGACAGTCGCCGTGCCGACCCATATTGTGACCAACCAGGTCCCCCCGCTGGTCGATTACGATGCCGCCGAGGTGCCCGTCGTTCTCGAGGCATTGGAACGCGGCGGCGCCACACATGCCCTGGACGAACTGCACGAGATCGGCCGGCTGGCCGGGAGCGCGCACGCGCAGGAACTCGGCGACCTCGCCGAGGAACACCAGCCGGTGCTGCACACCCACGACCGGTACGGCCACCGCATCGACGAGGTCCGCTACGACCCCAGCTATCACGAGCTCATGCGGCACGCCGTCCGGTTCGGCCTGCACGCCGCACCCTGGGCCGATACCCGGCCCGCCCCGCATCTGGTGCGGGCGGCGAAGACGAGCGTGTGGTCGCAGGTCGACGCCGGGCACGGCTGCCCGATCTCGATGACCTACGCCGTGGTGCCGGCCCTGCGGGCCAACCCAGAACTGGCCGCCCGGTACGAGCCGCTGCTCACCAGCCGCGAATACGACCCCGTCCTGCGCCCGCTCGCCGGCAAGCCCGGGCTGATCGCCGGTATGTCGATGACCGAGAAACAGGGCGGCTCCGATGTGCGCGCCAACACCACCACCGCGGTACCGCAGCCGGACGGCACCTACCGGATCACCGGGCACAAATGGTTCACCTCCGCGCCGATGTCGGATTTCTTCCTCGCACTGGCACAGGCACCGGGCGGGCTGTCCTGCTTCTTCGTGCCCCGGGTCCTGCCCGACGGCACTCGTAACCCGTTCCACCTGCAGCGGCTGAAGAACAAACTCGGCAACCACTCCAACGCCAGCAGTGAGGTCGAATACGACGACACCGTCGGCTGGCTGGTCGGCGACGAAGGCCGCGGCGTGCCGACGATCATCGAAATGGTCAACTTGACCCGGCTCGACTGCACCCTCGCCTCGGCCACCGGAATGCGCACCGGAACGATCATGGCGATCCACCACGCCCTGCACCGCCGCGCGTTCGGCGCGAACCTCGTCGATCAGCCGCTCATGCGCAATGTGCTGGCCGATCTGGCCATCGAGGCCGAGGGTGCGACCACGGTCGCGCTGTGGCTGGCCGAGCTCACCGACCGCGCCACCGCGGGCGACGAGGCCGCCGATCTGCTGCGCCGTATCAGCCTCGCGGTGAGCAAGTACTACGTGTGCAAACGCGGACCCGTCCACGCCGCCGAGGCGCTGGAATGCCTGGGCGGCAACGGCTATGTCGAGGATTCCCGGATGCCGCGGCTGTACCGGGAGGCGCCGCTGATGTCGGTCTGGGAGGGCTCGGGCAATGTCGCCGCGCTGGATGTCCTGCGCGCGCTGGCCAAACAGCCGGCCACCCTGGGGGCTTTCCTGGACGAGGTCAAACAGGCCGCCGGTGCCGATGCCGCGCTCGATACCGCCATCGGCCGGCTGGAAGCCGAATTCACCGATCTCGACACCCTGCCGCACCGCGCCCGCCGTATCGTCGGCGATATGGCCCTGGTACTCCAGGGTTCACTGCTGGTGCGCTACGGGCATTCCGCTGTCGCCGAAGGTTTCACCCGCACCCGCCTCGGCCGCGACCGCGGCGATGTCTTCGGCACCCTGCCCACCGGCCTGGACACCGGCGCCATCATCGAACGCCTGACTCCGAAACTCGGCTGACCGCCTCGGCGTCGCCGGAAGTCATTGCGACGGCAGCGGTTTCGCTTCGACGGAATTCATGGCGAAATCCTGGAACTCGGTGACAAAGGCTGCGTAGCGGGCGCGGATGAGCTGCCCCGGCCAGTCCGCCGGGAGCAGTTCCGGGGGGAGCACCGGATCGTCGAGGAGGTGGCGTACGGTCGCCGCGGCCACGGCGAAGCGGGCTCCCATGCTCTCGGCGGCGTCGAGGGCCGCGAGTAGTTCGCGGGCGCGGTGGGCCCAGCGGTCCGGGGTGAACAGGCGTTCCGCCAGCGCGAGCGCGGGTTCCTCCGGTCGTCCGGTGAACAGGCTCACCCGCTGCCGGGCCGGTTCCGGCAGATCGGGGGCGAGATTGTCCGGGCGGCACCAGACGCCTTCGCGTAATTCACCGAAGCGGGCCAGCCGCAGCGTTTCGCGGAACGCGGCGCGGTCGGTGGAATCGGCCGCGCCGACGGTGACGATCGCCAGGATCCACTCGCCGCGCCAGGTGCGCGAATCCGGCGAGATCGCCGCGTCCTGGCGGCGCTGGCGTTCGGCGAGCCGCTCCGCGAGCCGGTAGGTGGCGTCGGCGTCACGTTCGAGATCGCCCGCGGCGACCATCCGGGTGAGCGCGGCGCGCACCGCCGACTCCTGCAACCCGAGCCCGGTCCCGACCCGTACGATCCAGCCGGCCGGAGCCTGCGCCGGGTGCGAACCGAGCAGCACGCTCAGAATCGCCGACCGCGCGGTGAGCGCCCGGACCCGGGCGGGAGAGCCAGACATGGGCCGATCGTATCGACCGTGCGCCGGACCGGTGGGGCGCGACCACCGGTCCGCAAGCGACCGGCGACGAGCCCCCGCCACCCACCGCCCCCTGATCACGCGCTGCCGTCCAGGTACACCGCCGCGGCTCGCCGTCCGGTGCGATCCGGGATCCCACCAGGCGCGTCTGGACAGCTGTCTGGACGTCTGATTGCGGGCTGCTGTAGCGTTTCCCCGGATCGGCTCCGTGCGCGGATACAGCCGGTCGCCGGAGTACAGAAAGGGCGTGATGCCAGCTATGCCGAACACCGAGGGACCCCTACAGGGACAGGTGGCCATGGTCACCGGTGCCGCTCGCGGACAGGGTCGAGCGCACGCCCTGCGCCTGGCCCGCGAGGGTGCCGACATCATCGCGATCGATATCTGCGCGCCCGTCTCCGAGACCGTCACCTACCCGGCGCCCACGCCCGCCGATCTGGACGAGACCGCGAAAGCGATCTCCGATATCGGCCGGCAGGTCCTCGCCCGCCAGGTCGATATCCGCGACCTGGCGGCGCTGCAGCAGGTGGTGGCCGACGGCGTAGCGCTGTTCGGCCGGTTGGACATCCTCGTGGCCAACGCCGGGGTGCTGAGCTGGGCCCGGCTCTTCGAGATGACCGAGGAACAGTTCGACACGGTGGTCGGGGTCAATCTGAACGGTACCTGGCGCACGATCCGCGCCGCGGTTCCGGCGATGATCGAGGCCGGTAACGGTGGTTCGATCATCATCGTCAGTTCGTCGGCGGGGCTGAAGGCCACCCCGGGCAACGGTCATTACTCGGCGTCGAAACACGGACTCGTAGGGCTCACCAATTCGCTGGCGCTGGAGGTCGGCGAATACGGTATCCGGGTGAACTCGATCCACCCGTACTCGGTGGACACCCCCATGATCCAGCCCGAGGCCATGGCGACCCTCTTCGGTGAGCATCCCGCGTTCCTGCACAGCTTCCCGCCGGTCCCCTATCAGCCGGCCGGCGGGCACGGTGACGGCCGCAACGGTTTCATGTCGCCCGGCCAGGTCTCCGATATCGTCGCCTGGCTGGCGGGCCCGGCCTCGGCGACCAGCAGTGGTAACCAGATCGCCGTCGATGCCGGGGCGCTGAAATACTGAGCGGAGTACCCGCCACTCGAACGGTGAAGTGCCGTCGCCCGGCCACTGGGCGGGGCGACGGTGCTCGGCACCGAGCGGGCTACAGCCGCTCGGGTACCACGCACTCCGGCCGGGGGACTCGCGCCGACATCATCCGTGCGTGAGAAGGCGCGTGGTACTGCGCCGGAACGCCCAGATGACGACCAAGGCCGCGAGTACCGTCAGCGGTGTGCCCATCGCGATCTTCGCGACGGCCAGCCAGGTCGTGGAATCGGCGAGATACAGCCACTCCTTCACCACGAAGCGGGCCCCGAAAACGATCGCCGCGGCCAGGGTGGCGATATCGTGCGCCCGCAGCACCGCCGGATCGGCGCGCCAGGGGTGCCGGTTGCCGTGCAGCAGGTTCCACACCACCCCGGTCAGCGGTCGGCGGGCCAGCACCGAGGCGAAGGTGACGACGAACCCGGCCAGCGCGGCCCAGATCCCGATCACGAAGAAATCCTTCGCGGAGCCGGTCCACAGGACGATGCCCACCGCGACGGCCAGACCCAGCAGCCCGCCGATCGCCGCGGCGAAACGTTCACCGCGCAGCAGCCGGAACACCGTGAGCGCCACCGCGACCGCGATCGAGACACCGATCGTCGCCGGTAGCGACACCACCGCGTTCGCGGCCACGAAGACGACGACCGGAACGGTCGAGTACACGAACCCCAGCGGGCCGCCGAGCTGGTCGAGCACGGTCGCCCCGGCCGGAGCGGCCGCGCCGGGTTCCGCGGCGCCCGGTGCGGCAGGGACCGGTACCTCGCCCGGTAGGGCGGCGACGGGTTCGGCGGGCCGGCCGGTCTCGCACGGATTCTTCCGGTCGATCATGGTTTCCGTCCTTCCGACGGTGACGATGCGTGCTCGGCAACCAGGAGAACCTGTGCCGTAACGGCATGGTCAAGTGAACACCGGTGCGGCACCGGCGGACCTGGGCACCGCGCACTGTCCGGCCGGGGACGGAGGCGCGGTCCCAGCGCACGACCGGCCGGGCGATCGGCCTCCCCGCCGGCGGGCTGCCGCGCTCAGTTCTCCAGGTAGGCGACGAGGGCGCCGATCAGGCCGTCGAGCGCGTCGTCGAGATCGCCGTAGGTACCCAGCGTGCGCTCCGAGGTGATACCGCGCATGGCGGCGGGAATCAGGGCGGCCACCTGCCGGATCTTCACCGGATCCACGCCGAGATCGGCGAAGGCGCGTTCACAGGCCTTGTCCCAGTTGGGTTTCCAGGAGGCCAGCTCGGCCGCGGTGCGCGGGTAATCGCGTTCGAGCTCGGAATGGTCGCGGGGTAGTGCGGCGCGCAGAGTTTCGATCGCCAGGGATTCCGGGCGGCGCAGGCCTTTCGCCATGGCGTGGATCAGCGCGGTGACCCGGTCGCGCAGTGTTCCGTCGGGCGCGAGCCCGGCCGGGAGGTCGCCGCGTTTGTCGGCGGTATGGCGCAGCACCGCGGCCCACAGTCCGTCGATATCGCCGAACTGGTACTTGATCACGCCCCAGGTCGCGCCGATATCGCGGGCGATGCGGTTGCCCGAGACCGCGGCGGGGTCGCCGGTGGCCAGCGAGGTGATGGCGGCCTCGAGCATGCTCTCGCGGGACGCGATCCCGCGTCTGTTCGCGCGCCGAGGGCCTGCCACATCTGTCACGCGGCCCGATTGTACCGGTGGCGGCCCGAGGTTTCACAGAACCCTCTTGTCTTATTTCACAGAGGGTTCTATGCTCGGGATCGCCACGCGCCGGACATCCCGCACCGGTCGCGCTGTGGCTCCCGTTGCGCCCCTCGCCGAGCCCCGGAGGATCGAGATGGCAAAGCCGCCGCTGTCGATGGAGCCCACCGGCTGGTTCCAGGTCGCCTGGTGCGCGGAGATCCCCGTCGGCGCCGTGCACACGATGAAGTACTTCGGCCGCGAGATGGTCGCCTGGCGCACGGCATCGGGACAGGTCGCGGTATTCGACGCCTACTGTGAACACCTCGGCGCCCATCTCGGTTACGGCGGGCGCGTCGACGGCGAGAACCTGGTGTGCCCCTTCCACGGGTGGGAGTGGAACCGGGAGGGCCGCAATGTGTGCATCCCGTACGAGAACCACCCGAACAAGGGCCGCCGTATTCGTAGTTACCCGGTCGCCGAACGCAACGAGGCCGTGTGGATCTGGTACGACACCGCCGGGCGCGCACCGTATTTCGAGGTCCCCGATATCTTCACCGCGTTCGGCGACGACCGGACCGCCGCCGACTACTACCCGCCGGTGCCCGCGGCCACCCTGTTCCGGCCGGGCCTGGAACTGCATCCGCAGTACGTCATGGAGAACGGCGTCGATTTCGCGCATTTCAAATTCGTGCACAAAACGCCGTTCGTCCCGGAATTCACCCGGCACGATTTCTCGGGCCCGGTCTCCTATGTCGATTTCACCATCGCCTTCGACGAGAACGTGCGCGAAGACCAGGTCGGCAGCGGGGTCGAATCGATCAACGCCGGGCTCGGCTGTTCGATCACCAAGAGCTGGGGCATGGTCGACAACCGCACCATGCCCGCGGTGACCCCGGTGGACGACCGGACCTGCGATGTCCGGTTCACCGTATGGATCGGCCGCAAACCCGGCGACGACAGTCCCGAGATCGGCCGCTACGGCAAGACCATGGCCGGTTTCGTCATCGAACAGTTCGACGCCGATATCGAGATCTGGTCACACCAGCGCTACTCGGACCCGCCGGCCCTGTCGCGCAAGGAATTCGACGGTTTCACCGCCCTGCGGAAATGGGCGGCGCAGTTCTATCCGGACGGCGCACGAGCCGAGCAGCCGACAGAAAGGTCCCCACGATGAGCACCTCCGACAAGATCCGGGTTTTCCAGGTGGCCACCGGCAACCTCGGCACCGAGATGATCGGCCGGATCCGCAACCACCCGGACCTGGAACTCGTGGGCCTGCACTGTTATTCGCCGGAGAAGATCGGCCGCGATGCGGGCGAGATCGTCGGTATCGGCCCGATCGGTGTCATCGCCACCGGTTCGGTCGACGAGATCATCGCCGCCCGGCCCGATGTGCTCACCTTCCACGGCGTCTTCCCCGACGAGGAGTTGTACGAGAAGGTCCTCGAAGCGGGGATCGATGTGGTGACGACCGCCGACTGGATCACCGGTTTCCACCGCGACACCAACCATCCGCATCCCTCGGGCCGCAAGGTCAGCGAGGTCATCCAGGCCGCCTGCGAGCGCGGGAAGTCGACGTTCTACGGCACCGGGATGAACCCCGGCCTGGCCCAGATTCTCGGTATCGTGCACACCGCCGATGTCGCCGAGATCGAGAACATCACGGTCACCGAATCCGTCGATGTGTCCTGTCACCATTCGGTCGACACCTGGAAGGCCGTCGGCTACGGCCGCCCGGTCGACGATCCGACGATTCCCGATTCGCTGCACAAATACACCGCGGTCTTCGCCGATTCGGTGTACTTGATGGCCGATGCCTTCGACCTCGAACTGGACGAGGTGACCTTCGGCTACGAACTCGGCGCCTGTACCAAGGATGTCGACCTGGGCTGGTACTTCCTGCCGAAGGGTTCACTGGGCGCGAATTACATCAAGTATAAGGGCATGGTCGACGGAGTGGCGCGGGTGGAATCACATCTGGAATGGCAGATGACCCCGCACACCGACCCGGCGTGGAATATCAAGGGCTGCTATATCACCCAGGTCACCGGCGATCCGAATATCTACAGCAAACATATGATCTTCCCGCGCAAGGGTATGGATCTGTCCGACCCGGCGAATTTCGCGTCGATCGGGATGACGGTGACCGGCCTGCCCGCGCTCAATGCGATCAAATCCGTCGTGGCCGCCCGGCCGGGCATGATCACCAGCGCCGATCTGCCGCTGCGCAGTTTCGCGGGCCGCTTCAAACTCTGAACACCGCTACGCCGGCCGGTGCTGCGTCACCCGGCGCCGCCCCTGCCGCGTCACCGGGTCGCGCCCGCCGCTGTGTGCCCCGGCCGGGTAGCCGCTGCCTCACCGCTGGGTAGCCGTCGCACCGCCGGGAGCCGGGGGCAACCGCTGCGTCACCGGACGCGTGCTCAGCGTCCGGCGGTGGCAAGCCGGTAGTCGGCTTCCAGCAGCATCCAGGCGCTCAACTGGACCGAGAGGTCGCGGCTCAGATTCACCGAGGTCGCGGCGGCGGAGTCGGCGATCTGCAGGAAGGCCCCCGGCCGGCGGGGCACCGTGACCGCGCGAGACCAGTCGGCACCGAACAGCGGCAACCCGTCCACCTCCGCGCGGTTGCGCCAGGCCGCCTGTGCCGACGTGCGCACGATCTCCGCCGCCGTGTTCTCGCCCAGCGCGAGCGCCGCCACCGTGAGATACCTGGCGAAGATACCCATGAACAGCCCGGAATCGTCGCCGGCGGCCGCGCTGATCACACCCGATTCCGTGAGCCCGGTCGCGGCGGCGGCCACCAGCTCGGCCACCCGGCGCCGATGCCCGGGGTCGCCCGTGCGTACCGCCAGCTCGGTTTCCAGCCCGATGGCCACGCCCTGGCAGTAGGTATGCACGGACCGGTCCACCCGCCCGCCGGGCTCGTGCACACCGTCGAGGATCAGGCCGCTGTCGGTGTCACGCAGCCGGGTGTACAGGAAATCGGCGAGCTCGGCGGCACGGGTCACCGCACCCAGCCGCGCCAGCGCGATACCGGTCGGGCCGATCGCCGGGGTGTTGTAGTAGTCGTCGCCCATCCGCCAGGGCACCGCCCCGACATCCGGATTCCAGCCTTCGAGCAACGCGGTGCGCAGCTCGCCGACCGCGCCGCCGAACCGGATAGCGAGCAGCCGGTCGGCCCGTTCCAGCGCCAGCACCAGCCACGCCATATCGTCGTAGTACCGGTTGGTCCAGCCGGTGAGGTTGCGGGCGCGGATACCGCGCGCCAAGGCGGTGACCCGGTCCAGGCGGTCGGGTGTCGGGGCGCGATACGCGGCGTCCACCGCGCAGTCGAGCAGATGGGCCTGCCACCAGTAATGCCATTGCGCGAACGCCTGTTCCGGCAGGCCCGCCGGCCAGGCGAGTGCGCCCAGCCGCATTCGCGGCAGCCCCCACAGCGTCCGCACGTGCCGCGTTACGACGGCCCGCTCCGCCAGCTCGGCCCGTTTCCCGTACTCCCCCGGACCGACGACCACCTTGGGTGTGATCGTCCCCGCCTGCGTCGGTTGCGCCAGCGCCGTGAGGGTGATCCCGGCACCGGCCGCGAACAACACACTGCGCCGGCTCATGCGTACGTTCCGGCGATCCATCCGCTCGGACCCCTCTTGCTGGAAACGATCATCTGAGCTGCAGAATCGGGCACCCGGATTCTATCCCCGCCCAGCCGTACGCGCGCGGCGGCGACGGCCCGGCCGACTCCCCCCGGCCACCGGTAAACCGCCGGAATCCGCAGGTCAGTGCGCGAGCAGCGAATCGGTCACCGTCAACGGTGCCGCGGTCGCCGACCGCACCTGCTCGACGCTCACCCCCGGGGCCGTCTCCCGCAGCAGCAGGGTGCCGGCACCGGCCACATCGATCACGGCGAGATCGGTGATGATCCGGTGCACCACCGCCCGGCCGGTCAGCGGGAGCGTGCAGGCTTCTACGATCTTGGCCGCACCCCCGCGCTCGGTATGTTCCATGACCACGATGACCCGTTCCGCGCCGTGCACCAGATCCATCGCCCCGCCCATACCCTTGACCATCTTTCCGGGCACCATCCAGTTCGCGAGGTCCCCGGACGCCGAGACCTGCATGCCGCCGAGTACCGCGGTGCCGATATGGCCGCCCCGGATCATCCCGAACGACAGCGCCGAATCGAAGAACGCGGCACCGGGTTCGACGGTGACCGTCTCCTTACCCGCGTTGATCAGGTTCGGGTCCACCGCGTCGTCGGCCGGGTACGGGCCGGTGCCCAGGATCCCGTTCTCCGAATGCAGCGTCACCCGCACCGACGGATCGAGATAGCCGGGAATCAAGGTGGGCAGGCCGATCCCGAGATTCACATAGTCGCCGTCGCGTAGTTCGGCCGCGGCGCGGCGCGCCATCTCCGGCCGGCTCCAGCCGGTCCGGGTCGCGGGTCCGGTCATCGGTTCACTCCTGCCTGTTCGCGGGTGGTGCGCTTCTCGACGCGTGTCTGCTGCGGTCCGGTTTCGACGATCCGCTGGACGAAGATTCCGGGCAGGTGCACCTGCGCCGGGTCGATCTCGCCCGGTTCGACCAGCCGCTCGACCTGGGCGATCGTCACCCGGCCGGCCATCGCGGCCAGCGGGTTGAAGTTCATCGCCGCCTTGTCGAACACCAGGTTGCCGTCGGTATCGCCCAGTACCGCGTGCACCAGCGCGAAATCCGCGGTGATTCCGGTTTCGAGTACGTAGTACTTGCCGCCGAACTCGCGGATCTCTTTGGGCGGCGACGCGATCGCGACCGTGCCGTCCGCGTGATAACGCCACGGCAGTCCGCCGTCGGCTATCGGGGTCCCGACGCCCGCGGGGGTGAAGAACGCGGGGATCCCGGCACCTCCCGCCCGCAGCCGTTCGGCCAGCGTGCCCTGCGGTGTCAGCTCCACCTCGAGTTCCCCGGCCAGGTACTGCCGGGCGAATTCCTTGTTCTCGCCTACATAGGAGGCGGTGACGCGGCGAATACGGCCGGAACCCAGCAGGATTCCCAGGCCGTGGTCATCCACGCCGCAATTGTTGGAGAACACCTCGAGCGCATTCGCACCCGTTTCGGCGAGTGCCGCGATCAACACGTCGGGGATCCCGCACAAACCGAACCCGCCGACGGCGATCGTGGCGCCGTCGCCGATATCGGCGACGGCTTCCGCCGCCGACTCCACCACCCGTGTACTCAACAGAGCAACCCTCCTCGTCTTCCGCGAACCGCTTCGCGCTCGGTGAGCGGACGCGGCCCTACTGGCAATTACTGAATCAAATAGCCAGTTCAGCGGGCAATAATTCTGAGAGTTCGATCGAAATCCGATCGCTCGGCGAACCCTCTCGCCACAGTCTGTTCACTGAATGGACGTATGCTCCTGGCCATGGAGGACAAGCCGCATGTCATCGGCCGGGCCACCGCGCTGCTGCGCGCCCTCGGCGATCACGAACCGGCCGGGGCCTCGACGACCGAGCTCGCCCGCGCCGCCGCCGTCGCCCGCCCCACGGCCCACCGGATGCTGATGTCGCTGGCGGCGGAAGGGTTCGTCGATCGCGACAACACCACCGGCAAATGGACACTCGGCCCGGAGATCTACCTGCTCGGAGCGCTCGCCGCCGACCGCTACGATATCGCCGCCGACGCCCGCGATATCCTGCGCGAACTCGCCCGCGACACCGGAGAGAGCGCATTCCTGTCGGCCCGCCGCGGCGACGAAACCGTCTGTGTGGCCGCCGAGGAAGGCAGTTTCCCGCTCCGCTCCCATGTACTGCATCCCGGTATCCGGTTCCCCCTCGGCGTCGCCTCCGCCGGCCTGGTGATCCTGGCGCATCTCCCCGACCGCGATATCGACGACTACCTCGGCCGCGCCGACCTGACCGGAAGCCACGGCGCCGCGCATGCCACCGCCGCCCTCCGGGACCGGATACACCGCACCCGCGTCGACGGATACGCGACCAATCCCGGTCTGCTCGTCGAAGGCAGCTGGGGTATGGGCGCCGCGGTCTTCGATCACCACGATTCCCCCGCGTGGGCACTCAGCCTCACCGGCGTAGAGACCCGTTTTTCCACCGAACGACGGCCGGAACTCGGCACCCGGCTCCTGCACGCGGCCCACCTCCTGACCCTCCGGCTACGCGCCCGGCTGCCGGCAGACAAGGGCCGCACCCGAGCGGGTGATCGGCCCCGGCACGACCGTCCGGCTGCCGGATGGCCGCCGGCGGATTCGTCCGTATCGAAGTCCGGCGCGACAGCCGGCCGGAGCGCCGTGGGCAGGCCGTGGTAATCGCCGCGACCTGTGTTTCCGCATCGTCGACCGGCCGGAGGGAGTACTCGGCGGCCTCGTCGGTGCCGCCCGGGCCCTCCACTTCTGGGCGGCCATCAACAAGGCGCTGTAGGCGGGGTGACCACGACGGGCCCCAGGGGTGAGCAACCTGTGGCACCTGACGCTTACGCCCGCATAGGGTGGGTCGACACCGCCAGGTCACCGGCCACCGGGCGATCACCGCCTTGACACAGACACCGCTTCTGTGCCGATCAGGGGTCCGGGAAAGAGTTGTGGCACAATGTGGCAGCCCTTGTCAGCTGATAGAGGCCGTCCGATTCGCGGCGGTCCGAACGCTGTCGACGAGAGCGATCCCGTGCCGGTGACCTGACCGACGATGCGGGGTTTACACCGCATATGGCACACGATGGGTGTGAAGCCGTTGCTGCGGACGGACATACTGCGGGCGCTGATGAACGGTGCCGCCGATTCGTTGCGGGAAAATCTGGTCCGGCGCGCAGCTCCCGTTCTGGCCGAGCGGCACAGTGGGGAAAACCTCCGTCAAGGCAACGATTTCCTGGGCAGAGGCGACGAACACGGCGCAGACAGCCTCGCCGGGGACATCCCCGCGTATCGTGCCGAGCTCGGACCTGTGCGCACCTCCGCGGCACGCGTATCGCAGGACACCGACCCGGTCTTCCTCGATATTCGTGAACGTCTCTTCGTACGCGGCGACGCAGCCGCCCGCGCGGCGTGGGGTCGTGAGTTGATGGAGCTGACAGAACTCGGCTACGGCAGGCAGGCCGACCACCATCTCGAACAGGTCTTGGGCCTGCCCGCGTACCGGTACCATGAAGCTCCCTCAGCTGGGCGACCGGCCGCGCCGTTCGAAGGGCTGTCCCCGCAACTGGCGGGACAGCCGGGGCTGCACGCGCCGGAACCCTCGCGGATGGTCTATCTGACTCCGGTCGCCAAGGCATTGAACCTCACACCCGACGACGTCGTCTACGACATCGGTTCCGGCCTCGGCAAGGCAGGTCTGTTCTTCGGCGGATTCACTCCGGCCAAACGTGTCGTCGGACTCGAGATCGAGCCCGCGTATGCGGCGTACGCCGATGAGCGCGCCCGCGAACTGGGGCTTTCGCATGTGAGCTTCGTAAACCGGGACGCGCTGGAGGCCGATATATCCGACGGTACGGCCTTCTACTTCTACAACCCCTTCGGATCGACAGCGGACCGGGATACCGTAGGCCTGCTGGCGGAGCGGTTCGCGGAACTGGGCAGCGAGCGCGACATCCAGATCGCCGTCAAGGGCAAACCTCTGCAGACGCGATTGGACGAGACTGGAGTGTTTTCGGCCGAGACCGTCCTGGAGGACCCGGCAGTCTGGAAGGTATACCGCAGTCACCAGGACCCGCGGTAGTGCCGACGACAGGCCAGTCCTGCCACCGGAGTTCAGCTGCTGGAGAGTGTCCTCAAAGCCATGTGAGCAGGGTGGCCAGGCCGAGCATCCCGCGATAGGAGCGCAGACGACGAGATATCGGCCCGGTATCGGCTAGCCGGCCCCGAGCGCGTCGAGAATCATCGGCCGGGCGGTAGTGATCGCCTGCTCCCAGTAGGGCCAGGTGTGGGTGCCGTCGACGATATCGATCCGCGCCGCAATCCCCAGCGCCGCGACCCGATCACGGAAGATCTGGGCGGCCATCATCGCCATCGCCTCCAGACCCATCGCGTTCACGGTATCGCCGAACCAGTACGGCACATCGGCCGCTCCGGGCACGCCGTTGCCGGCCGAGAGGTACATCGGCAGGCCGCGCAGCAGTTCGGCCTGCACCGTCGGATCGTTGCGGCGCCAGGCGGGATCGCCGGCCGGGCCCCACATATCCTCCATATTGAACCGGCCCTCGTCCCACATCGCGGCCCGGACCGCCTCGCTCCACATCGGGAAGGTCGGATTGACGAAGCCGGAGAAGGATCCGGCGAACTTGAACTGGTCACGGTGGTGTGCGGCCAGCGTCAGTGCCGATCCGCCACCCATGGAGGCACCCACGACGGCATTGTTCGTCCGCGAAACCCCGTAGCGGGCAAGGAAGTCCGGCAATTCCTCGGTGAGGAAGGTTTCCCACTTGTAGGTGGTGGTCTGGCCGTTGGTACTGCTGGGCCGATACCAGTCGGAATAGAAACTGGAATTGCCGCCGACGGGGAACACCAGTGTTACGTCGTCACCCGCGAACCGGCGCAGCACATCGGTATCGCTGACCCACTGACTGTGATCCCGCGGCGCCCGCAAACCGTCGAGCACGTACAGCGCCGCGCTCCCACCGCGCGCCGCCCATTGCACCTGGACCTTCACCGGCCCCATCCCCGACGGCACCATGAGTTCCTGGTAGTCCCCGCCCGGCGCCCGCAGGACCGGAGCCGCGCTCGGCGCCGCACCCGCCACCGGCCCACCGGCCCCGGCCATCAGTAATGCCGCCGCGACCACCGCGCCGAATATCCGCAGCCGCCGCCACGCCGCCCGCCGATTCTCTTCTCGCACTTCCACGCCCCGTCTTCAGTTCTGCCCGCGCTGTCGCTCACGCTACCGAAACGCCCGGCATTCCGCGCATTCGTCACCGACGGCGGGTGCTGTGAATATGCACAGCTTCAGCGCCACTACCACCGTGCGCAGCCGTTCGGCCGAACACCGCAGAGCCGCTCTTGCGCCGCGAGACCCGGTTTCCCACGGAAACTTCTCGGCTGCCCGTTTTTTCGTATTTCGAGGGGGTACCGCGGTCCTGTCACCTAGTGCACGCATCCGGCCCCGTGCAGACTCGCGGCGACCGGAACGTCATGAACGAGAGGGTCGAGGTATGCGTAAACCCATTCGGTTGTTCGGCTCCGCCGTAGTTCTCGGTATCGCCGGGCCGGCGGCCACACTCGCGGCGCCGGGCGCCGGGGCGGCGGTGACCGGGATAACCATCGACGCCGGACCGGAGGGCTTGCGTGCCGGGTGCCCCTATACGGTGACGGCAACCGTCGACGCGCCACCCACCGAAGCGGGACCGATCACGATCATCAACAGTGGCGGCGTGATCGGCGGTAACGGTAACCGCCTCGGCGAGGCCCGGTACCACCCCGAGAACGGGACAGCCACCTTCGAGTGGGTTCCCGAGCAGCCGGGCCGCCAGAACCTCACCGCGCAGCAGTTCACGCCCGGGCAGTACCCGTCCTCGAAGTACATCGAGGTCGATATCCGCAGCCGCGGCCTGGACACCGGAAGTGCCTGCCTGCCGCTACCCTGACCCGAGCCGGGACCGGTGGTGGCCCTCCCTCGGGCCGAGCCGCCACCGGGCAGGCAGGTCCCGTGGGAGCCCGCGGTCAGAAACTGAAGGGGGTGCCGTACCCGGTTGTCTGTGCGGCCCCGCCGGAGGTCTCGGCGCTGACGGTGACGAACGGTACGGCCGAGGCCGGCGACAGGCAGCCGCCGATGTTCAACGGGGTGTTGGCGTGCGCGAACGTATACGGGAAGGTCGTTTCCGGAGTGAGGGTCGTTTCCCCGACCACCACCGGCGCCACCTCACCCGGCGCCAGATTCACCGCGAGTTCGCCGGCGAGTGCCCCTTCCATTCCGACACTGGGTTCCACCCCGACCAGCGGCGCGACCGTGACAACCGGTGCGGCGCCTTCCTCGAACGTGGTGGCGACCTCGAGTTCGGTATAGGGCGAGATCGAGGTCCCGCCCCCGATCTCCGGAGCGATCGCGATGGACAACCCGTCCGAAACGTCCACCGCACAGCCGACCAGGTACCCGACAGCGATCTTGCCACCCTGTAGAGCCGCCCCCGCTCCGTCGAGAACGACGGAAAAATTTCCGGACACTTTGGTCGCGTGTGTGAACGGTACCCCGGCCGCGACATCCTCGGCCGGGGCGAAATTCGTGGCATCCACCGAGGCGATCAGCCGCAGCCCACCCACGCCGATCTCGCCCGGTGCCGCACCGGCGGGGGGAGCGGCAACAGCGGCAGCGGCCACCGTCGTTGCGGCGAAGGCCATCGTGACAATCGAATGCTTGCGCTTCATTTCGCTCCAGTCGAATCGGGATCGAGTAGGAACTTCGACAAGCGGACCGGCGCACCGGGCATCGCTGCCGGCGCGCATATCGGAACACTACCGGCGGGGACCGGCGACCCCCGTACGGCCGACCGGCGCGTCGCCCGGCGGGAACGGCTGGCCTGCTGTCGACCGGTGGTCAGCGAACGGCTCCGGCCGCCGGTGCCGATAGACCGGTCTCCTGGAGCCGGCGCAGATACCGATCGATGATCGCGCTGTCGATTACCGGGCAGGTGATACCGCTGCCCGCCAGCGCGGCGCGGGTTCGGCTGTCGTCCAGCACCAGATCGGCGGTTCCGGGAACATCGAGATCGACATAGGTGCCGATGAGCAGCGCGGCGCGCCCGAGGTCGGCCTCCGGTGCGGAACCCGCCGCCAACTGCTCACCCAGTACACGCTGGGCCTCCTCCGCCGGGACGGTGCGCACCGGACAACCCAGCCGGGCGAGGCCGGCGAGCAGCTCCCGGACGGGCGTCGGAACCGTGTTCACCAGGTGGTACCTTTCGCCGCAAGCCGGGGCTCCGGCGATCAGCGCGGCCAGCGCGGAAGCCACATAGTCCACGGGCGCCAGCGAAACCGCCGCCGCACCCACCTCCGGCGCGACACCGATCAGTGCCGCGGCACGCAGCAGTGTCCACAGCGCGTCGCCCGGCGCAACAGCGCCGGTGCGCACGGAGCCGGCGACCAACCCGGGCCGGTACACCGCGACAGGTACACCGTGCTCGCCTGCTCGGAGCACCAGTTGTTCGGCCACCCACTTGGTCGCCACATAACCGTGCCGGGCGACTTCGGCAGCCGCGATCTCGTTCCGCTCGGTGACGAGACCGGTGCGGTCCGGGCCCAGCACGGCGTCCAAGGTGGACACCAGGTGCACCGGGATCTTCCGGGATGTCGTGGCCAGGCGCAGTACCTCTCGGGTGCCGCCGATATTCGCGGCGCGCAGCTGCCGATAGGACGCCAGATGGTTGACGAGCGCGCCGTTGTGCACGATGCCCCCGAGCCGGCGGGCCAGGTCGACGAATGTCGGCTCGTCCAGCCCCAGGCGGGGCCGGGCCAGATCGCCCGGGACGACGATGACCCGGTTCGGCAGATCGTCGTGGACCAGCTCGTATCCGGCCATGGCGGTGCGCAGCCGAGCCAGGCCGTCCACCGCAGTGGTGGCGCGCACCAGGCAGTACACCGTCCGCGTGCCGGAATCCAGCAGTGCGCGGAGCAGATGCGTACCCAGGAATCCAGTGCCCCCGGTGAGCAGTAGCGGACCGTCCGGATCCGCGGGCGCGACAGCCTCCACCGAGAATCCGGGGTCGAGCCGTGCATCGTCGAGCAGTTGCCGGGCGAACGCGGCGGGATCGTCGTCGTCCGCGGCCGAGGTCAGCGCTCGCACGGTCGCGGCGGTGAAGAAGGTACGCGGTTCCACCTCCAGGCCCAGGCGCTCGCGCAGCGCCGTGCGCAGGGTGAACACCAGCAGCGAGGTACCGCCGAGAGCGAAGAAATCGTCCTCCGGCCCCACCGACGGCAACCCGAGGACCTCCGCGAAGACGGCCGCGACGGCTTGTTCTTGGGGTGTCCCGGCCGAAGCCTGGTGCGCGGTGGCGGGTGCCGGGGTACCGGTACCGGACATGACCGGAGCGACGGTCCGCGTCCCGGTCGGAGCGATGATCTCGGCGAGATCGCCGACCCGCCGATCCGGATCGTCGTGGGCCGCGGCGAGTATCGCTCGGTATCCGTGCGCGAAAGCAGTGACGGTGGCGTCGTCGAAAACAGCAGTGTCGTAGCCGAATACTGCCCGGGCCGGCGTTTCCCGGACAGTGACGGTCAGATCGAACTGAGTAGTCCGCTGCGGCACCTCCAGCACCTCGACTTCCAGGCCGTCCAGCATCAGTGGCGGCGGCGCGGGCAGGTTCTCGTACGAGAAAACGGTGCGCAGCAGTGGGTGGCCGCCGTCCAGGCGGGGGGCATCCACGGCATCGACGATCCGGTCGAAGGGCACATCGGCGTTTTCGAAGGCGTCCAGCGCGGCAGTGCGCACGCGGGTGACGAGGTCGCGGAACGAGGCGGCGGGGTCGATACGGACGCGCAACGGCAAGGTATTCACGAACATGCCGACCATCCGGTCCAGAGCGGGATGCCCCCGACCGGCCACCGGGACGCCGATGACCATATCCGTGCGACCGCTGAATCGATGCAGCAGAACCGCGTAGGCCGCGAAGGCCACCATGAACGGCGTGCTGTCGCCGAGCGCGGTTCCGGTGACGACCGGCGCCACCGCGACCGTCGCTCCCGCGCCGGCGCGTTCGCCCGGACCGCCGGGCCGGGTGGGTAGCGGCAGGCTGTCCGGGACTCCGGCCAGCACAGTGCGCCAGTACGCCAGTTGCCGGGTGACGCGGCTACCGGGATCGGTGCGATCACCGAGTATTTCGTGCTGCCGGCAGGAGTAGTCGATATACCGCACAGGGAGCGGCGGCCAGCCCGGTTCAGTCCCCGAGCGAGCGGCCTCGTACGCGGTGATCAGATCGCCCATCAGCGGACCGAGCGACCAGCCGTCTGCGGCGATATGGTGCGCGACGAGTAACAGGACGTGCGCGTCGGTACCTGTCCGGAGCAGACGAACACGGATCGGCAGATCGACGGCCACGTCGAAGGGCCGGCGCGCGAACACCTCCGCGGCCGCGCCTGGATCGGCATCACCGGCCACCTGGTGCGGCGACAGGTCCAGCGCGGCCAGGGCCTCGCCGACCGGCAGGACCCGCTGGTAGGCCGAGGCGCCGCGCTCCGGATACACGGTGCGCAAGGTCTCGTGCCGATCCAGTACCGCCGCAACGGCCGCACGGAGCGCGTCCAGGTCCAGTGCCCCGGTCAACCGGACCGCCGCCGGTAGATGGTAGGCCGCGGAATCCGGCAGCAGTTGGTTGAGCAGCCAGAGTCGCAACTGGGCCGGTGCCGGTGGAACCGGGCCCGGCCGGGATACCGGCACGAGTTCGAGCGCGGGCGTGAGTTCCCGGTCATCCAGCGCGGCGGCGAGTTCGGTGACGGTGGGTGAATCGAAAAGCGTACGCATGGGCATTCCGAGCCGGGCCGCGACCCGGCTCGCCGATAGTGAGGTGCCACCGCGGGCGAAGAAGTCGTCGTCGGCTCCGATCGGCTCCGTGGTCTGCAGAACTTCGGCGAACACCCGCGCGACCTGTTCCTCGGCCGCGCCCGCCGGGGCGCGGAACTCGGTCCGCCCGAACACCGGTACCGGCAGCCGCCGGGTATCCAGCTTCCCGTTGGCGGTCAACGGCAGGGTATCGAGGATTTCGTAGGCGGCGGGTCGCAAGTACGCGGGCAGCCGCCGGGCGAGCGCGGTGCGCACCGTCGCCGGCTCGATCCGCGCACCCGGCTCCGGCACCAGATACGCGACCAGGTGGGTACCGGTTCGGGGATCGGTATGGGCGACGACCGCGGCGCGGGCGATCCCGGGTAGGGCGGTGAGCGCCGTCTCGATCTCGCCCGGTTCGATCCGGTAGCCGCGCACCTTCACCTGGAAATCACTGCGGCCGTGGTAGATGAACTGCGGTTCGGCGTCCTCGGTGATCGTCACCAGATCACCGGTTCGGTACAGACGCCCCGCCGGCGGGCCGAACGGGTCGGCGACGAAGCGGCTCGCGGTGAGCCCCGGACGACGGTGATAGCCCCGGGCCAGTGCCGGCCCGCCGATATACAGTTCGCCGAGGACGCCCGGGGGGACCGGTCGCAACGCGGCGTCGAGGACCACCGCGTGGAATCCCCGCAAGGGTGCGCCGATGGTGACCGGCCGGCCCGCCTCGAGCTCGCCGAGCGTTGCGATATCGGTGGCCTCGGTCGGACCGTACCCGTTGCGCAGACACCGGCCCGGCGCCCAGGCATCGACGAGATCGGGTCGCACGGCCTCGCCGCCCACCGCCAGCGCGCGGAGAGCCGGTACCGCCGAGGGGTCGAGGGTGGCGAGTACAGCCGGGGTGATGATGGCCATGGTCACCCGCTCCCGGCGGATCAACTCGGCCAGATCGTCGCCCGCGACGACATATCGTGGCGCGATCACCATGGTGGTGCCGGCGGCCAGTGCGCACAGCTGCTCGCCCACCGCCATATCGAAGCCGGGCGAGGCATGGTGCAGGGTCACCGTGCCCGGACGCAGGCCGAAGCGTTCGCGGCGTTCGGCGGCGAGATTGGCCAGGCCGCCGTGGGTGACCATTACTCCTTTGGGGCGCCCGGTGGACCCGGACGTGTAGATGAGATAGGCCGGATGGGCGGCGGACAGCGGCGCACCGCGGTCGGCATCGGTCACGGCGCCGACCGCGGCGCCCAGCGGTGCGTCGAACAGATCATCGAGGAGAACACTGCGCATATCGGTGGGCAGCCGGCCCGCGTGTGCTGTGGTGGTCAGTGCCACCTCCGCACCGCAGTCGGCGAGCAGGTACTCGATCCGGTCGTCCGGGTAGCCCGGATCGACCGGCACGAAGGCGGCTCCGGACTTGGCCACCGCCCAGACCGCGGCCACCGATTCGGCCGAGCGCTCGAGCATGGTGACCACCAGCCGTTCCGGGCCGGCGCCCGCCGCTATGAGGGCACGCGCGAGCACATCCGTGCGCCGGTCGAATTCCCGGTAACTCCAGCGCCGTTCGCCGTGCACCACCGCGATACCGTCCGGATCGCGTTGCACCGCGGCGGCGATCAGCGCGGCCAGTGGTTCGGCCGGGGCGGACGCGGGTCCGCGCAGGGGCACCAGGATGCGGCGCTCGCGATCGTCCAGCAGATCGAAACCCTCGACCGTGGCCGCCGCGTCACCGGTGAGATGGTCGAGCAGCCGCTGGAATCGTGCGTGGTGTGCGGTCAGTTCGGCGCGGGTGTACCGATTCGGATTGGCCTCGAATTCCGTCCGCAGACCGGCCGTCGACCCGGGATAGACATTGAACGCCAGATCCGGGACCGGCCCCGTGCCGAGCATGTGCAGGGTGCCGCGCGCGGGGCCCAGCTCGACCGCGGAGTGGAAGTTCATGATGTTCACGGCCGGGCCGAAATCGCGATCGATCTGCCGCTCGCCGACGGCGGCGGCGCGGGCGATATCTTCGCCGCGGTAGCGCTGGTGTCGTAGCGCACCACCTATTTCGGCCCGCACCACGGCCAGCAGGTCGGCAAGGCGGGCGGAACCGGAAACCGGAAGTCGCAGCGGGACGACATTACTGACCAGCCCGGCGCTGCGGCGCAACACCGCGGTCGTGCGCGCGGCCACCGGCAGACTCAGCGTTACCTCCGTGGCACCGGTGACCCGGGCGAGATAGGCACCGAATACGGCGACCAGCACCGCGGCAACCCCGGCCCCGTCGGCGACGGTTTCCAATGCCGCGGCGCGGGCCGGGTCCAGATCGATGCCGGCCACCACCGAGTACGCGGCGAGATCGCCCGACCGCAGGGCAGGGGTCACCGGCTCGGGCAGCCCGGCCGCGTGCTCGGCCCAGTATCGGCGGTCCTTCTCCCACCGCGGCGAGGCCCGATAGGCCCGGTCCGCCGCCAGCAGCAGCTCGGGTGACCCGGGCTCGAGGTCGGGCAACTCGGCACCCGCCCGGATCAGCTCGTAGAGTTCGCCGGTCCGGCGGGCCAGGATCATCGCGCCGTAGCCGTCCAGCAGGAGGTGATGGGCCCGGGTGTAGATCAGATGCCGGCGCGGAGCGAGCCGCAGCACGGTCGACTCCAATGGTGGATCGGCCGTGACGTCCATCGGCCGCTGCCGGTGGGTACGCATCCATTCCGCGGCCGCGGTGTGCGGATCGGGCTCGGCACTCAGGTCGAGGACATCGAGTTCGTCGTATTGGTCGAACTCGATCCGCTGCCACGGGGTGCCGTCCGCGCCGAGACCGAACCGCAGGTACACGCCGAGCTCCCGGGCCGCCCGGCGCCCGGCAGCCGCGTAGGCGGCGCAATCGAAGGGACCGGTCACGTCCACGTACTGGGTGATGGTGAACGGAATGTGATCGTGTAGGTGCTGAGCGAACCAGATTTCGCGCTGCGCTGTGGTGAGTGGCGACAACACGCCCGGGTTCGTGTGCATTACAGGTCCTCGATATCTCCGCCGAAGCAGATAGGTAAGCCTGCCCTATAAAAGCACAGGCGGCCGTGGCCGATACCGGTGATGCACACACCGTCGCAATGGCCGAGACACGCCGCCCGGAGCGGACAGCGATGACCGGCGCGGACGGAGGGGAGAGCCGGCGCCGACCTCACCCAAGGCGCCGCGAACCCCCGATTCGGCAAGATACGGGCGAGTAGCCCCCATACGCTGTGCGAATTCGCGCGGTGACAGGGCAGACTGGCCCAAACGTACCCGCAACCCCCGCCCCGACCGGGGCTCGTGCTTGCGCAGGAAGGAGTCGGCGAGTGTTCAACCGCATCGCCATCGTGAACCGTGGGGAGTCCGCTATGCGGCTCATCCACGCTGTCCGGGATCTGTCCGCCGAGACCGGGCAACAGATAGAAACTGTCGCCCTGTACACCGATGTGGACCGGACCGCGACGTTCGTACGGGAAGCCGATGTGGCCTATGACCTCGGCCCGGCCTCCGCGCGCCCGTATCTGGACCTGAAGGTCCTGCGCAGCGCGCTGCTGGCGACCAAGGCGGATGCCGCCTGGGTCGGGTGGGGGTTCGTCGCCGAGGATCCGGCGTTCGCGGAACTCTGCGAAGAGATCGGCGTAACCTTCGTCGGCCCCGATCCGGAGGCCATGCGCAAGCTCGGCGACAAGATCGGCGCGAAGCTGATCGCCGAGGAGGTCGGGGTGCCGGTCGCGCCGTGGAGCCGCGGCGCGGTGGAAACACTCGACGACGCCCTGGCCGCGGCGAATCAGATCGGTTACCCGCTGATGCTGAAGGCGACCGCCGGTGGCGGCGGCCGCGGTATCCGGGTGATCACCAATGAGGCCGAACTCGCCGACGCCTACGAGCGCACCCGCCAGGAGGCCGTGCGCGCGTTCGGCAGCGGAGTGGTGTTCCTGGAGCGGCTGGTCACCGGCGCCCGGCATGTCGAGGTGCAGGTGATCGCGGACGGCCAGGGCACCGCGTGGGCCCTCGGCGTACGCGACTGCTCGGTGCAGCGGCGTAACCAGAAGATTATCGAGGAATCGGCCTCGCCGGTGCTGAGCGCCGAGCAGGCCGCCGAGCTGAAGGCGTCCGCGGAGCGGCTGGCGATCGCGGTGGACTACCGCGGCGCGGCGACCGTGGAATTCCTGTACCACCCCGGTGAGCAGTTGTTCGCATTCCTGGAGGTGAACACCCGCCTGCAGGTCGAGCATCCGATCACCGAATACACCACCGGTTTCGACCTGGTCCGGGCGCAGCTGCTGGTCGCCTCCGGCGGCCGGCTCGAGGGTGAACCGCCGGCCGAACGCGGCCACGCCATCGAGGCCCGGCTCAATGCCGAGGACCCCGACCGTGACTTCGCGCCCGCCCCGGGCCGGATCGCGCACCTGGACCTGCCCGCCGGGCCGGGTATCCGCGTCGATACCGGGGTCAGCGAGGGCGACACCATCCCCGCCGATTTCGACTCCATGATCGCCAAGATCATCGCCTACGGCCGTAACCGGGACGAGGCGCTGGGCCGGTTGCGCCGCGCCGTCGCGCAGACCCGGGTGATCATCGAGGGCGGCGCCACCAACAAGAGCTTCGTCCTCGATCTGCTGGATCAGCCCGAGGTGATCGACGCCAGTGCCGATACCGGCTGGATCGACCGCGTGCGCGCGGAGGGCCGGCTGGTTTCGCACCGCCACTCCACCGTCGCGCTGGCCGCCGCCGCCATCGATGCCTACGAGGAAGAGGAGCGGGTCGAACGGCACCGGCTGCTCTCCACGGCCGCCGGTGGCCGCCCGCAGGTGCAGCACGACAGCGGCCGGCCGCTGGACCTGAAGTTGCGCGGCGCGAGCTACCGGGTGCGGGTCGCCCGGATCGGTGCGCACCGGTTCCGGGTCGGGATCGAGGCGGGCGCCGAGACCCGCACCGCCGATGTCGACCTGGAACGTTTCGACCAGCACACCGGCCAGGTCGTGGTGAACGGCGTGCGCTACCGCCTGACCACCGGCACGCACGGCCCGGTGCACCTGGTCGATATCGACGGTGTGACCCACCGGATCAGCCGGGACGAGGGCGGTGTGGTCCGGTCCCCGGCACCCGCGCTGGTGGTCGCGACCCCGCTGGAGGTCGGCGACGAGGTCGAGGCCGGCGCACCCGTCCTGGTGCTGGAGAGCATGAAGATGGAAACGGTGCTGCGGGCGCCGTTCCGGGGCCGGGTGAAGGAATGCGGTGTTTCCGTCGGCACCCAGGTGGAGACCGGTGCGCCGCTGCTGCGCCTGGAACCGCTCGCCGAGGACGACGCCGCCGGCGATACCGCGGCCACCGCCTCGGTGGTGCTGGATCTGCCCGACGCGCCCGCCGAGGTGCAGCCGCACGAGCGGCTGACCCGCGGCCTGCAGGATCTGCGCAGCCTGCTGCTGGGCTTCGATGTCGACCCGCACGACGATCGCCGGGTCCTCGCGGAATATCTCAGTGCGCGCAGCGCGGCCGTCGCGGACAATCACCGCCCGCTGGCCGAGGAACTCGACCTCATGCAGGTGTTCGCCGATCTGGCCGAACTCAGCCACAACCGCCCCTCGGACGACGACGGCGGCGGCCGCGGCCATGTGCACAGCGCCCGCGAATACTTCCACACCTATTTGCAGAGTCTCGATGTCGAGCGGGCCGGGCTGCCGGAGTCGTACCGGGCGAAACTGGCCACGGCGCTCGCGCACTACGGCGTCACCGACCTGGAACGCACCCCCGACCTCGAATCCGCGGTGTTCCGGATCTTCCTGGCCCAGCAGCGCCCCGCCGACACCGTCGAGGTGATCTCGACCCTGCTGCGGGAATGGCTGCGTGAGCCGATGCCCGACCGGGTGCTGCGCGAACCCGTCGGCCTGGCGCTGGAACGCCTGGTGGCGGCCACCCAGGTGCGTTTCCCGGTGATCGCCGACCTCACCCGCGGTCTGGTCTTCGCCTGGTACGGCCAGCCGGTGCTGCGCCGCAACCGCGCCCGCGTCTACACCGACGCCCGAAAGAACCTCGCCTACCTCGACGCCAACCCGGACGCGGCCGACCGCGGCGACCGGATCGCCGCCATGGTCAGCGCCACCGAGCCGCTGGTGCGGCTGCTCGGCCAGCGGCTGTCGCGCGGTTCCGCCGACAACACGGTGATGCTGGAGGTGCTGACCCGCCGTTACTACGGCAACAAGGACCTCACCGGCGTGCGCACCCGGCAGGCCGGCGACTGCACCTTCGTCGTCGCCGAACGCAAGGGCGTGAATCTGGTGTCGGCCGCGGTGAGCTTCGATTCGCTCGCCGAGACCATGCGCGGACTGTCCGAACTGGCCACCGGCACCGCCTCCATCGAGGCCGATATCTACCTGTCCTGGGAGAACCAGCCCGAGGATTTCGACGCCATGGCGGCGGCGCTGCACGAGGTGCTCAACGCGCAGCCGGTGCCCAACCTGGTGCACCGGATCACCGCCACCGTGGCGGGTAGCGATAACGCGGTGATGCACTACCACTTCACGTTCCGCCCGTCGGCCACCGGGCTGGACGAGGAACGGCTCATTCGCGGCCTGCACCCGTATATCGCGCAGCGGATGCAGATGAAGCGGCTGCACAAGTTCGATCTCACCCAGCTGCCGTCCTCGGACAACGAGGAGGTGTACCTGTTCCGGTGTGTCGCCAAGGAGAACCCGGCCGATGAGCGTCTCGTCGCGTTCGCGCAGGTCCGTGACCTGACCGCGCTGCGCGATCACGACGGCCGGCTGGTCACCCTGCCGACCGCGGAGAGCACCATCGCCACCTGCCTCGATTCCATCCGGCGCGCGCAGGCCGGGCGGCCGGCGGCCAAACGGCTGCAGACCAACCGCATCGTGATGTACATCTGGCCGCCGATCGATATCACCCGCGGCGAGCTGGAGAAGATCGTCGAACGAGTACGGCCGACCACGGTCGGCGCCGGGCTGGAGGAGATCCTGCTCATCGCCCGCCAGCCCGATCCGGAAACCGGTGAACTGGTCAAGCTCGCGCTGCGCATCACGTTCGACGCGATCGGCGGTACCCAGGTCGTCGTCGGCGAACGCTCCGACGAACCGGTGGAGCCGCTGGACGAGTACCGGCAGAAGGTGCTGCGGGCGGCCGGTCGCAATGCCGTCTACCCGTACGAATTGACCGATCTGCTCGGCGATTTCACCGAATACGATCTCGACGCCGACCACGCGCTGGTACCCGTCGACCGGCCGAAGGGCCGCAATACCGCGGCCATCGTCGCCGGTGTGGTGACCACCCCGACCGACCGGTACCCCGAGGGCATCACCCGCGTGGTGCTGCTCGGCGATCCCACCAAATCGCTGGGCGCGCTCTCGGAACCGGAATGCCGCCGGATCATCGCCGCGCTCGACCTGGCCGACAGTATGCAGGTCCCGCTGGAGTGGTACGCCCTGTCCTCCGGTGCCCGGATCTCGATGACCTCCGGCACCGAGAACATGGACTGGGTGGCGGCGGCGCTCAAACGCATCGTCGAATTCACCCAGGCCGGCCAGGAGATCAATATCGTGGTCGCCGGGATCAACGTCGGCGCCCAGCCGTACTGGAACGCCGAAGCCACCATGCTCATGCACACCAAGGGCATCCTGGTGATGACCCCGGATTCGGCCATGGTGCTCACCGGTAAACAGTCGCTGGACTTCTCCGGCGGCGTCTCCGCGGAGGACAACTTCGGTATCGGCGGTTACGACCGCGTGATGGGCCCGAACGGCCAGGCGCAGTACTGGGCGCCGAACCTCACCGCGGCTCGCGGTGTGCTGATGTCGCACTACGACCACACCTACATCGCCCCCGGCGAGCAGGCACCCCGTCGTGCGGCCACCACCGACCCGGTCGACCGCGATATCTCGGATTTCCCGCACGTCCTGGCGGACAGCGGTTTCACCACCGTCGGGGAGATCTTCTCCCCCACCGCCAACCCGGACCGCAAGAAGCCGTTCGATATCCGCACCGTGATGCGCGCCCTGTCCGACCAGGACCATCCCGTGCTCGAACGCTGGGCCGGGATGGCCGACGCCGAAACCGCGGTCGTCCAGGACGTGCACCTGGGCGGTATCCCGGTCTGCCTGCTGGGTATCGAATCCCAGAGCATCCCGCGGCGTGGTTTCCCGGCGACGGACGGCCCCGATACCTACACCGCGGGCACCCTGTTCCCGCAGTCGTCGAAGAAGGCCGCCCGGGCGATCAACGCGGCCAGCGGTAACCGCCCGCTGGTGGTGCTGGCGAACCTGTCCGGTTTCGACGGTTCCCCGGAATCGATGCGCAAACTGCAACTCGAGTACGGCGCCGAAATCGGCCGGGCAATCGTCAATTTCGACGGCCCGATCGTGTTCTGCGTGATCTCCCGCTACCACGGTGGCGCGTTCGTGGTGTTCTCGAAGGCCCTCAACCCGAATATGACGGTTCTGGCCATCGAGGGCTCCTTCGCCTCGGTCCTCGGCGGCGCCCCCGCCGCGGCCGTGGTCTTCGCCGGTGAGGTCGGCAAACGCACCGCCACCGACACCCGGGTCCGGGACCTGGAGAAACGCGCCGCCAACGCCTCCGGCACCGAACGCGCCGCCCTCACCGCGGAACTCGACGAACTGCGCTCCTCGGTCCGCGCCGAGAAGCTGGGTGAGGTCGCCGCGGAATTCGACGCCGTGCACAGCATCCAGCGCGCCGTCGAGGTCGGCTCGGTGGACGCCATCATCCGCGCCGCCGAACTCCGCCCCCGCATCATCGAAGCCATCGAGGCCCGGCTGGGATGATCCGCGCGCTGTCGCCCGAACCCCCCCCCGTGACGGCGCCGGCGTACGAAAAACAATTTGATCCCAGGTAGTACACCAAAACGCCACGGGCGCAAACCGTTAGGGCACCCACCCCC